>NZ_JBIVGP010000003.1:0-483713 GCF_044748725.1 Pseudomonas sp. NPDC089752
GGAAACATCGATTCCCAAGAAGGAAGCCATCACCAAAACCTCCTAAACTCAACACAGTGAGAGGACTTTGGCTTGGCCCACGCTTGTGATTCGAGGTCAGAGCCGCATCCAACTGTTCGGGCTCTTGCCAAAGTGGAACGGTGAATGACAGCTTGTGCTCCCACTCGTGCTCGTGGCACCTGCGGCACTCAGCTTGTCATTCACCGCTCTCACTCCAGATTCTAATCCCCCTTCAAGACACAAGCGGCTTCAGCCGCGAACACCGGCGAAGCCGGTGCCATCCACCGCGGCGTTTGCTTCGCGGCTAAAGCCGCTCCCACTGGGTAAGCGGCTATTGAATTTTTGGTTATTAATAAATAGCTTCTTATTCCTTTACGAATATAACCCTCTCCCTATACTTGTCTCCAAGCACGCATACTTACCGGAGGCGTCCCCATGCGCAATGAGTCGATTCGTTACCTGATTGTGCCGGGCTGGCAAGGATCGCCAGACAACCATTGGCAGAGTCACTGGCAGCGCACCCTGCCCAACAGCGCCCGGGTCGAACAGCACGACTGGCTCACCCCACAGCGCCAGGACTGGGTCCAAGCGCTGGAGCAGGCCATCGCCGCTGATGATTCGCCGGTGATTCTGATCGCCCACAGCCTGGGCTGCATCACCGTCGCCCATTGGGCCGAGCAGGCCAACCCGACTTTGCTGCGTCGTGTACGCGGAGCGTTGCTGGTAGCGCCAGCGGACGTCGAGCGGCCAACCTGCGCGCCCGCCCTGCGCAACTTCGCGCCAATCCCGCTGCAGGCATTGCCATTCCCCAGCCAGGTGGTCAGCTCCGACAACGACCCGGCAGTGAGCGTGCCGCGCGCGCTGTACCTCGCTCAGGCCTGGGGCGCCGAAGCGGGTTTGCTGAGCAACGCCGGGCACATCAACGTCAAGTCCGGGCATGAACGCTGGGAGCAGGGTTTCGCCTACCTGTATCGCCTGCAAAGCCGGGTCGAGCAGCGCGCACTGCGCCGCGCCTGATCGGCCCTACTGTTTACCGTTAGCCTGACGCCCGGCCGCTGGAGGCCTGGGGCGGGAGTTCGTCATGACCTTGCAAAACCCATTCGGCCAGCCGTTGCTGACCTTCCCTGAACTGGACAAGAGCCCCTTGAGCATCCGAGCCAAGGCGCTGGTGTTCATCGACCCACGCTCGCAGCAGTTGCGCCAGGCCCTGGAACGGCTGGCGCCGCAGCCGCTGCCGGTGCTGATCCGCGGCGAGACCGGCACCGGCAAGGAGCTGCTGGCCCGGCAAATTCACCGCGCCAGCGACCGTAGCGGGTTGTTCGTCTCGGTCAACTGCGCGGCCATCAGCCCCACCTACGCCGATGCCGAGCTGTTCGGCTACAGCGCCGGCACCCACGGCGGTACCGCCAGCAGCCGCGCCGGCTGGTTCGGCTCGGCCAATGGCGGCACGTTGTACCTGGACGAAATCGCCGACCTGCCGCTGGAAATCCAGGGCAAGCTGCTGGCCGCGCTGGAAAACCGCGAAGTCACCCGAGTCGGCGCCCAGCAGCCGCAACCGGTGGATGTGCGCCTGGTGGCCGCCACCAGCATCGACCTGGCGCGGGTAGTCAAGGCCGGCAGGTTCAACGAGCGCTTGTACCAGTACCTGCGCGAAGGCGCACTGGAGCTGCCACCGCTGCGCGAACGGCGCGGCGATATTCTGCCTCTGGCCGAATACTTCGTCGGCATCTACACCGCTCGCCTGCAGCGCCCGGTGCCACTCATCAGCGAGGCGGCCCAGCAGGTGCTGGAAGCCCACGCCTGGCCCGGCAATACCCGCGAGCTCGAGAACATCATCCACTTCGCGCTGCTGGTCAACGACAGTGAAGAGATCCTGCCGGAGGATCTCGACCTGCCGGACCCCGCGCGCTAGACATCGCTCATAAGCAAAGCCGGTGGTGGCATTTTGTTTTTGGAATAAGTAGCTAATTAAAAGGTATTGTTGCGGAATAAAAAATCTCGGTATCTTCCGCTTCACGCCCGCTGATGAAACGGTTGGGCACCGACTTCGCCATCGCCGATGGCCAGAAACAGAACAAGGACCACCATGAAGAAGACCCTGCTGACCACCGCCCTGGCCGCCGCCCTGTCGTTCTCCGGCCTGGCTGCCGCCGCCGAGAAACTGGTGGTTGCCGCGACCCCGGTGCCCCACGCCGAAATCCTCGAGCTGATCAAGCCGACCCTGGCCAAAGAAGGCGTGGACCTGCAGATCAAGGTCTTCACCGACTACGTGCAGCCGAACGTGCAAGTTGATCAAAAACGCCTGGACGCCAACTACTTCCAGACCCTGCCGTACCTGAAGAGCTTCAACGAAGGCAAAGGCACCCACCTGGAAACCGTGATCGGCGTTCACGTCGAACCGTTCGGTGGCTACTCGAAGAAGATCAAGAACCTGTCCGAGCTCAAGGACGGCGCCACCGTTGCCATCCCGAACGAAGGCAGCAACAGCGGCCGCGCCCTGATCCTGCTGCAGAAGGCCGGCCTGATCACGCTGAAAGACCCGAAAAACGCCCTGGCCACGCCGAAAGACATCGCCGAGAACCCGAAGAACCTGAAGTTCCGCGAGCTGGAATCGGCCATGCTGGCGCGTGTCATCGACCAGGTCGACCTGGACATGATCAACACCAACTACGCACTGGAAGCGGGCCTGAACCCGGCCAAGGACGCGCTGGTAATCGAGGGCAGCGACTCGCCGTACGTGAACTTCCTGGTGGCCCGCCCGGACAACAAGGACAGCGAGGCTATCCAGAAGCTGGCCAAAGCGCTGACCAGCCCTGAAGTGAAAGAATTCATCGCCAAGAAGTACAGCGGTGCGGTTCTGCCGGCGTTCTGATTCTTCACGCTATGAAAAACGCCGACGCATTTGCGTCGGCGTTTTTGTTTGTGGCCGATAGTGGCTGATGTATGCGAATCCCAGTGGGAGCGGCTTCAGCCGCGAACACCGGCGAAGCCGGTGCCATCCACCGCGTCGCTTGCTTCGCGGCTAAAGCCGCTCCCACTTGGCTAATGTGCTGGCACCAGCCTGAGCGTGCTCTGCGCCGGAATCACCCCCATCTGCGCCCGCTGATAGCGCCCCTCGATGTACCCCGCGGCCTGATCCGAGTAGTGCTTGTCGAACGGCACCCCACTCTGTCCGACCGGGTTGCTGGTCAGCGCCTGCCCGGCATCGGCGAAGTCGATCAGCCGCCGTGTCGAAGGCCCATACGTCACCGGCCATGGCGCCGGACCAATCTTCGCCGACAGGTTGTTGGGCACCTCATGCGTCCCCGGTGCGGCAAACGGCCCGACATTGAAAATCAGGTTCAGCGGCATCTTCACACCCAGCGGATGGTTGTGTGTCAGGGTATGGGCCTTGCCCCATTGCCAGCTGGCCGGGTCTTTACCAAAGGTCTCGTCCAGGTGCCTGAGGGTCTGCTGCCAGGCGATGCGCACGACGGCGGCGCGGTCGGTACGTTCATTGGCGCCGCGGGTGCTCCACCACGGCGATTCGGCGTCGGCGGCCAAGCGTGGCAGCGCGGCGTCGATGGCGCGGGTGCTGATCAGTATCGGGAACCAGGTGTCGCCGAGTTCGTCATGTAATGCGGCATACGCCAGCTGATAGAGGAATTGGTTGAACAGTGTGGCGCTGGTCGAGTCCAGCGGGTAGTCACCGCGCCAGGCCGCCAGTTGCTCGACCAGCTCTTTTTCCTCATCGCCCTGGGCGATGCTGCGCAAGGTCGCCAGTAACGGCGCCAGAGTGCGTGGGCCGTAATCGTTGGCAGTGTCCAGTTGCAGCGCTTGGCTGTTGTCGATGTCCCACGTCACGTCCGGGTTGGCCAGGTGGCGGTCCAGCTGTCGGCCCCGGTCCGGCAGGTTGTAGTAGCCCGGGACCGGCACCACGGCGGGCGGCTGGTAGTTGGCCGAAACGATGTAGCCGCTGGCCGGGTTTTCCTGTTGCGGGTTGACGCTGAAGGGGTAGAAGCCCAGCTTGTCGGCTTGTGCGCTTGAGCCATCGAGGATGAACGTCGGGTTGACGCCATCCGGGCGTATCGGCAGTTGCGCGGCAGCCCACCAGCCAATATCGCCCCTGGCATTGGCCCAGACGAAATTGAGCCCCGGTGCCTGAACCTTGGCCGCCGCCTCGCGCATTTTCGCCAGGGTGTCGGCGCGGTTGAGCTGGTAGAAACCTTCGAGGATCGGGTTTTCGGTTTCCAGAAACGCCCACCACATGGCGATCGGCGCTGCGCCAGCAGTTGCGCCCAGCACTTCATTGACGATCGGGCCGTGGGGTGAGCGACGCAGTTCGACGGTGACCGGCTGCTCGCCTTTGACGGCGATCTGCTGCTGAGTCCTTTCCAGTGTTCGCCATTGGCCATCGACCATGACCTGATCGCTGTTGGCCGGGTTGGTCTTTTCCGCGATCAGATCGACATCGTCGTTCTGGAACATGGTCAGGCTCCAGCCGAAGTCGCGGTTGTGGCCGAGCAGCGCGAACGGGTTGAGTGCCTGGAAATAGCCATACAGGTTGAACCCCGGCGCTGACAGTTCGGCCTCGTACCAGACCGCTGGCACCGCAAAGCTGATGTGCGGGTCACCGGCCAGTAACGGCTTGCCGCTGCGGGTGCGGCTGCCGGCCACGGCCCAGGCGTTGCTGCCCTCGAACTGCGGAATGCCGGCATCGCCAAGTGCTTCGTGGCTGAGCCGGGCGAGGGCTTCCAGGCTTTGCCAGTCAGCTGTGGCCAGCGGTGTGCCCAATGCGCCGTCTGGCTGCCAGTCGAGGTCAAAGATTTTCAGGTATTGCGGGCCGAGCTGGTCGCGAATGTAGGTGAGCGCAGGCTCGGTACGGAATGCAGCGGCAAAACTGTAGGCCAGGTAGCCGGCGATGCTCAGGGTGTCTTCAGCCGTGAACGGCCTGGGCGCGATGCCGAGCAGGTCGAACTCCATGGGTTTGGGGTGGCTGGCCTGCCAGTTGTTGACGCCATCAAGGTAGGCTTGCAGGGCTTGCCAAGCGGCTGATTGGCGGTCCAGGCGCTGCACCATCGACGCCGCCTGGTCGCGGATGCGCAGGCTACGGAACAGGGTGTCGGTGGGCAGCAACTTTTTGCCCAGCACCTCGGCCAGTTCGCCACGCGCCAAGCGGCGCATGATCTCCATCTGGAACAGTCGGTCCTGGGCATGCACATAGCCCAGGGCGCGGTACAGGTCCGCTTCGTTCTGCGCCTGCAGGTGCGGCACGCCGCGGGCGTCATAACGCACGCTTACCGGGGCCTGCAGGCCGGCCATCGCTACCTCGCCGTCGCGTTGCGGCAGTTTACCGTGCACGTACCAGTAACCGGCGCCGGCGGCCACGGCTATCACCACGGCCAACAGGGTCAGGCTGCGCTTCATCGTGACTCCTTGTGCAATCGAGCGGAAACTGTGGTCCGATCATCGACGGATTCGCGCACAGAGCATAGTCCCCCGATAGGAGTTTCCATGTCCCTCAGCGAAAAACAGAAAATGCTCACAGGCCAGCTCTATCACGCCAGTTGCCCCGAGCTGCAGGCCGAGCAGATCGCCAACAAGCACTGGATGCACCGTTACAACACCAGCGTCGAGCTGCTCAACGACGCGCGCAACGGTCTGCTCGCCGAACACTTCGGCCATGTTGGCGAAGGCACGGTGATCCGCCCGCCGTTCTTCTGCGATTACGGCTACAACATCAGCGTCGGCCGCAACACCTTCATGAACTTCAACTGCGTGATCCTCGACGTGGTGCCGGTGCGCATCGGCGACGACTGCCAGATCGGCCCGGCGGTGCAGATCTATACCGCCGACCACCCGCTCGACCCCGAGCAGCGGCGCAGCGGGCTGGAAAGCGGGCGGCCGGTGACTATCGGCAACAATGTGTGGATCGGCGGTGCAGCGATCATCCTGCCGGGGGTGACCATTGGCGATAACGCGGTGGTCGGCGCTGGCAGCGTGGTAACCCGCGATGTGCCGGCGGGCGCGGTGGTGGTGGGAAATCCGGCGCGGGTTCGTCAGCCGGCCCAGGGGCAGTAGCAGCCGACGGCCAGGGTGTTCGACGCGGTGACCTGCCGACCATCGAGCAGCGCCTTGAGGATCGGTTCGACGAAGCTGTTGCTGGCGTTGCACACCGCGCCTTCGCTGTAGGGGCCGAAGTAGGCCAGATTCCCCTGGCGATCCCAGATTGCCACGGCGGGGGAGGCGGGCAGTTGTTCGCTGCCAGGTAAGTGGGCGATGGGCTGAAGGCTGGCGAGGTTGGCCGGCAACTGGCCGTGGCTGCCGGGCTTTTGAACCACGTGGAAGGTCACGTCGTTGCCTGCGAAGTGGCTCACCAACTCGCCCAGGTGCTGCTGGTTGCCGACGTTGCAGGGGCAGGCCGGGTCCCAGAAGTGCACCACGCGGATCGGGCCGGGGCCCGCGAGTTCGACGGGCAGGCGCAGCTGGCTGCCGTCGAACAGCGTGGCCTGGTTGTCGAACGGGCGCAGGTAGCGTGATTGGAAGCTGTCGTAGGCCCACCAGAGCACGGCGGCGCCGATCAGCAGTGCCAGAATGGCCGGGGTCGATTTCAAAATGCCGCGCTGCATGGAATTTCCACATTGCTGGATGCGGCGCAAATCCCTTGTGGGAGCGGGCTTGCCCCGCGAATGCGCCAGATCGGATGAAGATGTAGCCGTGACTGACGCGTTCGCGGGGCAAGCCCGCTCCCACAGGGATCTGCGTCGTTCGGCAGCGATATTTCCAAGCTTGCCACGATGGGGCCAAGAGCTGAATATCACAGGTCAATACTCGCTTCGCTGTGGATATACCCGATGCCTGCTGCTCTTCACCCCGACCGCCTGCGCCCAAGCCTTGCGCCGTTCAGCGCTCGCCAGCCGTTGTCTGCCTTGGCGCAGGACTATCAGCGCTTCTATGGCCTGAACCTGCCCGTACAGAGCTGGCTGGGTGGGTTCCAGGCAGCGGGGTTCGATTTGGTCGGGCAAGCCTGGCTACCGGCGCAGCCGATGGCGACGCTGTTTCTACTGCATGGTTACTACGACCACATGGGCCTGTATCGGCACGTGATCGAGTGGGCGTTGAATCAGGGTTATGCGGTCATCAGTTGCGACCTGCCGGGGCACGGGCTGTCCAGCGGCGAGCGGGCCAGCATCACGGATTTTGCGTTGTACCAGCAGGTGCTGGAGGCCTTGTTCGAGCAGGCGCGCCACCTTGAGCTGCCGCGCCCGTGGCACCTGTGCGGGCAGAGCACGGGCGGGGCGATTGCGGTGGATCACTTGCTGCACCAGGGCGCGCAAAGCCCGATCGATGGCCAGGTGATTCTCCTGGCGCCGCTGGTGCGGCCACGGGCCTGGCGCTGGTCGAAATTCAGTTATCGGGTGTTGCGCCACTTCGTCAATGGCATCGAGCGGCGCTTCAGTGAGAACAGCAACGACCCGACCTTCTTGCCGTTTCTGCAATCCGACCCGCTGCAACCCCGGCGCCTGCCGACCGCCTGGGTCGGTGCGCTGATGGCGTGGGTCAAGCGCATTGAAGCCGCCCCGTGCAGCACGCGGCAGCCGTTGATTGTGCAAGGTGAAGCTGACGGCACAGTGGATTGGCCCTACAACCTCAAGGTGCTCAAGGCCAAGTTCAGCGAGCCGCAGATCCTGATGCTGCCCGAGGCCCGTCACCATTTGGCCAACGAGCTGCCGAGCATCCGTCAGCGTTACTTCGACTTCATCGACCAGCGGCTGGGCTGATCACTTGAGGTTGGCGCCGCTCTGGCCGACCGCCAGCCCCGCACGCACGGCGGCGACTGCGGCCTGGTAGTAGGCCTTGCCTTCCGGCGATTCGGCGAACGTGGCGAATTCTTCGAGTTCGGCGTCGGACAGGTCGCGGTAGACATACAGCAACGTATTGTTGAGGTCTTCGCCGATCTGATTCATCAGCCGCTGGCGCTGGCCATCGAGCAGGCCCTGTGCCTGGCCGCCACCGAACAGGCCGGGGATCATCGAGCTGAGGCTGTCGGCGGCCACCCCGGCAATCGCCAGGCTGACTTCGGCACCGGCTTCGCGGGCCGGCAGTGCCTGGGCCAGGTGGCCGATGATCAGCAGGCGGTTGTCGCTGGCCTGGATTTTCGGCAGGCCCTTGGCGTTCTTGGCCAGTTGGTCCTTGCGCGTGGCCAGCAGTTCGGCGGCGACGATCTTGCGGCCCAGCGGTGACTGGAAGAAGGCCAGCGCTGGCGCCGGGTTGGGCAACGCGCTGCGCAGTTGCGCCTGGGCACGGCGGTCCATGCCCTCGGCCTGGAAGCGCTGATTGCTGTTGTTGACCAGCGCCTGGTAAACCGTAGGCGGCAGGCTGTTACGGTAGCGCTGCTGGGCGGCGCTCACGGCATCGTTGAAGTGGGCGCGCTGGTCGGGCCAGCCGGCGGCCTTGTACAGCTGATCGAGGCTGTCTGCCCAGACAGGCATGGTGCAGATCATCAGCAGAAGCAGGGAAAACAGACGGCGCATTCAGGACTCCTGTCGGCAGTGGGCTATTGTCCTTGGCTCGGCGCCGGTTTGTCGAGACGGGCGCGTGATTCTCGGCCAAGTGGCGCTGTGCGAGTGCAGGGCTTATGGATATGATGCGCGCCATGCACATCTCCCTTGAACACCCGATGCTAGCGGCCGTCGTCGACGATCTGGCAACCCATGGTTGGTCGCAGCAGGCTCTGTTCGTGCCTGGCGAACTGGTGCGCGCGCTGGCGACCGAATGTCGGCGGCGTGATGCCGAAGGCCAGCTCAACCCGGCCGGGGTCGGGCGTGGCGTGGCGCAGGAGGTGCGCGAGGCGATCCGTGGCGACCAGATCGAGTGGATCGACCCTGGCCAGGCCGAGGCCTGCGACCGCTACCTGGACGTCATGGACCAGCTGCGCCTGGCCATCAACCAGGGGTTGTTCCTTGGCCTCGAAGACTTCGAATGCCATTTCGCTCTGTATCCACCCGGTGCGTTCTATCGCCGGCACCTGGACCGCTTCCGCGACGACGACCGGCGTATGGTTTCCGCTGTGCTGTACCTCAATGAGAACTGGCAGCCGCAGGATGGCGGCCAGTTGCGCATGTTCCTGGCGGATGATGTGGTGCACGACGTGCAGCCCGTGGCCGGCACCCTGGTGATCTTCCTTTCGGGCGAGGTGCCCCACGAAGTGCTGCCCGCCGGGCGTGAGCGGCTATCGTTGACCGGCTGGTTCCGGCGTCGTGGCAGTGACCTGTTCTGAGAGGCCCACTCTGCTGGTCAGCGCCGGCCTCTTCGCGGGGCAAGCCCGCTCCCACAGATAGGTTAGGGTTCACAATATTGTGGGAGCGGGCTTGCCCCGCGAAAGGGCCGGTACGGGCAATAAATCAACTACTGCCCGGCAGCCGTCTGCGGCACACCCTTGAACCACTTCTGTTCAAGCTCAGCCGTGCGGCCGCTGTCCTTGAGCCGCTGCAGCGCGTTGTTCACCGCACTCTCGAATGCCGGGTTGTCTTTCTGGAACGGAATCACCAGTTTCTTCTCACCAATTGGCAGGCTCACATCGAGCGGGCCATCATTGGCTGGCGATTCGGTCGACGGCGTCAGGGCGACATCGTACTTGCCGCTTTCCACACCCGGCAGCACTTCTGCGGCCGGCGCTTCGACGAACTCCGCCCGCAGGTCCAGCTCGCGGGCCAGCTCCTGGCCGAGTTCGATTTCAAAACCGGTCAGGCGCTCATTTTCCTTGAACGAGTACGGCGCGTTATCGGCCTGCACGGCAATGCGCAGTTCGCCCCGGTCGGCTATTTCGTCTATCAGCTCGGCTTGAGCCAATGGCGTGATGAGTACTGCCAGCAGTACGCCTATGGTCGAACGCATGTAATGCCCCTTTTTTTGGCAAATGAATAACTTTCGCCACGACTTTCTTCCTCGCCGTGGTCGAGCGCAGCCTATGACCTTGAAGCCTTGGCGAGGTTTAACCCTAACTGAAATATTTCTCTTTGTGGGCTATGGTGAACTACCGCCGCCGTAGGATTTTTCTGGTGGTGGCTTTTAAGTGAATCACAGGAGAAGTGAATGAACAGCCTATTTTCGCGTGCTGCCGTTGCCGGTCTGCTGATGGGGGCCTCGGTATTGGCCAGCGCTGCGGATGCACTGAAGAGCCAGGAGCCGCCCAAGGATGCCAAGGTCTTCATCGTTTCCCCCGCCGACGGTGCCACGGTCGACAAGACCTTCACCGTCAAGTTTGGTATCGAGGGCATGGATCTCAAACCAGCGGGTGACCAGACCCCGCACACCGGCCATCACCACCTGCTGGTGGATGTCGACAAGGAACCCGTGGCGGATATGCCGCTGCCCACCAGCCTGATGCCGGAAGCCGGCACCGCACTGCCGGCCGGCCCGCAGGTGCTGCATTTTGGCAAGGCGCAGACCGAAGCTACCATCACCCTGACGCCGGGCAAGCACACCCTGCAACTGGTGCTGGGTGACCAGTATCACGTGCCGTTCAAGCCGAGCGTCGAGTCGAAAAAGGTCACTGTTACTGTGAAGTAGGTGCTGAACCCTTCGCGGGCAAGCCCGCTCCCACAGGGAAAGCACAAGCTTCAAGGGCTGTGCAGTACCTGTGGGAGCGGGCTTGCCCGCGAAGCAGACGAAACCGATTTCGCTGACAAAAAAAGGGAGGCCACCAGGGCCTCCCTTTTTCATCCAGCGATCAAGCTCAGAACAGTACGCGCGAGCGGATGGTGCCCTTGACGTGCTGCAGCTTCTCTTGCGCCAGGTCCGAATACTCGGCATCGACATCGATGACCACGTAACCCACTTTCTCGTTGGTCTGCAGGAACTGACCAGAGATGTTGATCCCGTTCTCGGCGAAGACTTTGTTGATCTCGCTGAGCACGCCCGGGATGTTTTCGTGAATGTGCAGCAGGCGGTGCTTGCCTGGGTGCGCCGGCAGCGCCACTTCCGGGAAGTTGACCGAGGACACCGAGGTACCGTTGTCGCTGTACTTGACCAGTTTCTCGGCGACTTCCAGGCCGATGTTGGCTTGGGCCTCGGCGGTCGAGCCGCCGATGTGCGGGGTCAGGATCACGTTGTCCAGGCCGCGCAGCGGGCTTTCGAACTCTTCGTCGTTGGAGCGCGGCTCGACCGGGAACACGTCGATGGCGGCGCCGATCAGGTGCTTGTCCTTGATCGCGGCGGCCAGGTGGTCCAGCTCGACCACGGTGCCACGGGCGGCGTTGATCAGGATCGCGCCCTTCTTCATCGCACGGATTTCTTTCTCGCCGATCATCCACTGGGTGGACGGCAGCTCAGGCACGTGCAGCGAGACGATGTCGGCCAGGCCCAGCAGCTCGTTGAGGCTGGTGACCTGCACGGCGTTGCCCAGCGGCAGCTTGGTCAGCGGGTCGTAGAAGTAGACCTGCATGCCGAGGTTTTCAGCCAGTACCGACAGCTGGGTGCCGATCGAGCCGTAGCCGACGATGCCCAGCTTCTTGCCACGGATCTCGAACGAGTTGGCCGCGCTCTTGATCCAGCCGCCACGGTGGCAGGAAGCGTTTTTCTCAGGGATGCCGCGCAGCAGCAGGATGGCTTCGGCCAGCACCAGCTCGGCCACCGAACGGGTGTTCGAGTACGGTGCGTTGAACACGGCGATACCGCGTTCACGGGCAGCTTCCAGGTCGACCTGGTTGGTGCCGATGCAGAAGCAGCCCACGGCGACCAGTTTCTTGGCGCAGTCGAAGATCTCTTCGGTCAGCTGGGTACGCGAACGGATGCCGATGAAGTGGGCATCAGCGATCTTTTCCTTAAGCTCGGCTTCGGGCAACGAACCAGTGAGGTATTCGATGTTGGTGTAGCCGGCAGCCTTGAGGGTATCGACCGCGTTCTGGTGCACACCTTCAAGAAGAAGGAACCGGATCTTGCTCTTGTCGAGAGAAGTCTTGCTCATCTGCGTAAACCTGTATCCCGGAGAAAAAATGGCGAGGAGTGATGCTAGGCGCAGCGCGGGCCTTAGCATGAACAGCGGGAGGGCTATGCTAGCATACGCGACACAATCTGAGCTTATCCCGACAGGTGAAGCGTGCTCAGGGTGACTATGAATAAGTCGAGAGTTCCAGCGATGACCTTACCCGCTGCAATTGATGAACTGATGACCCTTGTCGACCCTGGCAAGGTCCTGACTGACGCCGCTTCCCTGGAAGCTTTTGGCAAGGACTGGACCAAGCACTACCCGCCCGCCCCCAGCGCCATCGTGTTGCCCAAGAGCGTAGAACAGGTTCAGGCAATCGTCGCCTGGGCCAACCGCCATCAGGTCGCGCTGGTGCCCTCCGGTGGCCGTACCGGGCTTTCCGGCGGCGCTGTGGCAGCCAATGGCGAGGTGGTGGTCGCTTTCGACTACATGAATCAGATTCTCGACTTCAACGCCTTCGACCGCACCGTGGTCTGCCAGCCAGGGGTGATCACCCGCCAGTTGCAGGCGTTCGCCGAAGAGCAGGGCCTTTATTACCCGGTGGATTTCGCTTCCAGTGGCTCCAGCCAGATTGGCGGCAATATCGGCACCAATGCCGGTGGCATCAAGGTGATTCGCTACGGCATGACCCGCAACTGGGTGGCCGGCCTCAAAGTGGTCACCGGCAAGGGTGAACTGCTCGAGTTGAACAAGGACTTGATCAAGAACGCCACCGGGTACGACCTGCGCCAGTTGTTCATCGGCGCCGAAGGCACTCTGGGCTTCGTGGTCGAGGCGACCATGCGCCTGGACCGCGCCCCGCGCAATCTCACTGCGATGGTGCTGGGTACCCCTGACTTCGACTCGATCATGCCGGTGCTGCATGCCTTCCAGGGCAACCTCGACCTGACCGCGTTCGAGTTCTTCTCCGACAAGGGCCTGGCCAAGATCATGGCCCGCGGCGACGTGCCTGCGCCGTTCGCCACCGACTGCCCGTTCTATGCCTTGCTGGAATTCGAGGCCAGCACCGAAGAGGTGGCCAACGAAGCGCTGGCCACCTTCGAGCACTGCGTCGAGCAAGGTTGGGTGCTTGACGGGGTGATGAGCCAGAGCGAAACCCAGCTGAAAAACCTGTGGAAACTGCGCGAGTACCTGTCGGAAACCATCTCGCACTGGACGCCGTACAAGAACGACATCTCGGTCACGGTTTCCAAGGTGCCCGCCTTCCTGCGCGACATCGATGCCATCGTCAACCAGCATTACCCCGACTACGAGGTGGTCTGGTACGGCCACATCGGCGACGGCAACCTGCACCTGAACATTCTCAAGCCCGAGCACATGAGCAAGGACGACTTCTTCGCCTCGTGCACCAAGGTCAACAAATGGGTGTTCGAGATCGTCCAGCGCTACAACGGCTCGATCTCCGCCGAGCATGGCGTGGGCATGACCAAGCGCGACTACCTGGGCTACAGCCGCTCGCCGGATGAAATTGCCTGCATGAAGGCAATAAAGGCCGTCTTCGACCCTAACGGCATCATGAATCCGGGTAAGATCTTCGCTCCTGAATAAAAAGCAGTCAGAAGGAGTCGGCCATGAGTTACCAGCACCAGTACGTAGACGGCACGCGCATCCACTTCCCGCTGGGCAAGGTGGTGTGCATCGGCCGCAACTATGCCGAGCATGCCAAGGAACTGGACAACCCCATTCCGACCGAGCCGCTGCTGTTCATCAAGCCGGGCAGCTGCGTGGTGCCGCTGGAAGGTGGATTCAAGATCCCAACTGACCGTGGCTCGGTGCATTACGAGGCGGAAATCGCCGTGCTGCTGGGCAAGTCACTGTCCGCGCATGCTTCGGAAGAAGAAGTGCTCGACGCCATTTCCGGTTACGCGCCGGCGTTGGATCTGACCCTGCGCGACCTGCAGTCCAAGCTCAAGGAAAAAGGTTTGCCGTGGGAACTCTGCAAAAGCTTCGACGGTGCTTGTGTGTTACCACCGTTCGTTTCGGCTTCCGCGTTCGAAGACGTGACTGATATCCCGGTGCGCCTGACTATCAATGGTGAGGTTCGCCAGGATGGCAACAGCGCGATGATGCTCAACCCGATCGTGCCGATCATTCAGCACATGGCCAAATGTTTTTCGCTGCAGGCGGGGGATGTGATCCTGACCGGTACGCCGGCCGGCGTTGGGCCGTTCAATGTGGGTGATGAGCTGGTGCTGGAGCTGCCGGGTGTGAGCCGCTTCGAGAGCCGGGTGCTTTGATCTGAGACCGCGTCGCCTGCATCGCGGATGAATCCGCTCCTACCAGCGACTGCGCCGTCCCTGTAGGAGCGGATTCATCCGCGATGCGGACGACGCGGTTTACCGTTTTTTTCACAACCCATCCGGATAATGCGCAAACCCTAGCCTATTTCCCCAGGAATACCCCGCATGTCCAGCGCCTCCGCCTCCCCCAAAATCAAGCGCCGCTTTTACCGGCGCTGGCCCTTCGCCCTGGCCGCAGCTGCGGTGATCGGCTACGGCGTGGCGGTGGCGATGCACTGGGATGACCGTGGCCTGCTATGGCTCAAGGAAGGTTTCGAAAGCACCGCCGAGCGCAGCGAAAGCGTCTGGCTGCCGGACTATCAGGTCGATATCGATGCCAAGCCGTTGCCGGGCATGGATGACGACGAAGCCTCGGACATAGCGTTCAACCCGCAAACCCGCACGCTGTTCGTGGTCATGGGCAAGAACCCGTTCCTGGTCGAGCTGAGCCTCGATGGCGAGGTGCTGCGGCAAATCCCCCTGGAGGGCTGGAACAACCCCGAAGGTGTCGCCGTGCTCGAAGATGGTCAACTGGCCATCACCGATGAGCGCCTCCACGACCTGACCGTGGTCAAAGTGGATGCCCAGACCCAATCGCTGAAGCACGCGGATTTCCCGAGCCACGACCTGGGCCCCTCGGTAAAGAGCAACAAAGGCTTCGAAGCCATCGCCTGGGACCCGATGCGCCAGCGCCTGGTGATCGGCGAGGAACGGCCGCCAAAGCTGTACACCTGGAACACCGATGGCCGCACCCCGCTCAAGGGTGACAAGCAATTGCTGGCCAGCGACGAACTCGACCTGCGCAATCTGTCGGCCCTGGGTGTCGACCCGCGCACTGGCCACTTGCTGGTGCTGTCGGCCGATTCGAACATGCTGCTGGAGCTCGACGAGCAAGGCCAGCAGGTCAGCTTCATGACCTTGCTGGGCGGTTTCAACGGCCTCAAGGACACCATTCCGCGCGCTGAAGGGGTGGCCATGGACGACCAGGGCAATCTGTACATGGTCAGCGAGCCGGCGCTGTTCTATCGCTTCAAGAAGAACTGACTGCAGCATCAGACTATTCTGATGCTGGCATTAAGCTTTACTTCAGTTGAACGTGGTTAGATTCGCCATCCTCAAATCGAGTCTGCCTTTTATGCTTCGCACTGTTCGTCTGCCCCTGGTTCTGGCTGTCCTTGGCCTGCTCGCCGTGCTCGTCCTGGGTGCGGCCGAGCGGCATTTCCGCTTGGCCGAGCGTGGCTGGTTCAACCTCAAGACCTGGTGGCAGCCGGCTGAGCTGAGCATGGGCCTGGAGCGCTACCAGGTGGTGATCGAAGCACAGCCCATCGAAGGGCTGGACGATGATGTTTCCGCACTGACCTACGACCCCGACCGTAAAACGTTGTTTACGGTGACCAACAAGCGTTCCGAGTTGATCGAGTTGTCCCTCGACGGTCGCATTCTGCGCCGTGTGCCGCTGACCGGCTTCGGTGATCCGGAGGCGGTGGAATACGTAGGACCGAACAGCTATGTGATCACCGATGAGCGCACTCAACGGCTGATCCGCGTGCGTCTTGAGGACGACACGATGTTCCTTGATGCCAACGATGCCGAACAACTGAGCCTGGGGATCGGCCTGAACGGCAACAAGGGCTTTGAAGGCCTGGCCTTTGATTCGGCGGGCAAGCGCCTGTTCGTGGCCAAGGAGCGCGACCCGATGGTGATCTACGAGATTCACGGTTTCCCCCACGATAACCCGGAGCAGCCTTATGCCGTGCACGTGGTGCAGGACCGCAAGCGCGATGCGCGGCTGTTCGTGAGGGATTTGTCGAGCCTGCAGTTCGATGAGCGCAGTGGGCATCTGCTGGCGCTGTCGGATGAATCGCGGCTGGTGCTGGAGCTCGATGTGAAGGGCAAACCACTGAGCACGATGTCATTGCGCAAGGGGTATCAGGGCTTGAAACAGACGGTGCCGCAGGCGGAAGGGATTGCGATGGACGAGGCGGGGACGATCTATCTGGTCAGTGAGCCGAACCTGTTTTATGTGTTCAAGCAGCCGGCTGAATGATTGCGGCTGAGGGCCTCTTCGCGGGGCAAGCCCGCTCCCACAAATGATCGGCGTTGGCAGAACCATTGTGGGAGCGGGCTTGCCCCGCGAATGACATCACTCGGCTTTCAGGCTCTTCACACCTTCCGAAGTGCCCAGCAGCAGCAAGTCCGCCGGCCGCGCCGCGAACAGGCCATTGGTGACCACGCCGACGATCGCATTGATCTGCGCTTCCAGCTCCACTGGGTTGGTGATCTGCAGGTTGTGCACGTCGAGGATCACGTTGCCGTTATCGGTCACCACGCCCTCGCGATAGACCGGGTCGCCGCCCAGCTTCACCAGTTGGCGCGCCACATGGCTGCGGGCCATCGGGATGACCTCGACCGGCAGCGGGAAGGCGCCCAGCACCGGCACCAGCTTGCTGCCATCGGCGATGCAGATGAAGGTCTTGGCCACCGCCGCGACGATCTTCTCGCGGGTCAGCGCCGCGCCGCCGCCCTTGATCAGGTTCAGGTGCGCGTCGCTCTCGTCGGCGCCGTCGACATAGAACTCCAGCTCGCTGACGCTGTTCAGCTCGTAGACCGGGATGCCATGGCCTTTCAGACGCTGGGCAGTGGCCTCGGAGCTGGCGACCGCGCCATCGAACGCGGTCTTGTGCTGGGCCAGGGCGTCGATGAAGAAGTTGGCGGTCGAACCGGTGCCGACGCCGACGACGCTCTTTTCATCCAGCTTGGGCAGAATGAAGTCGACAGCGGCCTGGGCGACGGCCTGTTTGAGTTGGTCCTGGGTCATGCGGGCTCCGAAAAGGGGCAGGGCGGTTTGCAATGTGGCCTAGTATAACGGCTCGCATACAGGCTAGGGCGGCTTTGCTGTGGTCGCCCGACGTAGCGCTGGGGTAGACTCGCAGGCCTTGTCCCGCGGCCAGTGATGCTTTCCCGATGCTCGAACAGTACGTCAAGAAGATCCTCACCTCGCGCGTCTACGACGTCGCTGTCGAAACCCCGCTGCAGGCCGCTGGGCAGCTGAGCAAGCGCCTGGGCAATCAGATTCTGCTCAAACGTGAAGACCTGCAGCCGGTGTTCTCTTTCAAGATCCGCGGGGCGTACAACAAGCTGGCGCAACTGAGCCCGGAAGAACTGGCCCGCGGCGTGGTTACCGCCTCCGCCGGCAACCACGCCCAGGGCCTGGCCCTGGCCGCGCGTGAAATGGGCATCAAGGCCACTATCGTGATGCCCAAGACCACCCCGGAGATCAAGGTCGAAGGCGTGCGTTCGCGCGGCGGCAAAGTGGTTCTGCATGGCGATTCGTTCCCCGAGGCGCTGGCCTACTCGCTGAAGCTGGTCGACGAGAAGGGCTTCGTTTATGTCCACCCTTACGACGATCCCCACACCATCGCAGGCCAAGGCACCGTGGCCATGGAAATCCTGCGCCAGCACCCGGGCCAGCTGGACGCGATCTTCGTGCCGGTGGGCGGTGGTGGCCTGATCGCCGGCATCGCGGCTTATGTGAAATACCTGCGCCCGGAAATCAAGGTGATCGGCGTAGAACCGGATGATTCCAACTGCCTGCAGGCAGCGATGGCCGCCGGCGAGCGTGTGGTATTGCCGCAGGTCGGGCTGTTTGCCGATGGCGTGGCGGTGGCGCAGATCGGCCAGCATACCTTCGACATCTGCCGCTTGCATGTGGATGAAGTGGTGACCGTCAGCACTGACGAGATTTGTGCGGCGATCAAGGATATCTACGACGATACCCGCTCGATCACCGAACCTGCCGGTGCGTTGGGTGTGGCCGGTATCAAGAAGTATGTGGAACTCTACGGCGTGAGCGATCAGACCCTGGTCGCCATCGACTCGGGCGCCAACGTCAACTTTGACCGCCTGCGCCACGTCGCCGAGCGTGCCGAGCTGGGTGAGAAGCGAGAAGCGATCATCGCCGTGACCATTCCCGAGCGCCCGGGCAGCTTCAAGGCCTTCTGCGAGGCCATCGGCAAACGCCAGATCACCGAATTCAACTACCGCAAGCACACTTCCGACGAGGCCCACATCTTCGTCGGTGTGCAGACGCATCCTGAGAACGACCCGCGGGCCGCGCTGGTGCAGAATCTCATCGAGCAGGGTTTCCCGGTTACCGACCTGACCGACAACGAACTGGCCAAGCTGCATATCCGCCATATGGTCGGCGGCCATTCGGCCGGTGCCAGCGACGAGATGGTGCTGCGCTTCGAATTCCCGGAGCGGCCGGGCGCGCTGTTCAACTTCCTCAACAAGCTGGGCGGGCGCTGGAACATCTCGATGTTCCACTACCGCAACCATGGCGCGGCCGACGGGCGCGTGGTGGCCGGGTTGCAGGTGCCGGAGGAGGAGCGGCACCTGGTGCCGGCGGCGCTGGCCAAGATTGGCTATCCGTACTGGGACGAAACCGACAACCCGGCCTACAAGCTGTTCCTGGGTTGAGCGGCTAAGCTTGGCTAACTACCCCAAGGACGTGAAGACATGGAACACCTGACCACCCTCAAGGCCTTGCACGTCATCGCCACCGTGCTGCTGCTTCTGGGCGCGCTGGGCCTGGCGATCTGGACCGTCCGCGCCCGTCGCCGGGGCGATGCCGACGCCTACGGCAAGCTGCTGCGTCGGCCACTGGTGTTCGTCTGGCTGTTGATGGGTTTGTGCCTGGTGAGCATGCCGTTCACCGGCTGGTGGCTGGTGCACCTGGTGGGTTGGCCGCTGGGGCAGACCTGGGTGCTGGCCTCCAGCGTCATATATACCTTCGGCGCGTTTGCCGTGTGGTGGCTGCTGGTGCGGCTGAACAGGCTGCGCAAGGCCGAAACGGTGGGGTTGCGGTTTACCTTGGCCCTGGCAGTGTTCAGCGGTGTTTGCTTCCTGTCCATTGCCGGATTGATGGGCGCCAAGCCGGTCTGACAGCCTTGCCGGCCTCTTCGCGGGGCAAGCCCGCTCCCACAATGGTCCTACCAACCCCGAACACTGTGAGAGCGGGCTTGCCCCGCGAAGAGGCCGGCGCAGCAATACATCAATCCCTGAGTGAAACCACCGGCCAGCCACGCCGCTCGGCCTCGGCCTGCAGTTTCGGATCCGGATCCACCGCCACCGCGTGCGTCACCCGCTCCAGCAACGGCAAATCATTCATCGAATCGCTATAGAAATAGCTGTCTTCCAGATCGAAGCCGTTCTCCAGCATCCAGCGCTCCAGCCTCGTCACCTTGCCTTCACGGAAACACGGTATATCGGTACTGCGCCCGGTGTAGCGGCCATCCTGCATTTCGCACTCGGTCGCCAGCAGCACGCGCACGCCCAGGCGGCGGGCAATGGGCGCTGTGACGAAGCGGTTGGTGGCGGTGATGATCACCAGTTGGTCGCCGGCATCGCGGTGCTGCTGCAGCAAGGCCAGGGCCTTGGGCAGGATGATCGGCTCGATGCAGTCGCGCATGAATTCGCCGTGCCACTGGTCGAGCTGAGCGGGTTCGGTGGCCGCGAGGATTTCCATGGAGAAGGCCAGGTAGGCCTGCAGGTCCAGGGTGCCGTTCAGGTAATCCTGGTAGAAGGCGTCGTTGCGTTGTTTGTAGGCGATCGGGTCGAGAATGCCCCGCTCGCACAAATAATCACCCCAGGCGTGGTCGCTGTCGCCACCGAGGAGGGTATTGTCCAGGTCGAATAAAGCCAGGCGCATCGTGGTCACTCGCATCAGCTACTGGGTAGGCCCGCAGAATACGGAGTTTTCACCTCGCTGCACATAAGCTTGGCGGGCGCGTTGCTGCGCTCGCAGGCTTTGTGGAACAATGCGGTGACATGCGTTTGCGAGGTTGCTGCCGTGATCGACCCGGATGGTTTTCGCCCCAATGTCGGGATCATTCTCACGAATGATGCCGGGCAGGTGCTATGGGCTCGGCGGATCAACCAGGATGCCTGGCAATTCCCGCAGGGTGGCATCAACCCTGACGAGACGCCGGAAGATGCCCTGTACCGCGAGCTGAACGAAGAAGTTGGCCTTGAACGCGATGATGTGGAAATTCTTGCCTGCACCCGCGGCTGGTTGCGTTATCGTTTACCCCAGCGACTGGTCCGTACCCACAGCCAACCGCTGTGCATCGGCCAGAAGCAAAAGTGGTTTTTGCTGCGCCTGGTGAGCAATGAGCAACGGGTGCGGATGGACCTGACCGGCAAGCCTGAATTCGACGGCTGGCGCTGGGTCAGCTATTGGTACCCGTTGGGCCAGGTGGTGACCTTCAAGCGTGAAGTGTATCGCCGCGCCCTGAAAGAGCTTGCACCGCGTCTATTGACGCGCGACTGACGACGGAGTTCGACCCCGAGCCATGCTCAATACGCTGCGCAAGATCGTCCAGGAAGTGAACTCCGCCAAAGATCTCAAGACGGCGTTGGGCATCATCGTCTTGCGCGTGAAGGAAGCCATGGGCAGCCAGGTCTGCTCGGTCTACCTGCTCGACCCGGAAACCAACCGCTTCGTGCTGATGGCCAGCGAAGGCCTGAACAAGCGCTCCATCGGCAAGGTCAGCATGGCCCCCAACGAGGGCCTGGTCGGTCTGGTCGGTACCCGGGAAGAGCCGCTGAACCTGGAAAACGCCGCCGACCACCCGCGTTACCGCTACTTCGCCGAAACCGGTGAAGAGAAATTCGCCTCTTTCCTCGGTGCACCGATCATCCACCATCGCCGCGTGGTGGGTGTGCTGGTCATCCAGCAGAAAGAGCGCCGCCAGTTCGACGAAGGTGAAGAAGCCTTCCTGGTCACCATGAGCGCCCAGCTCGCCGGGGTTATCGCCCATGCCGAGGCTACCGGCTCCATCCGTGGCCTGGGGCGTCAGGGCAAGGGCATCCAGGAAGCGCGCTTCGTCGGTGTGCCGGGCTCGCCAGGTGCCGCCGTCGGGCGCGCCGTGGTGATGCTGCCACCGGCTGACCTGGAGGTGGTGCCGGACAAGACCGTCGAGGACATCGACGCTGAACTGAAACTGTTCAACAACGCCCTCGAAGGCGTGCGCGCCGACATGCGCAAGCTGTCGGCCAAGCTGGCCACCCAGCTGCGCCCGGAAGAGCGCGCGCTGTTCGACGTGTACTTGATGATGCTCGAAGACGCCGCCCTCGGCGGTGAAGTGACCGAGGTCATCAAGACCGGCCAGTGGGCACAGGGCGCCCTGCGTCAGGTGGTCGGCGAACACGTCAACCGCTTCGAACTGATGGACGACGACTACCTGCGCGAGCGCGCCTCGGACGTCAAGGATCTTGGTCGCCGCCTGCTGGCCTACCTTCAGGAAGCCCGTTCTCAGTCGCTGGTGTATGCCGACAACACCATCCTGGTCAGCGAGGAGCTGACCCCGGCGATGCTTGGCGAAGTTCCGGAAGGCAAGCTGGTCGGCCTGGTCTCGGTGCTGGGCTCGGGCAACTCCCACGTCGCCATCCTGGCCAGGGCCATGGGCATCCCGACGGTCATGGGCCTGGTGGATCTTCCGTATTCCAAGGTCGATGGCATTGAACTGATCGTCGACGGCTACAAGGGTGAGGTGTTCACCAACCCCAGCGATGTGCTGCGCAAGCAGTACAGCGAGGTGGTCGAAGAGGAACGCCAGCTGGCCCAAGGCCTCGATGCGCTGCGCGAGCTGCCTTGCGTGACCCCGGACGGCCACCGCATGCCGTTGTGGGTCAACACCGGCCTGCTTGCCGACGTGGCCCGTGCCCAGCAACGTGGCGCCGAGGGTGTAGGCCTGTACCGCACTGAAGTACCGTTCATGATCCAGCAGCGTTTTCCCAGCGAAAAGGAACAGCTGGCGATCTATCGCGAGCAATTGGCGTCGTTCCACCCGCTGCCGGTGACCATGCGTACCCTGGATATCGGCGGCGACAAGGCCCTGTCCTACTTCCCGATCAAGGAAGAAAACCCGTTCCTGGGCTGGCGCGGCATCCGCGTCACCCTCGACCACCCGGAAATCTTCCTGGTCCAGACCCGCGCCATGCTCAAGGCCAGCGAAGGCCTGAACAACCTGCGCATCCTGTTGCCGATGATTTCGGGTATCCACGAACTGGAAGAGGCCCTGCACCTGATCCACCGTGCCTGGGGCGAAGTGCGCGACGAAGGCACCGATGTGCCGATGCCCCCGGTGGGCGTGATGGTCGAAATCCCGGCGGCGGTGTACCAGACCAAGGAGCTGGCGCGGCAGGTGGACTTCCTGTCGGTCGGCTCCAACGACCTGACCCAGTACCTGTTGGCCGTAGACCGCAACAACCCGCGGGTCGCCGACCTCTACGACTACCTGCACCCGGCGGTGCTGCAGGCCTTGAACACCGTGGTGCGCGACGCCCATGGCGAAGGCAAGCCGGTGAGCATCTGTGGCGAGATGGCCGGTGACCCGGCGGCGGCAATCCTGTTGATGGCCATGGGCTTCGACAGCTTGTCGATGAACGCCACCAACCTGCCGAAAGTGAAGTGGATGCTGCGCCAGGTCAACATGAGCAAGGCCAAGGAGCTGCTGGCCGACGCCCTGAGCCATGACAACCCGCAGGTGATCCACAGCTCGTTGCAGCTGGCGCTGAAGAACCTTGGCCTGGCGCGGATGATCGGGCCTGGGGCCAACAAGACCCTCTGATATCTGTACCGGCCTATTCGCGGGGCAAGCCCGCTCCCACAATGGTTCTGCCAACGCCGATCATTGTGGGAGCGGGCTTGCCCGCGAAGAGGCCGGAACAATCACCATCAAATCAGTAGCTCGATCTCTCCTAAATGTCCACCAAACGGCCCGAAACTGCGCTCAATCAGCCGTCTTTTCCCCTGATCGTCCACAATCAGCACCGTACTGGCCCGTGTCCCATAGTTCTGACTGGCAATGAACACGCTCGACAGCAGCTTCTCCGTCGCCAACCCCACACCCGTTTCCGGCAATTCACTCTCAGGGGCCGTCTCACCATCGGCCAGCAACGCCAATAGCTGCTGCGGATCCGCTGAATCCAGCAACCCCTCCAGCCCACTGCGCGCCTTCACCAGTTTCGGCCAAGGCGTATCCAGCCCTGCATTGGAAACCCCGTACACCCCAGCCCCCAGCAAGCGTGGCGCCGCTTCGCGGGCGTGCAGATAACCCAGTTGGCCCGCATCACCCACCAGCAGATTGAACCCCGAATACTGTTTGCTGCGGCTGGCGACCTCGTCCAGGTAGGCCTCGACCCCAAGCTCTCCTTGCAGGTAGGCCGCCACCAGCTCGCCGCGCGAGCGCGGCCCTAGTGCTTGCCCAGGGTCACGAATATTGGTCAGCGCGGCAAACCGCCCCTGCGGCCCCACACCCAGCCACGTACCACCGGCCTCCAGGTCGCGCCCGGCATGCACCCCAGGCGCATCTTCCCAGGCCGCCAGGGCCTGGGTGGGCCGGGCATAGAACTCGTCGCGGTTGGCCGCCACGATCAGCGGCAGGGCGTGCCCCGGCCGCCAGGCGAATACGATCAGGCACATCGGTTGGGCCTCTGTGTTTTTCGTCACTGTACCCACTGCGGCGGCGGTGATCCATCCTGTCACAGAGTTCACTAGAGCCTCGTGCCCAGCTTCCGTTACCATGCCGGATTGTTTTTCTCGGGGACGACGAATGGAGTTCGCACTCTATCTGCTGTTGGGCGCCTGCGCCGGCGTGCTGGCCGGGCTGTTCGGCGTGGGCGGGGGCATCATCATCGTGCCGGTGCTGGTGTTCAGCTTCACCTTGCAGGGCTTCGACGCATCCGTACTGACCCACCTGGCAGTCGGCACATCGCTGGCCACCATCGTCTTCACCTCGATCAACGCCGTGCTCGAACACCACCGCAAGGGCGCGGTGCAGTGGCCCATTTTCGCCTGGATGACCGTCGGCATCCTGCTCGGCGCCCTGGTAGGTGCCAAGACCGCTTCGCTGATTCAGGGCCCGCAGTTGCAGAAGATCATCGGCGTGTTCGCGCTGATCATAGCCGTACAGATGGCCCTGGACTTCAAACCCAAGGCCAGCCGTGGCATCCCCGGCAAACCGGTGCTGATCGGCGCGGGTGGGGTAATCGGCTGGGCGTCGGCGATCTTTGGCATCGGCGGTGGCTCGTTGACCGTACCGTTCCTGACCTGGCGCAGCCTGCCGATGCAGCAGGCGGTGGCCACGTCCTCGGCCTGCGGCCTGCCGATTGCCGTGGCCAGCGCGTTGAGCTTCATGTGGTTGGGCTGGCACGAAGAACACTTGCCGGCGCACAGCGTGGGCTATGTCTATCTGCCAGCGCTGGTCGGCATTGCCGTGACCAGCATGTTTTTCGCCCGCTTCGGCGCGCGCCTGGCGCACAAGCTGTCGCCGCGCCTGCTCAAGCGTCTGTTCGCCGCGCTGCTGTTCTGCGTCGGCCTGAGCTTCCTGATTTGAAACGAGAGGAATATCCATGCTGCCTTACCCGCAGATAGACCCCGTGGCCGTGGCCCTCGGGCCGCTGAAAATCCACTGGTACGGCCTGATGTACCTGATCGGCATCGGCGGCGCCTGGCTGCTCGCTTCGCGCCGACTCAACCGCTTCGACCCCACCTGGTCGCGCGAGAAGCTCTCCGACCTGGTGTTCTGGCTGTCGATGGGGGTGATCGTCGGCGGGCGCCTGGGTTACGTGCTGTTCTACGACCTGCATGCCTACCTGGCCAACCCGACGCTGATTTTCGAGGTGTGGAAGGGCGGCATGTCGTTCCACGGCGGCTTCATCGGCGTGATGCTGGCGGCGCTGTGGTTTGGCAAGCGCAACAACAAGTCGTTCTTCGAACTGATGGACTTCGTCGCCCCGTTGGTGCCGATCGGCCTGGGTGCCGGGCGCATCGGCAACTTCATCAATGCCGAGTTGTGGGGCAAGCCCACCGACCTGCCATGGGCGATGATCTTCCCGCCGTTCAGCGACCCGGCACAGCTGCCACGGCACCCGTCGCAGCTGTACCAGTTCGCGTTGGAAGGCGTGGCGCTGTTCGTCATCCTCTGGCTGTTCTCGCGCAAGCCGCGGCCAACCATGGCGGTGTCGGGCATGTTCTCGCTGTTTTACGGCATCTTCCGCTTTGCCGTGGAGTTTGTCCGGGTGCCGGATGCGCAACTGGGTTACATCGCCTTCGGCTGGCTGACCCAAGGCCAGTTGCTGTGCATTCCGATGATAGTCGGTGGCCTCGTTCTGATCTGGTGGGCTTATAATCGCAAGCCTACGGCGAAACCCGCCTGATTAATCCCACGGCAGGGGCGATCCCCTGCCGTTTTTGTTACAGGTAAGCCATGAAACAGTATCTGGACCTGGTCCGCGACGTTATCGAAAACGGCACGCTGCAGGGCAACCGCACCGGCATCCGCACCATCAGCCTGCCAGGCGCCATGCTGCGCTTCGACCTGCAGAAGGGCTTTCCAGCCATCACCACGCGCAAGCTGGCGTTCAAGTCTGCCATCGGCGAGATGGTCGGCTTCCTGCGTGGCGTGAAAAACGCCGGTGAGTTCCGCGAGCTTGGCTGCAAGGTCTGGGACCAGAACGCCAACGAAAATGCCCAGTGGCTGGCCAACCCGTTCCGCCAGGGCCATGACGACCTCGGCGAGATCTACGGTGTGCAATGGCGCCAGTGGCCGGGTTACAAGCGCATCCCGCTGAACAACCCGGCGGCGATCGAGATGGCCGAGAAAGCCGGCTTCCGTCAGATTGCCAAGGACGAGGAAGACGGCCAGGCGTTCGTCATCCTGTACAAGGCCATCGACCAGGTGCGTCAGTGCCTGGACACCATCGCCAACGACCCGGGCAGCCGGCGCATCCTGTTCCATGGCTGGAACTGCGCCCAGCTGGACGAAATGGCGCTGCCGCCTTGCCATTTGCTGTACCAGTTCCACCCGAATGTCGAGACGAAGGAGCTTTCCCTGACCCTCTACATCCGTTCCAACGACCTGGGCCTGGGCACACCGTTCAACCTTACCGAAGGCGCAGCGCTGCTGTCGCTGTTCGCCCGCCTGACCGGTTATACGCCGCGCTGGTTCACCTACTTCATCGGCGATGCCCATGTGTACGAAAACCACCTGGACATGCTCAACGAGCAACTCAAGCGCGAGCCGCTGGAAGCGCCGAAGCTGGTAATCAGTGACCGCGTGCCGGAGTTCGCCAAGACCGGCAAGTACGAACCGGAGTGGCTGGAGAAGATCGAGCCGAGCGACTTCAGCCTCGAAGGGTATGAGCACCATGCGCCGATGACGGCGCCGATGGCGGTCTGATCTCAAGCCTTCCAATCACCGGGCTGTAATTCTTCCCTACAGTCCGGTTGGCTTTTCCTACATCACCAATCTTCGCGCTCCCACATCCCGTTCGGAGCCATATGCTATCGCCACCTTGTTGACTCAGGGACAATTATCCGGCCTGACAGCAAGCGCCACGCCGCTTGCTGTCGGCGGTGATGGCGAGCATTTTTCAAACAGCAACCGCTCGGCGTCCCCCTCCCTTCGATAAAAAAAACGAGGTATCGATATGTACCCACAAGTCGAAACGACCCAAGCCCCACTGGAAATGACCCTGGAAGAAACCCTCGATGTACGAGGCGCTGGTACCTGGGCTGACGTTGGCCAGGCGATCGGCCAAGTGATCGACACGGCCATTGCGGTGGTCGCAACCGTCAGCTGAGGCCTCGACGCCTTCACTGGGGGGAGTGGCGCCGCTCCCTTCCTCACGCTGCCTCGAGGGGCAATTGCCATGTTGGAACTGGGAAGGGTCGCCCAGCGTGCGCCAGTGCGCAGTCTGGTCTTCGGATGGCTGCTGTGCCTGTTTTTTTTTATGCTCGTCATCCTGTTGCTGGTGGGTGAATATGCGCGCAAAGAAGAGGTCCAGGGCCGTATCCTGACCCGCGATGTGGTGCGCATTGCCAGTGAAGGCAGTGTGCATGTCCAGGAGGTGCTGGTAACGGCCGGGCAAGCGGTACACAAGGATCAACCCCTGCTGCGGATTCGCCCGCAGGAGCCTGAGAATTTCAGCGAAGCCAATGGCCAGACCACCGCCGCGCAAAGCGCCGAGCGCCTGGACAGTTTGTTGGCCGACACCCACAGCGACGAGCAGCATGCCCGTGAGCTCTACCAGTCTCAAAGCCAGTCCCTGGCGCTGCAAATCGAACAACTGCAGGCTGACCTCGCGCTGAACGAGCAGATCGAACAGTCGATTCGCCGCCGCGTCGGCATTGCCGCAGGCCTGCAGCGGCGACATGAGCGTCTGGCACGTGAGGGGGCGGTGTCCGAGGCTGCGCTGAATGAAGCAATCGTGCGTCACGAAACCGCTCAGCAGAACCTGGCCAGCAATCAGCAGGCCAATGTGGCGGCGCGCCAACGCTTGCTGGAATTGCAGCAGCGCAGCCGCGACGCCGGCCACCAGCTCACCCTGCGCCTCGGCGAAATTGCCCGCCAACGTCACGAACTGCTGGAGCGGCGGGAAGCTGTTAGCAAACGCCAGCAGTACGTGTTGCTGTCGCCGGTGGAAGGTATCGTCGATGGCGTCTCGGTGTTCGCTGGCAGCCGGGCCCAAGCCGGCCAGCCGATGATGCTCTTGCGAATCGACCAGCCCGAACGCCCTGCACCAACGGTGATGCTCGATATCAGCCCGTCGAGCATCGGTTTCGCAAGCCCGGGGACGCCGGTGATCGTGAGGCTCGACGCATTCCCCTATGAGCGCTACGGCGTGGTGAAAGGGCAAATCGTGCACAGTACCGCCAGCACCTACCGAGATCCGCAACTCGGGGCTGCGGCCAATGCGCAGGGTGAGGCCATGTACCTGGTGGAGGTTGCCCTTGATTTCAGCGATCCGCGCACACGCATCCGCGAAGAGTGGCTCAAGGACGGCATGACCCTGCGCGGTTCGTTGCACCTGCAGTCGCTCAGCCTGATCGAATGGCTTTTCTTGCCACTGCTCAAGGGTAGCCAGCGTAATCCCGACTTTCTCCAGGCGGTGGCGACATGACCCTGTTCGGCGATGCCATGGGGCGCGCCAAGCGTTGGATTCGCCCAAGGGTGCCGATCATTCTTCAGGACGAGATGGCCGAGTGTGGCCTGGCCGCCATTGCCATGATCGCCAGTTACCACGGCCAGGCCACCACGTTGCGGCAGATGCGCCAACGTTGCACGGTGGCGCGCGATGGCATGTCGTTGTTCCAGATCATCAAGGTGTGCGAGGCCTCGGGGTTCGCTTGCCGGCCGCTCAAGGTGATGCTCGACGGCCTGCGCCAGGTACGCGCGCCGTCTATCCTGTTCTGGAACAAGATGCACTTCGTGGTGCTGGAAGCGGTGGACGGGCGCGGCCTGCATATCGTCGATCCTGCCTTGGGGCGGCGCTTCTACACCTGGGAAGAAGCGCTGCCGCTGTTCAGCGGCGTGGCCCTGGAGCTGGTGCCGGGCCTGCAGTTCACCTTGCGCCGCAAAAGCCCCACACGCCAGGCCCTGGGCCTTGGCAGTGTGCTGGCCGCCAACCCCTGGCTGCTGCGTTACCTGATCCCCATGGGCCTGCTGGCCATCGTCATGTACCTGGGTGCGATTGCCGCGCCGAAGCTGTTCTCGTTGACCATCGATGAGGTCGTGGCCAAGAACGATGCTGATTTTCTGTTCTTGATCCTCTATGTGTTCGGCGCCGTATTTCTGCTCAAGTCCGCAGCCGCCTGGGTGCGCGCGTGGCTGGACGCGCAACTGCGCGTCGCCCTCAGCCAGGACCTGGGTATCGGCGTGGTGGCGTGGCTGTTACGCCTGCCGGTGGACTACTTCGAGCGGCGTGCGCCAGGGGATATCTTGCGTCGCACCCAAGTCAGCGACCGCGCCTACATTCAGTTCACCGCTGGCTGGATGGATTTGGCGATCGACGCATTCTTCGGTCTTGCCTTCCTCGGTCTGATGGCACTGATCAATCTGCAACTGGCGGCACTGTCACTTGGGCTTTGCGCGCTGTTTTTCCTGTTTCGCCTGCTGACCCTGCCGATGATGGAGCGGACTCACAAAGCCTCGATCGAAGCCGAAACCGCCAGAAATGTCACCCTGCTCGGCACACTCGGCGCCGTGGAGTCGATGAAGCTCTACCGCTATGAAGGCGCCAAACTGGCCTGCTGGAGTAACCAGCACGTCGAGACCGAAGCCGCCCGCGCCCGCGTGCAGCGCCTGCAGGCCATGAATGGCGTGGTCCATGAAGGCCTGTCCCACGGCCACTCATTGCTGGTCAGTGCCTTGGGGGCTTTTGCCGTGCTGCAGGGTGAAAACAGCATCGGCGACCTGTTCGCCTTCGTGCTCTATAAAGACATGTTCATGGGCTGCACGCTCAAGGTGCTCGACCGATATGCCAACCTGCGCCTGTTGCGGGTGGAGCTGAGCCGGGTGGAGGATATCGTCGACGAACAACCCGAGGTGCTGGACGACAATCTGTATCAGGCGCGAGCCGACCAAGCCGCGCCGATACTACGAAGCCTTCAGGTGCGTGGCGGGGTGTTCCGCTACAGCAGTTTCGAGCGTCCGGTATTCGCCGATGTCGACCTGCACCTGGCGGCCGGCAGCAAGGTCGCCATCTTCGGGCCCTCCGGGTGCGGCAAGAGCACCCTGCTCAAGGTGCTGGCGGGCTTCTATCGGCTCGATGGCGGGCAATTCGAAGTCAATGGTATTGCACTGCAGCGGTTCGGCCTGCAGCGCTTTCGGCAGCAGTTGGCCTATGTCACGGCCCATGACGAAATCATCAGCGCCAGCGTGACCGACAACATCACCCTCGACAGCGACCGTGTCGACGCGGCCTGGTTGCAATCCTGCGTAGAACAGGCTGGCCTGCTGACGGCAGTGCAAGGCTTGGCCAATGGCTTCAATACCAAGTTGGGGCCGGCAGGCGTGCAGCTCTCCACCGGCCAGAAACAACGGTTGTTGATCGCCCGTGCGCTGTACCGGCGCCCGCAGATGTTGCTGCTGGACGAACCTACGTCGCACCTGGATGCCGATGCCCGTGACCGCATCATCGCCACCCTTGAGCAGTTGACCACGCTTTGCGTGATCGTGACTCACGATCCGGAAGTCGCCAAGGCCTGCGATCGCGTGTTGCGCATGCACGCTGGGCAGTTGCGATCGATACCGGCGGGAGAGTCGTATGGCTGAGCCTGCGCGTGTTGGCTGGCGCATGCGCTATTGGCTGTTACGCATGAGCGCCAGGGCCTATCTGGCTCACGGGGTGGCGCGATGCCTGGCATGGATTGCGCGCTTTGTGCCGTTGGGCTGGCTGTTTCGGGTGCTTCCCGCGCTGCTGCAGCGGTTGCCGGCGGCTTGGCGCGGCAAGGACTACAGCCTGTGCCGACAGAACCTCGAAGCCTTGGGCTACGCGCGACCGCAGGCGCAGGCCCTGGCCTGCCGTTATGGTGTGTTGCAGTTGCAGCGGGCCGTGCACGAGCGGCTGTACCCCCGCCGCCAACCACAGGCGCTCAGGGCCTGGGTGAACGGCATCCCCGAGGTCGATCCGCTGGGTTGGCCTGCCGCGAGCCGGCCGGCGCTGTATCTGCTGCTGCACACGGGCGAGTACTGGATGGCGGTGACCAGTGTCATGGCTCGTGAAGCTTCGCCGACACGCTTCGTGATCCCGATCTGGAACTTCGCCGATGCCTACACCCAGGCTTCGCTGCGCCAACTCGAGGGCCTGGGGCATCGCGTGGAGGTGCTCGACGCCGCCCATCCAACCACGGCGCTGACCATGGCCCGTGCACTGAAACGCGGGGAGCGGGTCATTCTGTTCTGCGACCTGCCGGTCAGCATGGGGGCCTTGCGCTTTGGTGAGCCGCTGCCGGGGAGGCTGTTCGAGCGTTGCGCGCAGTTCGTCAAAGGGCCGCTGTTCCTGGCGGCGAAGCTGCAGTGCGATGCCTTGATGGTTGGGCATCGGGCGCAGTTGGGTGGGAGAGGGCAGGTGCGGATTCTGACCCGTGTTCGTGCGGCGCCACTGGCGATCATGCAGCGACAGTGGATGGCAGCGCTCGAGCGGTTCATCGGCGCGGCGCCTGAGCAATGGCTGTATTTGCCCCGACTCGAAGCCTACTACCAGCGCCAGCGGTCGGCGGGGGAACAGCGTGGCACGGCAGGCTTGGACGGCAGACGATGAGAGGTCCGAAGGCTTGGGGAGTGGCTACCTGCCTGGCTTTGGCCGGCTGTTCTTTCGTGCCCACCTATGAGCGGCCTCAGGCTCCCGTCGCGCAACAGTGGCGCGACCAACCCGCGCAACCCGCTGCCGCGCTGTTGCCCGACTGGCAGCAGATGTTCAACGACCAGCACCTGCGCGAGTTGATAGCCCAGGCGCTGGAGCATAATCGAAGCCTGCGAATCGCGGTGCAGCGGATCGACGAAGCCCGGGCTCTGCTCGGTATGGCCAGTGCCGAGCTGTGGCCGGCCTTGGGCGTGCAGGGGGCGACCCAGCGCAGGCAATTGTCGGCGCTGGATTCGCCAACGGGCGAGCGGCAGATCGTTGAGCAGGGTCGCTTCAGTCTGGGCATCGGCATCACCGCTTACGAGCTGGATATCTGGGGACGTGTCAGGGCGCTGCGCGAGAGTGCGGGTCAGCAGCTGCTGGCGACCGAAGAGGATGCCCGAGCCGTGCAGATCGGGCTGGTGGCCGAGGTGGCCGCAGCCTATTACGAAACGCTGGCTTACGTGAATCTGCGCGAGCGTGATGGCCAGTTGCTTACCGCTGGCGAGCGGTCGCTGGCCTTGATCGAGCGGCGGCGTGGGCAGGGATTGGCCAGTGAACTGGAAGTACGTCAAGCCCAGGCATTGGTATTGGGTGTGGCGGGCTCGCAGGCGAATGCCGAGCGGGCGCTGGTGCTGGCGCTCAACCGCCTGGAGTTGCTCACAGGTGCGAGGGTGGCACCCGCCCGGTTGCAGCCGGCAGCGCTGGAAGCCGAGCAGGTATTGGCGCCGGTTGTGGCGGGGCTTCCCTCGGACTTGCTGACCCAGCGTCCAGACATTCGCGCCGCCGAGGCCCGGCTGAAAGCCTACAACGCCAATATCGGCGCCGCGCGGGCGGCCTATCTGCCACGTATTTCCCTGACCGGGCTGCTGGGGTTGAGCAGTCCGCAGCTGAACCAGTTGTTCCGGGGCGGGGCGCGGGCCTGGTCGTTTGTGCCCGATGTGGCGTTGCCGGTGTTCGACTTCAGGCGTCGGGGGTCACAACTGGCCTTGGCCAAGGCCCAACGGGATATTGCCGTAAGCGAATATGAACAGGCCATCCAACAGGGCTTTCGGGAGGTGGCCGATGCCTTGGGGTCCGCTGAGCCGCTGCGCCGTGAGCTGGAGGCGCAGCGTTTGCTGGTGGCGAATGAACGGCGACGGGTGGAGCTGGCAACGTTGCTGTACGAAGACGGCCTGAACAGCTACCTGGAAGTGCTGGATGCACAACGCAGCCTTAGCGCGGCGCAACAAGGCTTTATCCGCGCGCAGTTGGCGGGGCTGGGTAATCGCCTGTCGCTGTACAAGGCACTCGGGGGCGGCTGGAGCTGAAACCTAATGCCCGTGGCTGCGGGCTACGTGAGAGGGCTCGGTTTCAGGTAACGATACCGCCCCGTTCACCTCCAATTGCTGCAATATCGCACATTCGGCCCCTTGTGCATTGCAACGCTGTCGCAGCTCCACCAGCTGCGCCTGCAACGCCACCAGCCCATCGATCCGCGCCTGTACATGCTCGATATGCTCGTCGATCAACGCATTGACGCTGCCGCACGACCCATCAGGGCTGTCCCGCAGGCGCAGCAGGCTGCGGATTTCGTCGAGGGTCATGTCCAGGGTGCGGCAGTTGCGGATGAACGTCAGTCGCTCGACATGGGCCTGGGTGTATAGCCGGTAATTGCCGTCGGTGCGCGCGGGCTCTGGCAGCAGCTGCTCACGCTCGTAATAGCGGATGGTTTCCACGGCGCAGTCGGTGGCCTTGGCCAGCTCTCCAATCTTCATGGCGAAATCTCCAGCAAGTGGCTTGACCCTATAGTGGCTACAGGGTGTTCACTTGGCAACAGGCCACTTTAAGGACGACCCCATGAACCAGCCTGTCAGCCACGAACACCCTCATGCCCACGGCCACAGCTGCTGCGGCGCCGCTGCCGCGCCGGGCCTCGTGCAATTGAGCGAAAAAGCCAGTGACAATGCCCGCCTCAGCCGCTTCCGCATCCAGGCCATGAATTGCCCCACCGAGCAGACGCTGATCCAGGACAAGCTAGGCAAGCTGGCCGGTATCGAGCAGTTGGAGTTCAACCTGATCAATCGCGTGCTCGGCGTGCGTCATACCCTGGCCGGCACTGTCGAGATCGAAAAAGCCATTGAAAGCCTGGGCATGAAGGCCGAGCCTCTGGCCGATGAAGGTGACGTCGCAGCGCTGCAGGCCACCAAGACCCGGTGGTGGCCGCTGGCGCTGTCAGGCGTTGCGGCGATCGCTGCCGAAATCGTCCATTTCAGCGCGCTGGCGCCCGAGTGGGTGGTGGCGCTACTGGCGCTGGCGGCAATTTTGGGTTGTGGCCTGGGCACCTACAAGAAGGGCTGGATTGCCCTGAAGAACCGCAACCTGAACATCAACGCCCTGATGAGCATCGCGGTGACCGGCGCGGTGCTGATCGGCCAGTGGCCGGAAGCGGCAATGGTCATGGTGCTGTTTACCATTGCCGAGCTGATCGAAGCGCGTTCCCTGGACCGTGCCCGCAATGCCATCAGCGGCCTGATGCAACTCACGCCGGACATGGCCACGGTGCGCCAGGCCGATGGCCAGTGGCGCGAGGTCGAGGTGCGCGACGTGGCGATTGGCGCTCATGTACGGGTGCGCCCCGGTGAGCGGATTGGCCTGGATGGCGAAGTGACAAGCGGGCAATCCAGCGTCGATCAGGCGCCGATCACCGGGGAAAGCCTGCCTGTCGAGAAAGCTGCAGGCGACAAACTGTTCGCCGGCACCATAAACCAGGCCGGGGCACTTGAATACCGCGTCACGGCAGCTGCCGGCCAATCCACCCTGGCACGCATCATCAAGGCCGTCGAAGAGGCGCAGGGCGCCCGTGCGCCTACTCAGCGTTTCGTCGACACCTTCTCGCGGGTCTACACCCCTGTGGTGTTCGCCCTGGCCCTGGCCGTGGCGATCATCCCGCCGCTGTTCATGGCCGGTGCGTGGTTCGACTGGGTCTACCGCGCCTTGGTGCTGTTGGTAGTAGCGTGCCCCTGCGCACTGGTGATCTCCACTCCTGTGACCATCGTCAGTGGCCTGGCCGCCGCAGCGCGCAAAGGCATCCTGATCAAAGGTGGCGTCTACCTGGAGGGCGGCCGCAAGCTCGATGTCCTCGCGCTGGACAAGACCGGCACGATTACCCACGGCAAGCCGGTGCAGACCGATGTCATGGTGCTCGACCCGTTGTTCGAAGGTCGTGCTCAAGCCCTGGCTGCCAGCCTGGCGGCGCGCTCCGACCACCCGGTATCCGGTGCCATTGCCCAGTTCGCCAAGGCACAAAACCTCCCGTTGAGTGACGTCAGCCAATTCGCCGCCATTGCTGGGCGCGGTGTTCGCGGCGACATCGATGGCCAAACCTTCCACCTGGGCAACCATCGCCTGGTCGAAGAATTGGGCCTGTGCTCGCCGCAACTTGAAGCGCAACTGGACGCGCTGGAGCGAGAGGGCAAAACGGTTGTGCTGCTGCTCGACCGCTCTGGCCCGTTGGCGCTGTTCGCCGTGGCCGACACGGTCAAGGACAGCAGCCGCCAGGCCATCGCCGAACTGCATGCACTGGGTATCAAGACCGTCATGCTCACCGGCGACAATCCGCATACCGCCCAGGCCATCGCTGCCCAAGTCGGCATCGACCGCGCCGAAGGCAACCTGTTGCCAGCCGACAAGCTGGCCAGCATCGAGCAGTTGTACGCTCAGGGGCACCGGGTGGGCATGGTTGGTGACGGCATCAACGATGCCCCGGCCCTGGCCCGCGCCGAGATCGGCTTCGCCATGGCCGCTGCCGGTACCGACACCGCCATCGAGACCGCCGACGTGGCGCTGATGGATGACGACTTGCGCAAAATCCCGGCGTTCGTCAGGCTGTCGCGCCAAAGTGCGGCGATCCTGACGCAGAACATTGTTCTGGCGTTGGGCATCAAGGCAATATTTTTGGCGATCACCTTTGCCGGCATGGCCACCTTGTGGATGGCAGTGTTCGCCGACATGGGCGTCAGCCTGCTGGTGGTGTTCAACGGTCTGCGCCTGTTGCGCAAATGAGGTCCTGCAATGCTGAGTGCCGAGCTCAAAGCCTTCTACATGGTGGCCCGCCTGGGCAGCATCACCCTGGCGGCGAAGAAGCTCGGGCTCAGCCAACCAACGGTGACCACGCAGATTCGTAACCTGGAGAGCCAGTACGCGGTGGAGCTGTTCTACCGTGGCGGCCGGCGGCTGGTGCTGAGCGAGGAGGGCGTGCGCCTGCTGCCGATGGTCAAGGCGTTGCTGCAGCAGGAGGCCGACATCGAGTTCGAACTGCGCAACAGCGGCCAGCAGCAGGGCAGCCTGCGCATTGCCGCCACCGCGCCGTACTACATTCTCGACTTGATCAAGATTTTCCGCGAACGCCTGCCGCAGGTGGAAGTGGCGGTCGAGATCGGCAACTCGCAGCAGGTGCTGGAGATGCTCGAAGACTACCGCGTCGATATCGCCGCCTCGTCACAGCTGCTGGAGGACGCCCGCCTGATACGCCGCGTATTGGGCACCGACCCGCTGGTGGTGGCGGTGCACCGTAATCACCCGCTGGCACAGCGCCAGGCGGTCTCGATCGACGCCGTGGCAGGGCATTGTCTGCTGATGCGCGAGCCGGGTTCTACCACCCGCAAGCTCACCGAGCAGATGATGCAGGATGCCGGGGTGAAGGCTGGGGCATTGCTGGAGATCGGCAGCCGCGAGTCGATCCGCGAGGCGGTGCTGCGCAATATCGGCATCAGTGTAATTGCCCGGCATGAAGTGCCGCACAAACCCGAGTTGCGAGTGCTGACGCTGGAGAATGCGCCGGTCATGCATGAGTATCTTTACTGCCTCAAGGAGCGGCGCCAGGCCAGGTTGCCGGCGGCCTTTCTCGGGGTGGCGCAAGAGGTGGTGGGGTCGCAGTTCTAGATTTGCAGTGGCTTCTTCGCGGGGCAAGTCGGATCGCCGCACCGCCGCTCCCACAGATACCCCACCGCCCTCAGCTACAGTGGGCTATCTGTGGGAGCGGGCTTGTCCCGCGAAGGGGCCGGCAGCCGTAAGACATTTCTGAACTTGAAACCAAATACTTCAAGATCAGCATGCTTGGGAATTATCCTACGCGCGCTGCTGAAGTGTCGCTGTTGTCGGGGAAATGCCCCAGGGATACCGTTTTCGGGTCGCTTCGGCGACCGGGTGTGAGAACCCGACTGATACAAGGCATCGTCGTTATGGCGGCCGTGCGCGGGCAGGCTTTGTCCTGGCCGAGTTTTGCCTTTGTTCCTCGGTTTCTCACCCCGTGCACGGCTGCCGCCTTCAATCCGTGAGAAAGATCCAGGTGGCAGTTTCCTTGAGCCGAACAGAGGATATTTGCCATGAAGAAAATCGTCCCCGACCCACCTCACCGCAAACCCATCACTACCCCCTTCTTCACCCATCAATCCGACATGAACCCATCCGACGCCCTGGCTCACGTCAGCGAGCTACTGCGTGGCGTCATCGAAACCATCGACGAACACTGCCGCGCCCGCGCAGGCGAACACGGCCTGAGCATGCTGAGCAATGCCATGCATGCCACCGAGATCGCGCATTCACTGGTGGAGCATGTTCATGATCGGCTCTATGGCCAAAAGGCAGAGGGATGAAGACATGACGGACCAAACCCAACCCGTTGCAACCATCGGTGCCGACTTGAGTGCTTTGGCCAAAGCGTTGATGAATGATATCGAGATGGCCAAGAACAGATTGCATTGATCGCACACCACCCTGTGGGAGCGGCTTCAGCCGCGAAACAAACGACGCGGTGAATGGCACCGGCTTTGCCGGTGGTCGCGGCTGAGCCGCTCCTACAGGGTCAGCATGGCCACTACCAAATCTGCCTATACCACTATCACCCGCTTTTGCCTAAACGCCACAGAACCTTCGCACAGCCTTCCTAGCATGGCCCCATCTGCTCGATGAGGCCTTGCCATGAACCACGCCACCCCTGGCGCACAGATGAAAGTGCGCGGTATCCACAAGCGTTTCGGCGCTTTCACGGCGCTGAACGATGTCTCCCTGGACATCGCCGCGGGCGAACTGGTCTGCCTGCTCGGCCCTTCGGGCTGCGGCAAGACCACCTTGCTGCGCTGCATCGCCGGCCTTGAGCGGCAGGACCGTGGTGAGCTGTTCATCGGCGAGCGCAACATCTCCGAGCTGCCGCCACAGGCGCGTGATTATGGCATCCTGTTCCAGTCCTACGCGCTGTTCCCCAACCTCACCGTCGAAGCCAACATCGCCTACGGTCTGACCGGCAGCGGCCGGGAAGCAAGCCGCCAGCGTGTGGGCGAGATGCTTGAACTGGTCGGCTTGACCGGCAGTGAAAAGAAATACCCCGGCCAGCTCTCCGGCGGCCAGCAGCAGCGCGTGGCCCTGGCCCGTGCGCTGGCCCCGTCGCCTTCGTTATTGTTGCTGGATGAGCCGATGTCGGCACTGGATGCGCGAGTACGTGAGCACCTGTGCACCGAGCTGCGTCAGTTGCAACGCCAACTGGGCATTACCACGCTGATGGTTACCCACAACCAGGACGAGGCCATGCTCATGGCCGACCGCATCGCCGTGATGAACAACGGCCAGGTCGAGCAGTACGCCACGCCGCAGGAAATCTACGACCAGCCCGCCACGCCGTTCGTCGCCGAATTCGTCGGCCAGGGCAACTGGCTGCCGTTCCAGCGCACTGGCGACAGCCACGCCCAGGTCGGCGGCATGAACATGCGCCTGGCATCCGGCTCGCCGCGTGCCAGCAGTGGCCGCCTGTTCTGCCGCCCGGAGGCAATCACCGTCAACCCGGTGGTGCATGAGGAAAACCTGTTCCCGGCCAAGGTCCGCGAGATCACCTTCCTCGGCAACCGCTGCCGCATGAGCTTCGAGCTCATGGCCTTGCCGGGCCACGCCCTGCTCGCCGAGCTGGCGCCCGAAGCCATGCCGCGCCTGGGGTCGCAGGATATCTGGGTGGCATTGCCGCCGCAGAGCCTGCAGGTGTTTGCCTGAGATGGCCGCGTCAATGTCCCTGCCGCTCACCCAGGCCAAGCGAGGCGATGTCGCCTTGGGTGACCGCCTGTTCGTCGTCGGTGGCAAGAGCCTGCTGCTGATCCTGCTGCTGCTGGCGGTGCTGATGCCATTGCTGGCGATCTTCTGGCGTGGCTTCAGTGGCGATGCTGGCCAGGGTGGTGGCCTGATTGCCGCTCGTGAGCTTTTCGCCAGCGAGAATTTCCACTGGCTGCTCGGCAACAGCTTGTCGGTGGCCTTCACCGTTGCCGCGATCGTGATCCCGCTGGCCTACCTGTTCGCCTATGCCCTGCAACGCACGCTGATCCCGGCCAAGGGCCTGTGGCGGGGCATCTCGCTGCTGCCGTTGCTGGCGCCGTCGATGCTGCCCGCCATTGCCCTGGTGTATCTGTTCGGCAATCAGGGCCTGCTGCGCGGGCTGCTCAGCGACAACATCTATGGCTTCTGGGGCATTGTCCTGGGCGAGGCCATCTACACCTTCCCGCACGCGCTGATGATCCTGCTGTCGGCCTTGTCGCTGGCCGATGCGCGGCTGTTCGACGCCGCCTCCAGCATGGGCGCCGGGCCATGGCGGGCGTTTCGCAGTATCACCTGGCCGGCCACGCGTCAGGCGGTATTCGCGGCGTTCTGCCTGGTGTTCACCCTGACCATCACCGATTTCGGCGTGCCAGTAGTCGTCGGCGGTGACTATCAGGTGCTGGCGTTGGAAGCCTACAAGGCGGTCGTCGGCCAGCAGCAATTCGGCCGGGGCGCGCTGATCGGCATGGTGCTGCTGGTGCCGGCGTTGCTCAGCTTCGCGGTCGACGCCTGGCTGCGCCGCCGTCAGGGCGAATCCATGAGCGGCCGCGCCCAGGTGTTCGAGCCCAAGCCGTCACGTGGCCGCGATGCCTGCTACCTGGCCATCGTACTGCTGGTGTGCGTGGCGCTGGTGGGAGTGATCGGCATGGCGGTGTACTCGTCGCTGGTGACCTTCTGGCCCTACAACATGACCCTGTCGTTCAAGCACTACATGTTCGAGGACACCGCCGGTGGGGGCTGGTTGGCCTACCGCAACAGCGTGACCATGGCCCTCGGCACCGCGCTGATCGGCAGCATCGTGATCTTCGCCGGTGCCTACCTGATGGAGAAAACCTCTGGCCAGCGCCTGCTCAACCAGGCACTGCGCCTGCTCAGCTTCATCCCCATGGCGGTGCCTGGGCTGGTGCTGGGCCTGGGTTACGTCTTCTTCTTCAACCTCAACGGCAACCCACTGCATGTGTTCTATGGTGGCATGGGGCTGCTGGTGGTGTGCACCATCGCCCACTACCTGACCACCGCGCAGATGACCGCCACCACCGCGCTGCGCCAGCTCGATGGCGAGTTCGAGGCTGCCGCGCTGTCGCTCAAGGCACCGCTGTACAAGCACTTCGTGCGGGTCACTGTGCCGATCTGCCTGCCTGCACTGCTGGACATCATCCGCTACCTGTTCGTCTCGGCGATGACCACCGTTTCGGCGGCGATCTTCCTCTACAGCCCCGACACCATCCTCGCCGCCGTCGCCGTGCTGAACATGGACGATGCCGGCAACGTCGGCGGCGCTGCCGCCATGTCGACCTTGATTCTGCTGACCAGCGCCGCTGCATCGCTGCTGCTGGCCGGTGCTTCCCGCGGCCTGCTGCGCCGCTCCCAGGCCTGGCGCCAGCGCGCGCCAAGCCATTGACCGACTGCCCACTCTGATAGGAACCGCATCATGTTCAAGCCCCTTGCACTTGCCGCTGCCGTATCCGCCGTATTCAGCCTGCAGGCCTCGGCCGCCAGCACGCAGCTGACCGTCTACACCGCCCTGGAAGCAGAGCAGCTCAAGGCTTACAAACAGGCCTTCGAAAAGGCCAACCCGGACATCGAGATCAAGTGGGTGCGGGACTCCACCGGTATCATCACCGCCAAGCTGCTGGCCGAAAAAGACCGCCCGCAAGCCGATGCAGTGTGGGGCCTGGCGGCGTCCAGCCTGGCCATTCTCGACCAGAACGGCATGCTCGAAGCCTATGCGCCGAAGGACCTGGGCAAGATCTCCGCCAACTACCGCGATGCCGCCAACCCGCCAGCCTGGGTCGGCATGGACGTGTGGGCCGCGACCATCTGCTTCAACACCATCGAAGCCGAGAAGCAGGGCCTGAGCAAGCCGATCAGCTGGCAGGACCTGACCAAGCCGGAATACAAAGGCAAGATCGTCATGCCCAACCCGGCGTCGTCCGGTACTGGCTTCCTTGATGTGTCCGCCTGGCTGCAGACCTTTGGCGAGCCACAGGGCTGGGCCTATATGGATGCCCTGCACCAGAACATCGGCCAGTACGTTCATTCCGGCTCCAAGCCGTGCAAGCTGGCGGCGGCGGGTGAGTTCCCGATCGGCATTTCGTTCGAATACCCTGCCGTGCAGCTCAAGCGTCAGGGCGCGCCATTGGACATCGTCTTGCCGAAAGAAGGGCTAGGCTGGGAGATCGAGGCGACCGCACTGATCAAAGGCTCGCCCAAGGCTGACGCCGCCAAACGCCTGGCCGACTTCTCGGCCAGCCCGGCGGCGATGGAGCTGTACAAGGAAAACTTCGCCGTGCTCGCCGCCCCCGGGATTGCCAAACCCCAGACCGAACTGCCGGCTGACTATGAACAGCGCCTGATCAAGAACGACTTTGCCTGGGCCTCGAAGAACCGCGACCAGATCCTGGCCGAGTGGCGCAAGCGCTATGACGGCAAGTCGGAGAAGGTGGCGCAGCAGTAAATGAACAAGTGGGAGCGGCTTCAGCCGCGAACACCGGCGAAGCCGGTGCCATCCACCGCGTTGTTCGCTTCGCGGCTAAAGCCGCTCCCACAGGTCAAATCCCACACCGAGAAGAAAACCGATGCTCAACCCCAAGCAGACCATCGACAACGTCTTCGCCCTCTACCAGCAGCACGGCAGTGACGACTACATCGGCGAAGCCATCACCCAGTTGGAGCACATGTCCCAGGCCGCGCAACTGGCCATGGCCGAAGGCTTCGACGACGAAGTGGTGCTGGCCGCGTTCTTTCACGATATCGGCCACCTGTGTGGCGGTGACGGTGACATGGGTGGTTACGGTGTGGTCAGCCACGAGCGTATCGGGGCTGAATACCTGCGACGCTGCGGCTTTGGCGAGCGCATGGCGCGGCTGGTGGAGTATCACGTCGAGGCCAAGCGCTACCTGACGTTGCGCCAGCCGGGGTATTACGAACGGTTGAGCGAGGCCAGCCGGCGCACGTTGGAATATCAGGGGGGCGTGATGACTGAAGCGCAAGCGGATGCTTTCGAGGGCGACCCGCTGTTCAGCGTGAGCTTGCGCATGCGGGAGTGGGATGAGCAGGCCAAGGAGGTGGGGGTGCCGGTGATTGATATGGCGGTGTTGAAAGGGAAGGCGTTGGCACTGCTCTGAATGGTTGATCGCTTTTACCGGCCTCTTCGCGGGCAAGCCCGCTCCCACAGAATCTCCGCCGTACTCAGGTTCAGCGGGGTTCCTGTGGGAGCGGGCTTGCCCGCGAAGAGGCCCGAATAGACACCCTCAAATCTGCAGCACCAGCGCCTCCAACTGCTCCTGCCGCTCAGCTTGATTCACCCGCGCCCCAGGGTTTAGCGTCGACCACTGCGGATGCGCCCGCGCCTTGTTCAAGGCCTCGGGCAGCTTACCGTCGCGCCAGGCCTTTTCATCCAGTTCTCCCAGGTGAATGCTGTTCTGCGCCGCATGCCCGCGGCTATCCAGCGCCGCCATCAACTGCTGCTGACGTAGGGCGAGCAAGCGCAGCACAGTGTCGTCCACGGTCAGCTCGCGCTGGCCCTTCAACTTGCCCATCAACCGTGAGCCATAGTTGCGCGCGGTCTGAAGCGCCCCCCCGGCAATGGCGCCGGCCAGGGCGGCAGCGCCGAGGGTCAGGCCACCGACCAGCAAGTCGACACCTGCGCCCGCTGCCGCACCCGCCGCCACGCCGCTGCCCAGGCGCACGCCGAGCAACTTCAACGTCTCGGGATTGAACAAGTCATCGCCCCAGCGCCCATCCAGCAACGGCAAGTCCCCGGCATTGGCATCCTCACGACGAAACGCATAGAGCTTGAGCAACGCTTCGACACAGCGCTGCTCACGCTGGCGCACATCCTGACGCAGCGCCTCGATGGCCTTGGCCTCTGCCGCAGGTTCGGCTTCAACGCTGCGCCTGCAAGCGGCGCAATCGAGCAGCAGTTCGGCAATCAAGCGCTTGCCGCTGAGCTGGCGAGCCCGGCGCTGCGCCTGCTGGTCGTCGATCAACCGTTGCAGCGCCGGGCGGGCGTCTTCCAGTAGCAAAGCCAGGCTTTCGTACAATCGGCGCTCGCCGTCTTCCGGGGGCGCCACGCTGTCGAACCGCACCAGCGCATGCAGGCCCAGGCGGGCCAGGGCGTCGCGCCATTCCGGCTCGCGGTGCTGGCTGCTGGCGACGAAGTTGAGCACCGGCAGCAGGGGTTTGCCACAGCTGGCCAGCACTTCAAGTTCGTCCCGGTACTTGGCCAGCACCGGTTCACGGGCGTCGATCACATACAGGCCGGCATTGCTGGCCAGCAACTGGCGCAGCACCTTGGCCTCCTGCTCGAAGCGCTGGCGCGCCTCGCTGCCCTGCAGAAAGCGCTCCAGGCGCGCCGGGCCGTCGAGGCGCTCGCCCGGACGCTCCAGACGCTCCAGATAATCGAGCAGGGCGATCGCATCTTCCAGGCCGGGGGTGTCGTAGAGCTCCAGCAGCGCTTCCCCGTCCACCGACAGCCGCGCGCCTTCCACGTGGCGGGTGGTACTCGGGCGATGGGATACTTCGCCGAAGCCGACATCCCGTGTGAGGGTGCGCAGCAGCGAGGTCTTGCCGACGTTGGTGTGGCCGACCACGGCCAGTTTCAGCGGCTCAGTCATGGCCATGCTCCAGCCAGGTCAGCGGTGAGGTGTCGGCGTGGGGCAGGCCGAGGCGGTCGAGGGCTTCATGCCAGTCGCCCAGGCGCTCGGCGTCCAGGGCCTGACCGGGGGCTGCCTGCAGCAGCCAGATCCGTGTGGCCCCGGCATTGCGCGCCAGCTCGGCGAGCAGCGCGAGGCTGCCACGGTCCGGCGAACGGCGGGGGTCGCAGGCGATGGCCAAGCGTGCCGGCGGGAAGCGGCTGAGCTGCTCAAGCAGGCGGTTGCGCGACTCGCGGCTGTCGAGCACACCGGCGTCGGTCACACCCTTGCTCAGGGCAGGCGGCCACGGGCGCTGGTCGTCCAGTTCCAGCCCGACCAGCAAGGCGCCGCTGCTACCGCTTTCGAGCTGGCCGGCCTGGAATTGTGGCAGTGATTGAGGGGCCACGTCCTGCACGCCGATGCGCTCGCTGCGGGGCATCAGTGCTTCGCGCAGTTGCGCGTAGCCCGGCAGGCTGAGGTCCAGGGCCAGACGTTGGCGGCCCTGGCGCCAGCGCCACAGGCACAGCCCCGCCAAGAGCAGGCGCGGCAGCAGGCCATACACCAGCACCACGCCGAGCAGCCAGCTGGCCCAGGCCTGGCGGGCGATGTCCAGGGCGGGCAGGGTGTCGCCGCTGAGGCGGATCATGCTTTCGTCCGGTACGGCGAAGCCGAGCAGCGAGGGCAGGGCGCCGAGGGCCTGGGTCAGGTGCACGAAGGGTTCGGCGGCGAGCAGCGTGGTCTCCCAGACGAAGCCATAGCGCCGGGTGGCGAGCAGTGCCAGCAACAACGCCAGCGCGCTGAGCATGGCCAGCGCCCACAGGCTGTGGACCAGCAGGCCGAGCAGCCAGCGGTTCAGGCGCTGGCGTTGCAGCAGTACCAGCAGTGCGGGTGCGAGGTGCGCGGCCTTGGCGTCGCGGGCGAAGCGTTCGCTCAGCCACAACCACAGACGCCCGAGGTTGGCGGCATGTTCGCCGCTCAAGGCCAGGCCGGCGGCCCATCCCAGCAGCATCAGCAGGTTCAACCCGAGCAGGCTGCCCAGGGCCCAGAATACGTTGACCGGGCGTTGCCCATCGCCAAGGGCGGCAAAGCCCAGGCCGGCGCCGCTGACCACGGCCAGCAGCAACAACGCCAGCAGCGCCAGGCGTGCGCCTTGTTTCCAGTGTTGCAGGGCGGTGGTGATACCGTCGCGCTCGGCCAGGAACATTGCGCGCGCTTCGATGCGCGCGGCCAGGTCGCCGCCCTGCTGGCGGGCGTGGCGGTTGGCTTCCTGGTCTTCCAGGGGGCCGGCGTGTTCTTCGCGCAGGCGTATCGCTTCGGTGAGCCAGCGCTTGTCCAGTGGAGTCGGTCCAGTCACAAGGTCTTCCATTGCACGGTTCAGGGCAGAAGCATAACCCACCACGGGTTTGCTATCCTCGTCGGCATGACTACCTCACTCCCCCTCAGCCTGATCGCGGCACTCGCCGAGAACCGCGTGATCGGCATCGACAACTCCATGCCCTGGCATCTGCCGGGGGACTTCAAGTACTTCAAGGCCACCACCCTGGGCAAGCCGATCATCATGGGTCGCAAGACCTGGGATTCGCTCGGCCGGCCGCTGCCGGGGCGCCTGAACCTCGTGGTCAGCCGCCAGCCGGGCCTGGTGCTGGCCGGCGCCGAAGTGTTCGCGTCGTTGGAAGAGGCGCTGGTGCGTGCCGAACAGTGGGCGCGTGAGCAGGGCGTTGATGAGTTGATGCTGATCGGCGGCGCGCAGTTGTATGCGCAAGCGCTGGAGAAGGGCCTGGTCAGCCGCATGTACCTGACCCGGGTGGAGCTGGAGCCGCAGGGCGATGCCTGGTTCCCTGAGTTCGACAAGGGGCAGTGGCAACTGGCTTCGAGCGAGCCGCAGGCCGAGCCGGACAAGCCTGCGTATCATTTCGAGGTATGGAACAAGCTTTGACGAAACTGGGGCCGCATTTGCGGCCCTAGTGGTTTCAGGAATGGCTCAGCTCGGCATGCTCATCGCCGGCCAGCACATCCTTGTCAGTCTCTTTGAGCAGCTGACTGGTCACCACGCCCGCCGTCATCGAACCGTTCACGTTCAGCGCGGTGCGGCCCATGTCGATCAGTGGCTCGACCGAAATCAGCAGCGCCACCAGCTCCACCGGCAGGCCCATCGCCGGCAGCACGATCAACGCGGCGAAGGTTGCACCACCGCCCACGCCGGCAACGCCTGCCGAGCTCAGTGTGACGATGGCCACCAGGGTCGCGATCCACAGCGGGTCGAAGGTATCGATGCCCACGGCCGGGGCCACCATCACCGCCAACATGGCCGGGTACAGGCCGGCGCAGCCGTTCTGGCCGATGGTGGTGCCGAACGATGCGCTGAAGCTGGCGATCGACTGCGGCACGCCCAGGCGGCGGGTCTGCGCTTCGATGTTCAACGGGATGCTGGCGGCGCTGGAGCGGCTGGTGAAGGCGAAGGTCAGCACCGGCCAGACCTTGCGGAAGAAACGCAGCGGGCTGACTCCGGTGGCGGCGAGGATGATGCCGTGCACCACGAACATCAGGCCCAGGCCGATGTACGACACCACCACGAAGCTGCCGAGCTTGAGGATGTCATCCATATTGGAGCTGGCCACGACCTTGGTCATCAACGCCAGCACACCGTAGGGGGTGAGCTTCATCACCACGCGCACCAGGCGCATCACCCAGGCTTGCAGGGTGTCGATGGCCGACAGGGCGCGCTGGCCTTTTTCGGCATCGTCCTTGATCAGCTGCAACGCGGCCAGGCCGACGAACACGGCGAAGATCACCACGCTGATGATCGAGGTCGGCTTGGCCCGCGCCAGGTCGCCCACCGGGTTGCTCGGGATGAACGACAGCAGCAATTGCGGGATGTTGAGGTCGGCGACCTTTCCCGCGTAATCGCTGTGGATAACTTGCATGCGCGCGCTTTCCTGGGCCCCGGCGACCAGGCCTTCGGCGCTCAGACCGAACAGGTTGGTCAGGACGATGCCGATCAGCGCGGCGATGGCGGTGGTCAGCAGCAACGTGCCGATGCTCAGTACGCTGATGCGACCCAGCGAAGAGGCGTTGTGCAGGCGTGCCACGGCGCTGAGGATCGAGGCAAAGATCAGCGGCATGACGATCATCTGCAGCAGGCCGACGTAGCCGTTGCCGACCAGGTCTAGCCAGCCAATGGTGGCTTTTAGCACTGGGTGGCCTGCACCGTAAATGGTGTGCAGTACCAGGCCGAAACCTACGCCCAGTGCCAGGCCGAGCAAGACCTTCTTGGCCAGGCTCCAGTCGGTACGGCGGGTTTGCGCCAGGCCCAGCAGCAAGGCCAGGAACGCCAGCAGGTTGAGAGATAGCGGCAGGTTCATTGAAGCTCCAGGAAAAAGCAGAAGAGGCATCGCCTCTGTGAGCGATTGCGAACGTAAATGCTAACAGGCCGAAAACAAACGAATTTATATCTAAAAGGAATTTGCTTAGGTGATTTAGGAATAAAAAGGGGCGGGTTGGCACTCGAATTCGGATTTGCAATCACTGAGAATCGCCGTTAGCCTTGTAAATATTACAAAAACGAATCAAGGAGCTTGCATGCGTGTGGTAACCCACAAGAGGATTGTGGAGGCTTCGGCCAAATGGCCGCAGTCTGCGACAGCGCTGGAAAGCTGGTTCAAGCGAATAAGTCGCGAGGCTCCCGGCAACTTCCCACAAATGAGAGCCTTGTTTCCTGCAGTAGATCTGGTAGGTCGCTTTCATGTGTTCGATATCGGTGGTAACAAGATCAGACTGATTGCCGGGGTGTCCTACAGTACTCAGCAGGTCTACATAAAGCATGTGCTTAGCCACGGCGACTATGACAAAGACAAGTGGAAGGATTGAAGATGAATGCACTCGTACAACGCGCCGTCGACCACTGGTCCTTCGTGGCGCCCCTGCTGACACCGCCCAAGGATGAGGCCTCTTATGATGCTCTGGTCGAGGCTCTTGACGAACTTCAGGAAATCACCGGTTACGATCAAGGGCATCCGCTGGAGAGCATGGTGTACGTCATCGCCAACCTGATCAGCGACTACGATCAAAAGCACTTTCCGATTCCTGAAGCCTCAGGTGTCGAGGTGCTGCGCTCTCTTATGGTGGAGCACGGGGTGAGTCAGCGTGATCTGCCGGAGATTGGTAGCCAGTCAACCGTCTCTCAGCTGCTGTCGGGCAAGCGAAAGCTCAACGTCCGTCAGATCCGGGCGCTGGCCGAGCGCTTCGGCGTCAATCCTCAGGTGTTCCTTGGCTGAAAAAAAACCGGCGCTCAATGCGCCGGTTTTTCATTCACACTGTCAAGGCCTCACAGCCCTTCCAGCATTTCCTTATTGCGCACAGCACCTTTGTCAGCACTGGTCGCCAGCAGGGCGTAGGCCTTCAGCGCGGTGGTCACCTTGCGTGGGCGCACTTCGGCCGGCTTCCAGCCCTTCTGGTCCTGCTCGACCCGGCGCGCGGCCAGCTCTTCGTCGCTGACCAGCAGATTGATCGAACGGTTGGGGATGTCGATCAGCACCTTGTCGCCGTCGCGCACCAGGCCAATGGCGCCGCCCGCAGCGGCCTCCGGCGAGGCGTGGCCGATCGACAGGCCCGAGGTGCCGCCCGAGAAGCGGCCGTCGGTGAGCAGGGCGCAGGCTTTGCCCAGGCCTTTGGATTTCAGGTACGAAGTCGGGTAGAGCATCTCTTGCATGCCCGGGCCGCCTTTCGGGCCTTCGTAACGGATGATGACGATGTCGCCGGCTTTGACTTCGTCGGCGAGGATGCCGCGCACGGCGCTGTCCTGGCTTTCGAAGATCTTCGCGTTGCCTTCGAACACGTGGATCGACTCATCGACACCGGCGGTTTTCACCACGCAGCCATCGAGGGCGATGTTGCCGTACAGCACGGCCAGGCCGCCTTCTTGCGAGTAGGCGTGCTCGAAGCTGCGGATGCAGCCGTTTTCACGGTCGTCGTCGAGGGTTTCCCAGCGGGTCGACTGGCTGAAGGCCGTCTGCGTCGGGATACCGGCAGGGCCGGCCTTGAAGAAGGTGTGCACCGCTTCGTCATCGGTCTGGGTGATGTCCCACTTGGCGATGGCTTCTTCCATGCTGGCGCTGTGCACGGTCGGCAGGTCGGTATGCAGCAGGCCGCCACGGGCCAGCGAGCCGAGGATGCTGAAGATGCCGCCGGCGCGGTGCACGTCTTCCATGTGGTACTTCTGGATGTTCGGCGCCACTTTGCACAGCTGCGGCACTTTGCGCGACAGGCGGTCGATGTCACGCAGGTCGAACGCCACCTCGCCTTCCTGGGCAGCGGCCAGCAGGTGCAGGATGGTGTTGGTCGAGCCGCCCATGGCGATGTCGAGCATCATGGCGTTCTCGAACGCCTTGAAGTTGGCGATGCTGCGCGGCAGCACCGACTCGTCGTTCTCGCCGTAGTAGCGTTTGCACAGCTCGACGATGGTGCGGCCGGCGGTGAGGAACAGCTGCTCGCGGTCGGCGTGGGTGGCCAGGGTCGAACCGTTGCCCGGCAGGGCCAGGCCCAGCGCTTCGGTCAGGCAGTTCATCGAGTTGGCGGTGAACATGCCGGAGCAGGAACCGCAGGTCGGGCAGGCGCTGCGCTCGTACTCGGCGACCTTTTCGTCGGAGGCCGACGAGTCGGCGGCGATGACCATCGCGTCGACCAGGTCCAGGCCGTGGCTGGCGAGCTTGGTCTTGCCGGCTTCCATCGGGCCGCCGGAGACGAAGATCACCGGGATGTTAAGGCGCAGGGCGGCCATCAGCATGCCGGGGGTGATCTTGTCGCAGTTGGAAATGCACACGATGGCATCGGCGCAGTGGGCGTTGACCATGTATTCCACGGCGTCGGCGATGATCTCGCGGCTCGGCAGGGAATACAGCATGCCATCGTGGCCCATGGCGATGCCGTCGTCGACCGCAATGGTGTTGAACTCTTTGGCCACGCCACCGGCGCGTTCGATCTCGCGGGCGACCAGCTGGCCCAGGTCCTTCAGGTGCACGTGGCCCGGGACGAACTGGGTGAACGAGTTGGCGATGGCGATGATCGGTTTCTTGAAATCGTCGTCCTTCATGCCGGTGGCGCGCCACAAGGCACGGGCGCCGGCCATGTTGCGGCCGTGGGTGGAAGTCTTGGAACGATAATCAGGCATGAAGCACTCCTGGCGGCTTAATCAGGTCACAAATAGGGGAGTGAGCTTCTCTTGTCCTTTGCGCCGCAGGCCGGTTGCCACTGGCACGGATGGGGTCGAAGACACTGCGGGATCGCCGCGTGCTCGACCAGAGCTCATAAACCCGCCGGGGATGACTGGCGATGAATAGCCCGATTCTACACCGCTGGCGCGGTGAGGGAATGGCGATGTGTCTGGCGGTGGCTTTAGCCGAACGATAGGAATTTTGTAAGACGCTTCCCAAATACCGCTGCAAGGGCTGACCTGCCGGCCTAGGGTGACTATGATCCGCCCGCCGCATGTGCGGTTTCACGAGATACACCCTCAATGGACCTTCCCAGTTTCAGTTCATACAGAACCTGCAAATTGGCACTGAGCGCGCCGCCGCCAGGGCTTCCGAAGGCTTGAGTCAAAGTCTGCGGGCGCTCGCGTTGGCGCCTGGAGAACGTTATGCAACAAATCTGTGCAGCATGCATGCAGTCTAAAGTCGCACCCCTGAGCACCCAGGATGTCACCGAAGACTTTCACAAAGGCGCATCCATCACCAATCATGTGGGCAACCTGAGGGATGCCACCATCAGCCTGCTGTACCGCAAGCGGGTGCTGTGGCTGGTGCTGCTGGTGTTCGGCAACCTGTTCTCGGGGGCGGGGATCGCAGCGTTCGAGGAAACCATAGCCGCGCACATCGTGCTGGTGTTCTTCCTGCCGTTGCTGGTGGACAGCGGTGGCAATGCCGGGGCGCAGTCGGCGACCTTGATGGTGCGAGGCCTGGCGACGGGTGAGGTGGTGATGCGCGACTGGTTGCGCATGCTGGGGCGTGAATGCGGTGTGGCACTGGCGTTGGGCGCAACCATGGCGTTGGCGGTGGCGTCGCTGGGGGCACTGCGCGGTGGGGCGGACGTTGCGCTGATCGTTGCCACCAGTATGGTGGTGATCGTGTTGCTGGGCAGCTTGATCGGCATGAGCCTGCCCTTCATGTTCACCAAGCTCAAGCTCGACCCGGCGACGGCCAGCGGCCCGTTGGTGACTTCGATTGCCGATGCGGCCGGGGTGCTGGTGTACTTCGGGATCGCTTCGTACGTGCTGGGTATCTGACCCTGTACACAGCCTGTGGGAGCGGCTTTAGCCGCGAAGCAAGCGACTCGGTGGATGGCACCGGCTTCGCCGGTGTTCGCGGCTGAAGCCGCTCCCACCGGGCCGAAGCTGAGGTATTGCCTGATTAGCTGTTAGGCAGCAACCGGCAGGTAATGCTCTTGATGTAGCGGGTTTCGGCGATGGCCGGGTGCACCGGGTGGTCTGGGCCCTGGCCGCCGCGTTCCAGCAGTTGCAGGTTGCGGTCCAGGTGGCGGGCGCTGGTCAGCAGAATGTTGTTCAGGTCGTCCTCGGGCAGGTGCATCGAGCACGAGGCGCTGACCAGGATGCCGTCCTTGGTCAGCATGCGCATGGCCTGTTCGTTGAGGCGACGGTAGGCCGCTTCACCGTTTTTCAGGTCCTTCTTGCGCTTGATGAAGGCGGGTGGGTCGGCAATGATCACGTCGAAGCGTTCTTCGGCCGCTTTCAGCTCGCGCAAGGCTTCGAACACATCGCCTTCGATGCAGGTGAGTTTTTCGCTGATGCCGTTGAGCGTGGCGTTACGCTCGACGCCGTCCAGGGCAAAGCCCGAGGCATCCACGCAGAACACTTCGCTGGCGCCGAATGCACCGGCCTGCACGCCCCAGCCACCGATGTAGCTGAACAGGTCGAGCACGCGCTTGCCTTTGACGTAGGGCGCCAGGCGTGCGCGGTTCATGCGGTGGTCATAGAACCAGCCGGTCTTCTGGCCTTCGCGGACCGGGGCTTCGAACTTCACGCCGTTTTCTTCCAGCGCAACCCAGTCCGGCACTTCGCCGTAGGCCGTCTCGACGTAGCGCTGCAAGCCTTCGGCATCACGCGCGGCGGAGTCGTTCTTGAACAGGATGCCGCTCGGCTTGAGCACCTGCACCAGGGCGGCGATCACGTCGTCCTTGTGCAGTTCCATGGTCGCCGAGGCCAGCTGAACCACGAGGATGTCGAAGAAACGGTCGACCACAAGGCCCGGCAGCAGGTCGGAATCGCCATAGACCAGGCGATAGCATGGCTTGTCGAACAGGCGCTCGCGCAGCGACAGGGCGACATTGAGGCGGTGCACCAGCAGCGACTTGTCCAGCGGCAGCTTGATGTCGCGCGACAGCAGGCGCGCACAGATCAGGTTGTTCGGGCTCAGCGCCACGATGCCCAGCGGCTTGCCGTTGGCGGCCTCGAGAATTGCCTGTTGGCCGGCCTGAAAGCCTTGCAGCGGAGTCGCGGTGACATCGACTTCGTTGCTGTAGACCCACAGGTGACCGGCGCGCAGGCGGCGGTCGGCATTGGCTTTGAGGCGAAGGCTGGGCAGGGACATGACGTCGCTCCGGGGAAAAAGAGCGGGAGTATACCGCGTTGGCCCCAGGAGCGCTGCAAGGCTCGTAGGAGCGGCTTGAGCCGCGAACACCGGCGTCGCAGGCTTCGCGGCTGAAGCCGCTCCCACAAGCTGTCATTAGGTTAGAATCCCCCCGTCATCAACGAGTGTGCACGCATGTCCCAAGACCTCAGCGCCGAACAGATCCAGCAAGCCTTGCAAGGCATTACCATTCCGCCGCAACCGCAGATCATGGTCGACCTGCAGTTCGAGCAGTACATGCCCGACCCGGACCTGGAAACCATCGCCAAGCTGATTTCCCAGGACCCGGGCCTGTCCGGCGCGTTGCTCAAACTGGTCAACTCACCGCATTTCGGCCTGTCCAACAAGATCGGCTCGATCCAGCGTGCGGTGAACCTGCTGGGCAGCCGTTCGATCATCAACCTGATCAACGCCCAGTCGATCAAGGGCGAGATGAGCGACGAAACCATCGTCACCCTCAACCGCTTCTGGGACACCGCCCAGGACGTGGCGATGACCTGCCTGACCCTGGCCAAGCGCACCGGCATCCAGTCTGCGGACGAGGCTTACACCCTCGGGCTGTTCCACGACTGCGGCGTGCCGCTGATGCTCAAGCGCTTCCCCGATTACATGGAGGTGCTGGAACAGGCCTACGCCAAGGCCGATGCTGAAACCCGCGTGGTCGATACCGAGAACCGCGCCTTCAACACCAACCATTCGGTGGTCGGCTACTTCACTGCCAAGTCCTGGCGCCTGCCTGAGCACATCAGTGCGGCCATCGCCAATCACCACAATGCCTTGGCGGTGTTCCGCGATGAATCGTCGGGCAATGCCCAGAGCCAGCTGAAGAACCTGCTGGCGGTGCTGAAGATGGCCGAGCACATCTGCGCGTCGTACCGGGTGCTGGGCAACCAGAGCGTCGACCATGAGTGGCAGGCGGTCGGCCCGCTGGTACTCGACTATATCGGTTTGTCGGAGTACGACTTCGAGAACCTCAAACAGAACATTCGCGAGCTGGGCGGGCACTGATTCATGCCGGAACTCCCCGAAGTCGAAACGACCCGGCGCGGTATCGCACCGCACCTGGAAGGCCAGCGCGTCAGCCGCGTGGTGGTGCGTGACCGGCGGCTGCGCTGGCCGATCCCCGAGGACCTGGATATCCGCTTGTCCGGGCAGCGTATCGTCAGTGTCGAGCGGCGCGCCAAGTACCTGCTGATCAACGCCGAGGTCGGGACCTTGATCAGCCATTTGGGCATGTCGGGCAACCTGCGCCTGATCGAACTCGGGCTACCGGCCGCCAAGCATGAGCACGTCGATATCGAGCTGGAGTCGGGGCTGATGCTGCGCTACACCGACCCGCGTCGCTTCGGCGCCATGCTCTGGAGCCTTGACCCGCTCAACCACGAACTGCTGCTGCGCCTGGGGCCTGAGCCGCTGACCGACCTGTTCGATGGTGAACGCCTGTTCCAGCTGTCGCGCGGGCGCTCGATGGCGGTCAAACCGTTCATCATGGACAACGCGGTGGTGGTGGGGGTAGGCAATATCTACGCGACCGAGGCGTTGTTCGCCGCGGGCATCGACCCGCGCCGCGAGGCGGGTGGCATTTCTCGGGCTCGTTACCTGAAGCTGGCCATCGAAATCAAACGTGTGCTGGCCGCGGCCATCGAGCAGGGCGGCACGACCCTGCGCGATTTCATCGGCGGCGACGGGCAGCCGGGGTACTTCCAGCAGGAATTGTTCGTCTACGGGCGAGGCGGGCAGCCGTGCAAGCTGTGTGGCACGGCCTTGCGCGAGGTGAAGCTGGGGCAGCGGGCGAGCGTGTTTTGCCCGCGTTGTCAGCGCTGACTTCCGGGGCTGCTGTGCAGCCCATTCGCGGGACAAGCCCGCTCCCACAGGAATGGGGTGCGCCTCATGCTGTGGGAGCGGGCTTGCCGAAACGTCGGACCGCCCGCGAAGAGGGCGGCGCCTGCCTCAGTCCTTGCCGGTGATCCGGCGGTACTTGGCCATCAGCTGTTCTTCAGTTTCCGGGTGCGCTTCATCCAGCGGGATGCAGTCGACCGGGCAGACCTGCTGGCACTGCGGTTCGTCGTAATGGCCGACGCACTGGGTGCACAGGTTCGGGTCGATCACGTAGATCTCTTCGCCTTGGGAGATGGCCTCGTTCGGGCACTCGGGTTCGCAGACGTCGCAGTTGATGCAATCGTCGGTGATGATCAGGGACATGGGGGCTCCGGCCGGGGCTCAGGGCCCGGGCATGTTCAACGCAATGGGCACAATTGTGCCGCATTCGCGCCCGCAGTGCACGCGGGCGCGACAATCAGCGCGCTGGCTTACTTCTTGAAACGTTCGGTCAGTGCCTCGGCCACCACTGGGTGGACGAACTTGGTGATGTCGCCGCCCAGGGCTGCGATTTCCCGCACCAGCGTCGAAGAAATGAACGAATAACGCTCCGAAGGGGTGAGAAACAGGCTCTCGACGTCGGGCGCCAGTTGCCGGTTCATGTTCGCCAGCTGGAATTCGTATTCGAAGTCGGACACCGCGCGCAGGCCACGCAGGAACACGTTGGCGCCCTGTTCCTTGGCGAAGTGCGCCAGCAGCGAGGAGAAGCCGATGACTTCGACATTGGGCAGGTGCTTGGTGACCTCACGGGCCAGCGCCACCCGTTGCTCCAGCGGGAACAGGGGGTTTTTCTTCGGGCTGGCGGCCACCGCGATGATCACGTGGTCGAACAGCCGCGAGGCGCGCTCTACCAAATCGCCGTGGCCTTTGGTAATGGGGTCGAAAGTACCCGGGTACAACACTCGGTTCATCGCGTCATCCTGGCTGGAGTGCGTTGGGGAGTCGGATGTTAGCGCAGCACTGGCGCTCGGCCAAGTCATGCGGCGGGCTGATGGCACTATAGACAGCACGGGCATTTGTTGTCATGCACTGTGTACCATCCGAGCGAGCAGGGCGTCGTGGAGCAGCGCACGGCGATACTCCGCTTCAGCGAATGAACAGCTTGTAGACCAGGCGCTGCAGCGCCTTGCCATACGGCGGGTAGATCAGCCGTGCGGCATTCAGGCGCTGCTTGGCCAACACCGCCTTGGCCTTGCTGAACGTCAGGAAGCCGTCGTGGCCGTGGTAGTGGCCCATGCCCGATGGGCCGATGCCGCCGAATGGCAGGTTGTCCTGGGCCACCTGCAGCAAGGTGTCGTTGAGACAGACGCCACCTGAGTGGCTGTGGTGCAGCACATGTTCTTGCTCGGCACGCTCGTAGCCGAAGTAATACAGGGCCAAGGGGCGTGGGCGCTGGTTGATGTAGGCGAGGGCGTCGTCGAGGCTGTCGTAGGGCACCACGGGTAGCAACGGGCCGAAAATTTCGTCCTGCATCACTTGCATGTCGTCGTTCACTTCCAGCAGCAGGTGCGGCGGCAGGCGCCGGCCCTGGCGCGGTTCATCCGGGTATAGGTCGATGAGCTGCGCGCCTTTGTCTCGAGCGTCGTCCAGCAACCGCTGCAGGCGTTGCAGTTGCCTCGGGTTGATGATGGCGCTGTAATCCGGATTGTCGGCGATGCGCGGGTACAGGCGGCGGACGGCGTTGCGATAGGCGTCGCTGAAGGCGTTCAGGCGTTCCCGGGGCACCAGCACGTAGTCGGGGGCGACACAGGTCTGGCCGGCGTTGAGGGTCTTGCCGAAGGCGATACGCTCGGCGGCAGTGGCCAGCGGCACACTGGCAGAGACGATGGCAGGCGATTTGCCGCCCAGCTCCAGGGTGACCGGGGTCAGGTTTTGCGCCGCCGCCAGCATGACTTGGCGACCGACGCTGGTGGCCCCGGTAAACAGCAGGTGGTCGAACGGTAACCTGGCGAAGGCCTGGCCGACCTCCACTTCGCCCAGCACCACGCTGACCAGATCGTCCGGAAACACCCGCGCAAGCATGGCTTTGAGCGCTTCACCGGTGGCAGGTGTGGCCTCGCTGAGCTTGAGCATGACCCGGTTGCCTGCAGCCAATGCACAGGTCAACGGGCCGATGGCGAGAAACAGCGGGTAGTTCCACGGCACGATGATGCCCACCACGCCCAGCGGCTGATAGACCACGCGCGCGCTGGCCGGTTGGAAGGCGAGGCCGACGGCTCGCCTGGCTGGACGCATCCAGCGCTGCAGGTGTCGTTCGGCATGGCGAATGCCTTGTACCGAAGGCAGCAGTTCCGCCAACAGGGTTTCATCGGGGCTGCGGCCGTTAAAATCTGCATCGATCGCCTCGATCAGCTTTTGCTGATCGGACAGCAGCGCCTCGCGCAGGCTTTTCAGCCATTGCCTGCGTTGCGCCGCAGGCGGCATGGAGTGTGCCGCAAAAGCCTTGCGCTGGAGGGCGAACGTGGCCGCCAGGTCGGTGTCGGAATGCACAGCAGGCATGGCAATCGGCGAGTTCACGGCGATGCTCCGTGGTGGGCTGGGATGCGCTGGAGCCTATACTCCAATCGGCACCATGGTACGACTTTTTTTCGCACCCGCGAGCCGTGCATAGAGGCGGTGTTACACCGTAAGATGAGCCATTACCCTAAGCCTGCTGACTGGGAGCTGAGCATGGCCCCGCGCATCAAGACCCGAGAGCGCATCGTGCAGAACAGCCTGGAACTGTTCAACCAGCAGGGCGAGCGCAGCGTGAGCACCAACCACATCGCCGCGCACATGGAAATTTCACCCGGCAACCTGTATTACCACTTCCCCAACAAGCAGGCGATCATCGCCGTGTTGTTCAGCCAGTACGAAGAACTGGTGGACAGCTTCCTGCGCCCGCCGCAAGGGCGCGTGCCCACGGTCGAAGACAAGCGGTTCTACCTCAAGGCACTGCTCGCCGCGATGTGGAACTACCGCTTCCTGCACCGCGACCTGGAGCACCTGCTTGACAGCGACGCGGAGCTAGCCGCCCGTTACCGGCGCTTTTCCGAACGCTGCCTGCGCCAGGGCCAGGCGATCTATCGCGGCTTCGTCGAGGCTGGAATTCTGGCCATGGCACCTGCCCAGATAGAATCGTTGACCATCAATGCCTGGATCGTCCTGACCTCGTGGGTACGGTTTCTCAGTACCACGCGCGAGCATTGCGCTCATCTGGGTGAAGAAGCCTTCATGCGCGGCGTCTATCAGGTACTGGTGCTGGAACTCGGCTTCGTCACCGCCAACGCCCGCACTGCCGTAGACGCCCTGTGCCAGGAATTCCATGTTCCGTTCAACCAGGCTCTGGAGCAGTAGCCCAGGGCCTTCGTGCCATCGATCAGGAGATTGTCATGCCCCTTGCGCAATTGATCACCCCGCAGCAGCTGGCCGAGCGTCTGGACTCGCCCAAGTTGGTGATCCTCGATTGTCGTTTTGCTCTGGAGGATGTGGATTACGGCCAACGCAGCTATGCCGAGGGGCATATTGCCGGGGCGCATTTCGCCGACCTTGAGCGCGACCTGAGCGGGCCGGTCAGCAAGGGCAAGACCGGGCGTCATCCGCTACCCGATCCGCGCAAACTGGTGGACCGCCTGCGCGATTGGGGGCTGGACAACGACAGTGAGGTAGTGCTGTACGACGACGGCCCTGGCGCATTCGCCGCGCGTGCGTGGTGGTTGTTGGCCTGGCTGGGCAAGCGTAGCGGTGTGGCCATTCTCGATGGCGGTCTCAAGGCCTGGCACGCTGCGCACCTGCCGTTGAGCCTGGATGCGCCGGCTCGACGTGAAGGCTCATTCCAAGGTGAGCCAGACGCCAGGCTGCTGATCGATGGCGAACACCTGGCCAAGCAGTTGAGCAAGCCAGAGATGACGTTGATCGATGCGCGCGCCCTGCCGCGATTCCGTGGCGAGGTGGAGCCAATCGACCCGGTGGCCGGGCATATTCCAGGCGCTCAGTGCGCCGCATTCACCGACAACCTCGGCGCCGATGGGCGTTTCCTGCCGGCCGAACAGCTCGAACAGCGCTTTGCCGAGAAGCTCGCGGGGCGGGCGCCAGAGCAGTTGGTCGCCTATTGCGGATCGGGGGTAACGGCTTGCCATAACCTGTTCGCCCTGGCGTTGGCGGGGTATCCGCTGGGGAGGCTGTATGCCGGGTCGTGGAGCGAGTGGATCAACGATTCACGGCATCAAGTCGCCACCGGTGACTGAACCGACGATTCAGGCATCCTCCATCAGCCACTGCGGAATCCGCCGCTCCAAGTAGTACCCCGGATTTCGCAGGCTGCCCTCGACAAATCCCACGTGGCCGCCGCGCTCATGCAGTTCGAAGTGAGTCAGCGGCGCCAGTTCGCTGGCGGTGGGCAGGCTGTGTCCCGACACGAACGGGTCATCGGTGGAATGGATGATCAACGTCGGTGTGCGGTTCTGTCCGAGGTAATAGCGACTGGAGGCTCGGCGATAGTAATCATGCGCATCATTGAAGCCGTTCAGCGGAGCCGTTACCTTGCCGTCGAAATCCCAGAACGTACGCAACTTGCGCAACGGCCCAAGGCGGTCCAGCGCGGCAAGCCCTTCGTGGTGACCCTGGGCGCGGAAGTGGCGTTGTTTAACCGCTACGTAGGCCATCATCTCGCGCATGAAATGCGCCTGGTAGACCTTCGAGAAGCCCTGCCCGATGCGGTCGGCGCACTGGTCCAGACGAAACGGCACCGATACCGCCACCGCAGCCTGCAGTTGGCTGGCGCTGCCACTTTCACCCAGGTATTTGAGCAGCACATTGCCACCCAATGAGTAACCTACGGCGTACAGCGGCGCCGAAGGTCGCTGAGCGCGCAGGTGCGCGACCACTTCAGCCAGGTCTTCGCTGGCGCCGGAGTGGTAGCTGCGCGCCAGCAGGTTCGGTTCACCCGAGCAGCCACGCCAATTCACGGCGACGCTGGCCCAGCCACGCGCCTGCAGTGCCTGCTGCAGGCCTTTGACATAGGGCGAATGGGACGAGCCGGTCAGGCCGTGCAATACCAGCACCAGGGGCGCATCCGGCTGGTGTGGGCCATGCCAGTCGAGGTCGAGAAAATCGCCATCGGCCAACCACAGGCGCTCGCGATTGCGCTCGAGCGCCGGCAGCTTGCGCCACAGCGGGCCCCACAGGGTCTGCAGGTGGGGGTTGGATAACCCGGTAGCCGGGCGGAAGGGAGCGGTGGGGCTGGGCATGCTGGGCGACTCGTGATGTGCCTGCCTAGAGTGCCATGAAACACCACCGCTGTATCTGCGCTATTGGTCGATTGCCGGCAGCGCGTGCTGCTCGGCCTCGGGGCCCACGCTGACGGTCACTGCATGCAAGGGGGCCAGGCGCAGTTTGAGGGCCACGTGCGCCATTTCAGGTGTAACTGCCAGAACGCGAGCGCCATAACTGGAAAGGTTGTCCGCGGGTAACCCCTGTTCAGCCTGTGTGGCGATAAGCCGTGACAATGCATGATTGGTGGCCATGCTGCGCTGCACATCACCTAGCAACGCTTGCTTGACCAGATCGAGCTCAGCTTGGGTCGGGCCCTGGTCCACAAGGTCTCCAAGTACGTTGCGCACCAGCTGTCGAGAAACCTCTGCATATTTGGAAGCCACATCCCATTCGATGTAGAGAAATGAGCCTACGCTGGTGAACGCTGAACGAATCGCGTAGGTCAGGCCATGCTTGAGTCGCATTTCCTTGTACAGGCGTGAGTCATCGCCACCGCTCCCCAGCACATCGTTGGCCAGGACCATGGACAGGTAGTCGTCATCGGTCGGTTTTGCCCCCATGGGCAGCAGCATCATCAGGGTATGGCTGTTGCCGGCGTGCTTCACGGACAGGTCAGCGCGCTTGAAGGCCGGCAGCGGTGGCGGTTCGATGGCAAGCCAGCCTTGCGGCAGCGCTTTGCAGATACGCTGGGAAATCGCCTGGGCCGCTTTTGGCGAGAGGTCGCCAACCAGAGAAATCTCAAGGTTGTTGGCCGAGTACGCTTGTTGATGGAAAAGCCTGATGTCATCCGCATCGATTGCCGCGATACTTTCATCGGTGCCGCGCGTGGGTGAGCCGTAGGGGTGTCCGCCCAGGGCCTGGTCCAAGGCCGCGCCTCTGGCGCGTTGCCTGGGTGATGCCTGCAGTTGCTTGTTGGTTTCCAGAACCTGCACCTTGAGGGCGGCGAGTTCGACGGGTTTCAGTGCAGGCTGCGCGACCATGTCGATGATCAGGTCGATCGCCTGTTCAAGCACTTCGCCGGTCAGGCAGCGCAAGGTGATGGTGGCCCTGTCGTGGGTGATGCTCTTCCTGTACACCGCGCCTAACTGCTCTATGTGTTCGGCAAACTGCGCAGCGTCCAGGCTGCTCGTGCCTTCGTCGAGCATGAACAGCGTCAGCGCGGCAAGCCCAGGCTTGTCGCCATCGAGCCGGCTACCCGCGGCAAAGCTCAGTACAAGGTCGACCATTGGCAACTCATGCGCGGCGACGATTCTTGTCTGGGCACCTTCGTCGGTCTCCCAGCTGTGTACCTTTGGGGCCTTGAGGTCGATTTGTAGCAGGTCGAGATGCTGCAGCGACAGCAAGGGTTGCACGGTGTTTTCGACGACACGCTCACGGGGTACAGAGGGTGTTTTAGCCTCGTGCAGATAAGTGATCGTCAGCCGCTCGTGCGTCAGGTATCGATCTGCCGCTCTGCGAATATCTTCGGCGGTGATGCTTTCGATCCATTGGTCCTCGTCGTCGATCATCGCGGGGTCAAGGCCGCTCACCACATACAAGCCGATGGTATCGGCCTGTTTGGCAATATTGTCACGCGCGTAAACCCGCTGCGCCAGCAAACGGGTTTTGGCGCGCTTGAGTTCGGCCTCGGTGGGTGCGTTGTGGCGTAGTTGGTCTATCTGCTGCAAGACAGCGTGCGTTGCCGATTCCGCCGTGGCATTGGTGGGGTGGGAGTGGAGTACGAGCGTCAGCAGGCTGTGGCCCCGCTGCAAATAGCCATAGTCGGCCTTCACGGCCAGCAATCGCTCCTTACCTCGGACTTCGCGCAGGTACAAACGGGAGCTGCTGCCATTGGCCAGCAACTCGGGTATCAGGCGTAGCGCGTAGGCGAGGGGCAGGTCACCAGCAGTGGCCAAGCTTGGTGTATTGAAGGCCAGGATCGCCCCTGGCGGCAGGCCCGGCAAGGCGATGGTCTGGCTGCGATGCCTGCAGCGCTGGTCGGTGGCAGGCGCCCAGCGTTCGGGCAGGCTGGCAGCGGGTATCGATGCGAAATGGCGCTCGACCAATGGGCGCAGGGTTGCCATGTCGATTGCCCCAACGATCACCAGCGAGGCGTTGTTTGGCTGATACCAGTCGTCATACCAACTGCGCACATTGGCGATGTTCAGATGCTGCAGGTCTGACAGGTGGCCGATAGTGGGCGTTGCATAGGGGCTGTGGCTGTTGGCCAGAATCTCTGCACGCTCCAGGGCAAGGCCCATGGGCGAATTGTCGACGTGCAAGCGGCGCTCGGCCTTGACCACCTCCAGCTCCCTGGCAAAAGGTTGCTCGGCGAACGTAGCGGTTACCATGGCGTCGGCCATGATCTCCAGTACCACCTCCAGGCGGCTGGCGGGCAGGGTTACCGGGAAGCACGTTGCGTCTGCCATGGTAAATGCATTCGGGTTGCCCCCCAGTTGCGTCATGACCTTCGAATAGTCGCCAGGGGCGAGTTTGCGGCTGCCCTCGAACATCAGGTGCTCGACCAGATGGCAGAGGCCGGACTGACCGGTCGGCTCCTGGCTGGACCCGACGTGATACCAAAGTTGTGCGCTAACCAGCGAAGCCCGATGGTCTTCGCGCAGGTAGACGGTCAGGCCGTTGCCGAGGGTGAGCCGTTGCAGGGCTGCAGAAGGGGTAGTGGGCATGATCGAAAGCGCTCCGTTTGGCAGGTATCGGAGCAGCTTCGATCAAAGGGAGGCATCGCCTGCGCTATTTATGTCTGCAAGCGAGTGTGAGGGGTTGGTCAGCCCCGCTGCCAGAGCGCGTAGTGGACCTGGCCGGTCTTCTTCTCGCGGTGCAGGCGCCAGTTTTGCGGTAGCTGCAAGGTGGATGGCGCCGCTTCGCTTTCGGTGTAGATCCAGGCCTGGTCGCGCAGCCAATGGTTTTGCTCAAGCAGGTTGCAGGTATCGGCCAGCAGGTCCTGGTGGAACGGCGGGTCGAGGAACACGACGTCGAATTGCTGCTTGGCCGGGCCCTGCAGGTAGCGTAAAGCGTCGGTCTGGAGGATCTGCCCGCGCGGGCAACGCAGGATTTCCAGGTTGTTCTTCAGGTTGCTGATCGCTGCGGCATTGCTGTCCAGTGCCACTGCATCCTCGGCACCCCGGGACAGCGCTTCGAGCACCAGGGCGCCGCTGCCGGTGAAGGCGTCCAGGACCCGGGCGCCTTCGATGTAGGGTGCCAGCCAGTTGAACAGGGTTTCCCGCACACGGTCGGTGGTCGGCCGCAGGCCATCGCCTTCGGGCACCGCCAAGCGGCGGCTGCGCCACTCGCCGGCGATGATGCGCAGGTGTCCCTGGCCCTTGCTCTGGCCCTGCTGGGATCTAGTCATTAATGCTCCGGTACGCCAAGCGGCTGCTCGGCGGGTTTGTCAGTGGGTGCTGGCAGCGGTTTCTGCGGCACGCTCGGGCCGACAGTGACGATGACCAGTTTGTCCGCTGCCAAGTGCTTGTTCATCGCGGCCTTGACCTGTTCGACGCTCAGCGCCTGGGACTGCTGCATGAAGTCTTCCAGCCAGGTCAATGGCAGGTTGTAGAAGCCGATGGCGCCCAGCTGGCCGACGATGCTCGCATTGCTGGCGTTGGACAACGGGAAGCTGCCAGCCAGTTCGCGTTTGGCATCGTCCAGCTCTTGCTGAGTGGGGCCAGTCTTGAGGTAGTCGGCAAGAATGCTCTGAACCAGTTTGAGCGTGCCCTCGCTGAGTTCGGCACGGGTCTGCAGGTTGATCATGAACGGGCCACGTACCTGCATCGGGCTGAATACCGAGTATACGCCGTAGGTCAGGCCGCGTTTTTCCCGGACTTCACTCATCAGGCGGGTGCCAAAGGCGCCCCCACCGAGGATCTGGTTACCCAGCGACAGGGCTGGCCAGTCCGGGTCCTGGCGGTCGATACCCAGCTCGGCCAGCATCAGGTGGGTCTGCTTGGACGGGAAATCGATGTGCGTGACGCCCGCTTTCGGCTCGACCGGTTGGCTTGGCTTCGCCAGCGCCGCGCCTTTGGGCAGGGCGGCGGAGACTTGAGCGGCGACGGCCTCGGCCTCTGCGCGACTGAGGTCGCCAACCAGTGCGATCACCGCATTGCCGGCCGCATAGGCCTTGGCGTGGAAGGTGCGCAGCTGGTCCGCGGTGATTCCCGGGATGCTGTCGGCACTGCCATCACTGGGCTGGCCATAGGGGTGATCGCCGTAGAGTTTGGCGAACAGGGCCTTGCCGGCGATTTTGCCGGGGTTCTGCTTCTCGTATTCGAAACCGGCCAGCAGCTGGTTCTTGATGCGTTTCAGTGCATCCTCCGGGAAGGTCGGCTGGCCGGCCACTTCAGCGAACAGCTTGAGCGCCGGATCGCGCTTGTCCTTCGCGCTCAGGCTGCGCAACGAGGCCACGGCCATGTCACGGTAGGAGCCATTGCCGAAGTCCGCGCCGAGGCCCTCGAAGCCTTCTGCGATGGCCGTGACGTCCTTGCCGGCCACGCCCTCGTTGAGCATGGCGTTGGTCAGAGTGGCCAGGCCGGGGGTATTGCCGTCCTGGCTGCTGCCGGCGGCGAACGTCACGCGCAGGTCGAACATCGGCAGCTCGCGGGCTTCGACGAACAATACGCGCGCGCCTTCGGCGGTGGTCCAGTTCTGGATGTTCAGCTGGCGTCGGCTCGGCGCCTTGGTATCCAGGTCGGCCAGCGATTGCAAGGTGTTGGCCGGCCGGGCCGCAGTGCCATCGGCTTCGGAATGGGCTGGGCGGGCGAGGACGGCGGCCACGGCCACCACCAGCGCGATGAGGCCTGCGCCGATCAGGGTGTAGCGGGGTGCGCTGCGATCACTCATGAGCGGACTCCTCAGGCAGTACATGGGCAACGCTCAGGCGTTCGCGGGTGAAATAGGTGCGCGCGGCGTTCTGGATGTCGTCGGGGGTCACGCGCTTGAGCTCGTCCAGTTCGCTGTCGATCAGCTTCCAGGACAGGCCAACCGTTTCCAGCTGGCCGATGGTGGTGGCCTGGCTGCTGATGGAGTCGCGATCGTAGACCAGCCCGGCGATCACTTGGGCGCGTACACGCTCGAGTTCTTCGGCGCTGGGTGGGGTGGTCTTGAGTTCGTCGAGCAGTTGCCAGACGCCTTTCTCGACCTCGGCGAGGGTTTTCTGCTTCTGCACGTTCGGCGTGGCCGAGACCATGAACAGGCTGTCACCGCGGGTGAAGGCGTTGTAGCTGGACGAGGCGCCGGCCACCAGCTCCTGGCCACGTTCCAGGCGCGCTGGCAGACGAGCGCTGTAGCCGCCGTCGAGCAGGGCCGAAATCAGCCGCAGGGCGTGCACGGTGCGTGGGTCCTTGGCGGTGGCAAGGCCAGGTACGTTGAAACCGTAGATCAGGCTGGGCAGCTGGGTGCGCACGTGCAAGGTCAGCTTGCGCAGGCCAGGTTCGGCCAGTTCCAGTGGCAGCTTGGCCGGCGGTACGGCGCGTTTGGGGATGGGGCCGAAGTACTTCTGCGCCAGGCCTTTGACCTCATCGGCGGTGACATCGCCGACCACCACCAAGGTGGCGTTGTTCGGTGCATACCAGGACTCGTACCAGTGGCGCAGCTCTTCGACCTTCATGCGTTCGAGGTCGGCCATCCAGCCGATGGTCGGCGTGTGGTAGCCGCTGGCCGGGTAGGCCATGGCGCGGAACAGTTCCAAGGCCTTGGGGCCGGGCTGATCGTCGGTGCGCAGGCGGCGCTCTTCCTTGATCACTTCGATTTCGCGGCTGAACTCGTCGGCCGGCAGGCGCAGGCTGGCCAGGCGGTCGGCTTCAAGCTCCAGAGCCACCGGCAGGCGGTCGCGGGCCAGCTCCTGATAATAGGCGGTGTAGTCGTCGCTGGTGAAGGCGTTCTCTTCCGCGCCCAGATCGCGCAGGATGCGCGAGGCTTCGCCAGGGCCGAGTTTGGCGCTGCCCTTGAACATCATGTGCTCCAGAGCGTGGGAAAGCCCGGTCTGGCCCGGGGTCTCGTAGCTGGAGCCGACCTTGTACCAGATCTGCGAAACCACCACCGGCGCACGGTGGTCCTCGCGTACGACCACCTTCAAGCCGTTGTCGAGGATGAATTCGTGGGTGGGTTGCACATCGGCGGCAAAGGCCGCGAGCGGCAGGCACAGCGTGCCAAGCAACAGGCCAGCGGCGCGGCGGGCTAGAGCATTCATAAGGTGTTCAACCTGTTCTGCGGCCCGCTGGGTTTAGCGTCGGCGGGCCAGGAGGTGCTAGGATACTGATCCGGTTGCCTGGCGACCATGCCTGTCGCCGTTCTGGCCTGCAGGTCTACATGACAAAACATTGCGCATGAACCAGCCGGATTCAAAATAGTCTGTTCTGCGTTTAGAGAATTCCCGATGTGCCGCTGCTGGCCCATCGCTACCCTGAGATAGCCGTCTTCCATGTTTGGTTCCAACGACGACAAAAAAGCGCCGGCCGAGGCTGGCGAGAAAAAAGGCCTGTTCAGCTGGTTTCGCAAGAAGCCGCAGCAACCTGTCGCCGAACAGCCACAAGCCCCCGATGCGCAGGCTGCAGAGCCGGTAGCGCCGCCGCCCGCCGTCGAGCAGCCTGAGGCTGCTCCGGTCGAACCGGTGGTCGCCGAAGCTGCTGCACCTGCTGCTGAGGCCGCTCGGCCCGTTGACCACGTGCCTGAGCCCGACCCACTTCTTGAGCCCGCCCCGGTCCCTGTGGGAGCGAGCTTGCTCGCGAATGCGGAGCCGGCCGCCGCACAGGTCGATAGCCCTGCCCCGGTCGTCGAGCCGCCGGTCAGCAACCTGGTGCTGCCCGTTGCCGAAGAGCCTGTCGCCCTGGTCCCGGATCTGGAGCCAAAAGCCCCACCAGCGATTCCAGAGCGCCCGGCCCCAGAACCGATCCCCCCGGTGGTCGAAGCCCCAGTCGCGGTGCCAGCGCCTGTCGCGCCTGAGCCAGCCCCTGCCGCTGCCGCTGCCGCGCCCGCCGTCACTGAACAAGCCAAACCCGGCTTCTTCGCCCGCCTCAAGCAGGGCCTGTCGAAGACCAGCGCCAGCATCGGCGAAGGTATGGCCAGCCTGTTCATGGGCAAGAAGGTCATCGACGACGACCTGCTCGACGAGATCGAAACCCGCCTGCTGACCGCCGACGTCGGCGTGGAAGCGACCTCGACCATCGTCCAGAACCTGACCCAGAAGGTCGCCCGCAAACAGCTGGCCGACGCCGATGCCCTGTACAAGTCGCTGCAGGAAGAACTGGCCGCGCTGCTGCGCCCGGTCGAGCGTCCGCTGAAAATCGAGTCGCAGAACAAGCCTTACGTGATCCTCGTGGTCGGCGTGAACGGCGCCGGCAAGACCACCACCATCGGCAAGCTGGCCAAGAAGCTGCAGCTCGAGGGCAAGAAGGTCATGCTGGCCGCTGGCGACACCTTCCGCGCCGCCGCCGTCGAGCAGCTGCAGGTGTGGGGCGAGCGTAACCAGATCCCGGTGATCGCCCAGCACACCGGTGCCGACTCCGCCTCGGTGATCTTCGATGCCGTGCAGGCTGCCAAGGCCCGCGGCGCCGATGTGCTGATCGCCGATACCGCTGGTCGCCTGCACACCAAAGACAACCTGATGGAAGAGCTGAAAAAGGTTCGCCGGGTCATGGGCAAGCTCGACGTCGAGGCGCCGCACGAGGTGCTGCTGGTGCTCGATGCCGGTACCGGTCAGAACGCCATCAGCCAGGCCAAGTACTTCAACCAGAGCGTCGAGTTGACCGGCCTGGCCCTGACCAAGCTGGACGGCACCGCCAAGGGCGGGGTGATCTTCGCCCTGGCCAAGCAGTTCAACATCCCGATCCGCTTCATTGGTGTCGGCGAAGGTATCGACGACCTGCGCACCTTTGAAGCCGAGCCCTTCGTCAAAGCGCTGTTTGCCGAGCGAGAGCACCCATGATCCGATTCGAACAGGTTGCCAAGCGCTACCCCAACGGCCATGTCGGCTTGCATGAGCTGAGTTTCCGGGCGCGCCGGGGCGAATTCCTGTTCGTCACCGGCCATTCCGGCGCAGGCAAGAGCACCTTGCTGCGCCTGCTGCTGGCCATGGAGCGCCCGACCAGCGGCAAATTGATGCTGGCGGGGCAGGACCTCGGGCAGATTAGCACCGCGCAGATCCCGTTCCTGCGTCGGCAGATCGGTGTGGTGTTCCAGAACCACCAATTGCTGTTCGATCGTACCGTTTTCAACAATATTGCCCTGCCGCTGCAAATTCTCGGCCTGTCCAAGGCCGAGATCGGCAAACGTGTGGATTCGGCGCTGGAGCGTGTGTCGCTGGCCGACAAAGGCGAGCTGTTCCCGGCCGACCTGTCCACCGGCCAGCAACAGCGGGTCGGCATTGCCCGCGCCATCGTCCACCAGCCCGCCTTGCTGCTGGCCGACGAACCGACCGGTAACCTCGACCCGCGTCTGGCCGCGGAAATCATGGGTGTGTTCGAAGACATCAACCGCCTGGGCACCACAGTACTGATCGCCAGCCACGACTTGGCACTGATTGCGCGCATGCGCCATCGCATGCTGACGCTGCAGCGTGGCCGATTGATCGGTGATGGGGAGGCCGGGCAATGAGCACTACACCTACACGCAAGGTTTCCGAGCGCGTTGCGCCCAAAGCCCCTGACGCGGACCTGAAGAAAAAACCCGGCGGGCATGACGACGACGGCCCGGATTTCCGCACGCTGTTCAATGCCTGGCTGGAGAGCCACCGTGCCAGCCTGGCAGACAGCCTGCGCCGCTTGGGCAAGCAGCCGATTGGCAGCTTCTTCACCTGCCTGGTGATGGCCGTGGCCCTGAGCATGCCCATGGGCCTGTCGCTGCTGCTGAAGAATGTCGAGGTGCTAGGCGGCTCCTGGCAGCGTGCTGCGCAGATTTCGCTGTATTTGAAGCTCGATGCCGGCAGCAAGGAAGGCGAGGCGCTGCGCGAAGAGATCAAAGGCATGCCCGGCGTCGCCGATGCCCTTTACATCAGCCCGGGCCAGGCGCTCGAGGAGTTCCAGCAACAGTCCGGCCTGGGTGAGGCCCTGCGTGAGCTGCCCGATAATCCGCTGCCTGGCGTGGTGGTGGTGACACCCACCGAAGTCGACAAGCCAGCCCTGGAAGCATTGCGTCAGCGCCTGGCCGAATTGCCTCGAGTAGAGAATGCCCAGCTCGATCTGGTGTGGGTGGAGCGCCTGGCGGCGATCCTCAAGCTCGGCGATCGTTTCGTCTTTGGCCTGGCGGTCATGCTGATTTCTGCCTTGCTGTTAGTAATCGGTAACACAATTCGTCTACATATTGAAAACCGCCGTGTCGAGATCGAAGTGATCAAGCTGGTAGGCGGCACAGACAGCTATGTACGCCGGCCCTTCCTGTACATGGGGGCCTTGTACGGCCTGGGCGCGGGGTTGCTGGCATGGGGTATCCTGGCCTTCGGTCTGAACTGGCTGAACGAGGCCGTGGTAGGGCTGTCCGGGCTGTATGGCAGTGACTTCGCCCTGGGCGGGGTGCCAGCTTCCGATGGTCTGTCCCTCTTGATCGGGGCGGTACTGTTGGGGTATATCGGTGCATGGATCGCGGTCGCTCGCCACTTGAACGAGCTGGCGCCTCGATAGTTTTTCTGTGCCAGCATTGACAATTTTTCATTTTCGGAACTTGTACCTTGGTTCCAGGTCAATGTTGGCAGTGCCCACAAGGCACGAGTCTGGTAAGTCGGAGGTTCTTGAATGACCACATCGTTGCAACCTGCCTATGCCCTGGTACCCGGTGCGAACCTGGAAGCCTACGTGCACACGGTCAACAGCATTCCGCTGCTGACTGTCGAGCAGGAGCGTGATCTGGCCGAGCGTCTCTATTATGAGCAGGATCTTGAGGCCGCTCGGCAAATGGTGATGGCCCACCTGCGTTTCGTTGTGCATATCGCCCGCAGTTATGCAGGCTACGGCCTGGCCCAGGCCGACCTGATCCAGGAAGGCAACGTCGGCCTGATGAAGGCAGTCAAGCGCTTCAACCCGGAAATGGGTGTGCGCCTGGTTTCGTTCGCCGTGCACTGGATCAAGGCTGAAATCCACGAATTCATCCTGCGCAACTGGCGCATCGTCAAAGTGGCCACCACCAAGGCCCAGCGCAAGCTGTTCTTCAACCTGCGCAGCCAGAAGAAGCGTCTGGCCTGGTTGAACAACGACGAAGTACACCGCGTGGCGGAAAGCCTGGGTGTCGAGCCGCGTGAAGTGCGCGAGATGGAAAGCCGCCTGAGCGGGCAGGACATGGCGTTCGACCCGGCTGCCGAAGCGGACGATGACAGCGCCTTCCAGTCGCCTGCGCATTACCTGGAAGACCATCGCTACGACCCTGCCGTGCAACTTGAGGACGCCGACTGGAGCGACAACTCCACCAGCAACCTGCATGAAGCCCTGCAGGGCCTGGACGAGCGCAGCCGCGACATCCTTTACCAGCGCTGGTTGGCCGAGGAAAAAGCGACACTGCATGAGCTGGCGGACAAATACAGCGTCTCGGCCGAGCGTATTCGTCAGTTGGAGAAGAATGCGATGAACAAGGTCAAGGCGTTGATTGCAGCCTGATCGAGTTTGGATGCATTGAAAAAGCCGCTTGCCCTGAATGGGTGAGCGGCTTTTTTGTTTGTGCTGGCTTTCCGGCCCTCTTCGCGGGGCGTCCCGGCTTGCTCCGCGAAGAGGCCATCAAGGCCGACGCGAAGCATCCAGCTGCATCAGGTAGCTCGGCCCACCCAGCTGGCTCATCTGCCGGCGAATCCACCCCGCGCGGCTGGCCACATAGGCACTCGGCCGGCTGGCACTCCATTTGATCGGGCTGGGCAGCACTGCCGCCAACTGAGCGGCCTGCTGGCGGTTCAGGCGGCTGGCGTCGATGCCGAAGTGATAGCGCGCCGCAGCCTGGGCGCCAAACACGCCTTTGCCCCACTCGGCGCTGTTCAGATAGACCTCGAGGATCCGCTCCTTCGACCAGAACAGCTCGATCAGCGCGGTGAACCACGCCTCCAACCCCTTGCGCAACCAGCTGCGCCCCGACCACAGGAACAGGTTCTTGGCGACTTGCTGGGTGAGGGTGCTGGCGCCCCGAATGTTGCCACCGCGCTCGTTATACGCCAGCGCCGCCTGGATGGCCGGGATGTCGAAGCCCCAATGGTTGGCGAACTTCTGGTCCTCGCCAGCGATGACCGCGACCTTGAGCTCGTCGGAGATGTTCTCCCATGGCTCCCAGTCGCGCTGCAGGTCGATCGGCTCGCCACTGAACCACGACTGCACCTTGCGCTCGGCCATCAACGCCGTGCCGGGCGGCGGCACCCAGCGGAACACCAGCACCACGACGATGCTGCCGGCAGCGAACCAGAGCAGGGCGCGGGCGAGGCGACGGATAAGGGATGACAGCATGGCGATGGCTTGGCCGGACCGTTGGAACGGGCCATTATACAGACCCGATACAAGGAGTCGTCCCATGCTTCGCAGCTTCCTGATGCTCGCCGCGTTTTTCGGCTTCACCGGTGTCGCCCTCGGCGCCTTCGCCGCCCACGGGCTGAAAAACCGCCTCAGCGCCGATTACCTGGCGATCTTTCATACCGGCGTGACCTATCAGCTGGTGCATGCCCTGGCGATTTTCGGCGTGGCGCTGCTCGCCGCTCACCTGCCAGGGCGCCTGGTGGGCTGGGCCGGCGGTCTGTTCGCCCTGGGCATCGTTTTGTTCTCCGGTAGCCTGTACCTGCTGACCCTGAGCGGGTTGGGCAAGCTCGGCATCATCACCCCCATCGGCGGCCTGTGTTTCCTTACCGGGTGGCTGTGCCTGGGCCTGGCAGCCTGGCGCCTGGGCTGACCAAGCGGTCCACTATCGCGACTAATGGCGTGCACCGGCCTTGGGTTAAAGCGTTGATCAGCGCTAGAATGCGGGCCCGAAAAGCACAATGGTGGCCGTGCGCATGCGCATTCAACTGAACGGTGAGCCTTACGAATTGCCCGCTGGCGAAAGCGTCGCGGCCCTGCTGACCCGCCTGGAACTGACCGGGCGCCGGGTGGCGGTGGAACTCAACCTGGATATCGTGCCGCGCAGCCAGCACGACAGCACTCAGCTGAACGACGGCGACCAGGTCGAAGTGGTTCACGCCATCGGTGGCGGCTGATTTCGGCCCGGCGATTCACCTGCAAGCCTTGCAACCTTTTCCCGAGGAACTTTGATGAGCAACGTTCGTAGCGACAAGCCCTTTATCCTGGCCGGGCGTACCTTCCAGTCGCGCCTGCTGGTCGGCACTGGCAAGTACCGTGACATGGAGGAAACCCGCCTGGCCACAGAGGCCTCGGGTGCCGAGATCGTCACCGTCGCCGTGCGCCGCACCAACCTTGGCCAGAATGCGGGCGAGCCGAACCTGCTCGACGTGCTGTCGCCAGACAAGTACACCATCCTGCCGAACACCGCCGGCTGCTTTGACGCGGTGGAAGCGGTGCGCACCTGCCGCCTGGCGCGCGAACTGCTCGACGGTCGCAAGTCCCACGAAGAAAGAACGCTGGTCAAGCTGGAAGTCCTCGCCGACCAGAAGACCCTGTTCCCGAACGTGATCGAAACCCTCAAGGCCGCTGAAGTGCTGGTCAAGGACGGTTTCGACGTAATGGTCTACACCAGCGACGATCCGATCATCGCCCGTCAGCTGGCCGAAGCCGGCTGTATCGCGGTCATGCCGCTGGCTGGCCTGATCGGCACCGGCCTGGGTATCTGCAACCCGTACAACCTGCAGATCATCCTGGAAGAATCCAAGGTGCCGGTGCTGGTCGATGCCGGCGTGGGTACCGCTTCCGACGCCACCATCGCCATGGAAATGGGCTGTGAAGCCGTGCTGATGAACTCGGCCATCGCCCACGCCCAGCAGCCTGTGCTGATGGCCGAAGCCATGAAACACGCAATTCTCGCCGGGCGCATGGCCTACCTCGCCGGGCGCATGCCGAAGAAACTGTATGCCAGCGCCTCTTCGCCGCTGGATGGTCTGATCAAGTAAGAGCCCCTGATGACTGAATCGCACGATACGCCGAGCACCACCGACGGCGAAGCCCGCCCACACCGCCGCATCAAGAGTTTCGTGATGCGCGCCGGGCGCATGACCGAAGGCCAGCAGCGTGGCTTGGACCAGGGTGGCCCGCTGTACATCCTGCCGCTGGCCGACAGCCCGGTGGACTACGACCAGGTGTTCGGCCGCTCGGCGCCGCGCACCCTGGAGATCGGCTTCGGCATGGGCCATTCCCTGCTGGAAATGGCCGCTGCCGCCCCTGAGCAGGATTTCATCGGTGTCGAAGTGCACCGTCCGGGTGTCGGTGCGCTGCTCAACGGCGTGCTGACCCAGGGCCTGAAGAACCTGCGGGTGTACGACTGCGACGCCATTGAAGTGCTCAACCGCTGCGTAGCCGACAACAGCCTCGACCGCTTGATGCTGTTCTTCCCTGACCCATGGCACAAGGCGCGTCACCACAAGCGCCGCATCGTGCAGTTGGAGTTTGCCGAGCTGGTACGGCGCAAGCTGAAACCAGGTGGCGTGTTCCACATGGCGACCGACTGGGAGCCGTATGCCGAGTACATGCTGGAAGTGATGAGTGCTGCGCCGGGGTATCGCAACCGTGCTGAAGACGGTACCTATGTGCCGCGCCCGGAAGAACGCCCGATCACCAAGTTCGAACGCCGCGGCGAGCGGTTGGGGCATGGGGTGTGGGATTTGAAGTTCGAGAAGGTGGATTGATTGGCTGTCTGAGCCCATCGCAGTAGTGAGGCCTGCAAGTTGTGCAGGCAAAAAAAACCGCCTTGAGAAAGGCGGTTTTTTTGTTGAGGCGATAAGGCTGAGAACCTTTCGCTTCGGACTTTCACTGAAAGATCCACACGTAAAAAGATCATAAGCACCATCAGGTGAAGCGTCAACGTTCCGAAACATGTGGCATTACGTGTGTCAGCGCTGTTAACAGTCTCAACGCGGCGATCACAGTATCATTGCGCCGCTCACGTGTGGAACTGTGCAGTGATGGGGGTGGGTAGGTGAAAAATTCTGCTTTCCGGCCCCTTCGACATGGCTTGAGAACCGTGCCGGTGGCTGTATTCGAAGGGCCATTAGCCCGGCCACTTCACTGAAAGATTCACACGATTTTTCGAAGGCATCGAAGTACCGGTTAGATGCTGGAAGATTGGCCCGCCAACACGGAGGCCAAGGCATATGAAGCGTTTGCTTGATGCGCTGAGCCGCGTCTGGAAGCTCATCCGGATCTTGTTTGTACTCAAGTCCGCGAGAGACTTCATGCGTGATCACTTCGACGACTCCCTCTAAGGGATAGCCGAGTGGTAAAGCTGCCCTGGTTTTCCGGGGCAGCTTTTAGCAATCTCATCCCCGCCGATCGGCCACCACGCCAATCAACACCAGCACCACCAACAACACCGGCGCCAACGCATAGTTGTTGAACTGCCCCAGCCCCTTCACCACCCATGGCGTGGCATAGATCAGCGCCGCACCACTGCCGATCATCACCAGCAGGGCCATGAACGGCACCCGCAGCGCACCCGCCAAGCCACCAAGACGTTGCTCGACCCAACCCTTGATATCGGTGCCAAACAACACTAGCAGGCAACCTACCAGGGCCAGGGAAATCTCAGACAGGTTGCTACGGCTCCAGCGGGAAACCGTCGCCAGCAGATCGAGTACCAGATCCATGGGTCATCCTTAGGTCAAGAAATACTGCAGCAGGTCATTGAGGAACAATTGGCCGCGTGGCGTAGCCACCAGTCGATCCGGTTCGACCTGCAAAAGGCCTTTTTGTTCGGCAGCGCGCCTTGCCTCGGCCAGTTGCGTCAGTGGCAGGCCGGTACGTTGGCTGAACAGCTCGGCTTCCACGCCATCGGTAAGGCGCAACGCATTCATCAGGAATTCGAACGGCAGCTCTTCGACCGGCAGCAGCTTCTCGCCCGCCTTGAACGGCTTGGCCAGGTTCAGGTAGTCCTTGGGCAGCCGGGTTTTCCAGGTGCGCAGAATGCGGCCATCGGCAAAGGTCAGCTTGCCGTGGGCGCCGGCACCGATGCCGATGAAATCACCAAAGCGCCAGTAGTTGAGGTTGTGCCTGGCGGCGCGGTCAGTCTGGGCATAGGCCGACACTTCGTATTGCCTGAAGCCGTTCGCGGCCATCAGCGCCTGGCCGGCCTCCTGGATGTCCCAGAGGATGTCGTCTTCAGGCAGCTCCGGCGGCTGGTTCCAGAACACCGTGTTCGGCTCCACGGTCAGCTGGTACCAGGACAGGTGTGTCGGCCCCAGGTCGATGGCCTGGCGCAGGTCGGCCAGCGCGTCGTCAAGCGATTGGTCGGGCAGGCCGTGCATCAGGTCCATGTTGAAGTTGTCGAAGCCGGCCGCACGCGCCATGCCGGCGGCGCGAATCGCCTCGTCACCGTTGTGGATGCGGCCCAGTGCTTCGAGCTTTGCCGGCTGGAAGCTCTGCACACCGATCGACAGGCGATTGATGCCCGTTTGCCGATAAGCCTTGAACTTGTCCTGCTCGAACGTTCCGGGGTTGGCTTCGAGGGTGATCTCGATATCCGGGGCAAACGCAATGCGCTGCTCCACACCACGAAGTAGCCTGCCGAGCGCATTGGCGCTGAACAGGCTGGGGGTGCCTCCGCCGAAGAAGATCGACGAAATAGGCCGGCCCTGCACCGCGGCCAGCTCCTGGTCGAGGTCGGTCAGCAGGGCATCGACGTAGGCTTCTTCCGGCAGCTCAGGACCGGCAGCGTGGGAGTTGAAGTCACAATAAGGGCACTTGCGCACGCACCACGGAATGTGGATATACAGCGCCAGCGGCGGCAGGCTGGTGAGCTTCACCGCGCTGGTTTCGGACAACGTGGCGATCATGCCAGGCCCAGACGTTGACGCAGCAAGGCCATGGCGCGGGCGCGGTGGCTGAGCTGGTTCTTATCCACAGGGGCGAGGTCGGCACTGGAGCAGCTGCGCTCAGGCACCCAGAACAGTGGGTCGTAGCCGAAACCATGCTCGCCACTGGCCGCGAACAGGATGCGCCCGTGCCACAGGCCTTCACAGAGGATCGGCAGCGGATCGTCGGCATGGCGCACCAGTGCAAGAACGCAGACGAACTGCGCGCCGCGCTGGTCTTCCGGTACGTCCTTCAACGCTTCGAGCAGCTTGGCGTTGTTCGCCGCATCGCCCTTGCCGTCGGCATAACGCGCCGAGTAGATGCCCGGCGCGCCGCCGAGGAAGTCCACCGCCAGGCCAGAATCGTCGGCCAGCGCCGGCAGGCCGGAAATACGCGCGGCGTTGCGCGCCTTGAGGATGGCGTTCTCGACGAACGACAGGCCGGTTTCTTCTGGCTCTACCTGGCTGAACTCACCGATCGAGCGCAGTTGCACGGACTCGCCGAGCATGGCCTGGAGTTCCTTGAGTTTGCCGGCGTTGTGGCTGGCCAATACGAGTTGCTGAAGATTCATCATTCGCCTGGGAACACTTCCTGGTTGAAGCTGAGTTTATGGCTGACCCCGCCGGTTTCGACATTCAGGTCGAAGGTCAGTGTCTCGGCCTGTTCGATCTTGAATTGGGCGATGTAGTACACCGCCCCTTGGTCGGTAATCTGCTTGAACGACAGCGGGTTGCTGCGCCCGGTGAGGTCCTGCACCGTGCCGCTGACCACCGCCATGGCCGGTTTGCCGGCCTTGAGCACGGCAACGTTGAGCACCCCCTGGTTCTTGCTGCGGGTCAGCCCAGTCGCGGCAGCGATGTTCGGTTGCAACAGGCTCGAGGTGAAGGCGCTGTAGTGCACCGTCACGTCGCCGAAAACCTCCTTGCGCTCGGGCTTGGCGGCATCGGCAGCCAGTACCGGCAGGGCCAGGCACAGGCTGAACAGGAACAGGGCTAGGCGACGCATGGTGCGATCCTCTGCTGGGCGTCAGACCGCCAGTTGGTGCTCCGCAAGGCCTGGGCTGCTGACGCGATAAATGCCGATTTCACCTAGAAGATTAGGCCAAAGCCGGCCGCCCCACCCATTGCGGTGCAAGTGGTCGACGGCCAGGCGGTCGAGCACCTTGGCGCGGCGTTCGTGGCACAGCTCCTCGAAGTCGGCAAAGGTGCAGAAGTGAATGTTCGGCGTGTTGTACCAGGTATACGGCATGAAGTCCGAAACCGGCATGCGGCCTTTGGTCGCCAGGTACCAACGGCAGCGCCAGTGGCCGAAATTGGGGAAGGTGATGATGCACTGGCGGCCCACCCGCAGCATCTCGTCGAGGATGCGGTCGGGGTACTCCACGGCCTGCAGGGCCTGGGTCATGATCACCACATCGAAGCTGTTGCTGGCGAAGTTGCCCAGGCCTTTGTCGAGGTCTTGCTCGATGACATTGACGCCTTTGGCCACACAGGCGGCGATGTTGTCGGCGTCGATCTCCAGGCCGTAGCCGGTGACTTGCTTGCGATCACGCAGCGAAGCCAGCAGCTCGCCGCTGCCGCAGCCCAGGTCGAGGACCCGGCTGCCGGCGGGAATCCAGTCGTGGATGATTTCCAGATCGGCTCTCATGCTGTCCTCAGATGGCGATGCGGTTCATGTAGTTCGCGAAAGCCTGCATGTAGCGAGGCGTGGGGATCAGGAAGGCATCGTGCCCATAGGGCGAGTCGATCTCCAGGTAACAGACGTTCTTGCGTGCGGCCATCAGGGCATCGACGATTTCGCGCGAGCGGGCCGGCGAGAAGCGCCAGTCGGTGGTGAACGACATGATGCAGTAGTCCGCCGTGACGTCGGCCAGGGTCGCAGCCAGGTCGCCGCCATTGGCCGCGGCCGGGTCGAAGTAGTCCAGCGCCTTGGTCATCAGCAGGTAGGTGTTGGCGTCGAAGCGGCCGGAGAACTCCTCGCCCTGGTAGCGCAGGTAGCTCTCGACCTGGAATTCGACGCTGTGGAAGTCGTAGTTGAGCTTGTCGCTCTTGAGCTCGCGGCCGAATTTCTCGCCCATCGAGTCGTCGGACAGGTAGGTGATATGCCCGACCATGCGCGCCAGCATCAGGCCGCGCTTGGGGATGACGCCCTGGTCCTGGAACGAGCCGCCGTGGAACTCGGGGTCGGTGAGGATCGCCTGGCGCGCCACTTCGTTGAAGGCGATGTTCTGCGCCGAGAGCTTGGGGGCCGAGGCGATGTCGACGCAATGGCGCACGCGGTCCGGGTAGGTCATGGTCCATTGCAGCGCCTGCATGCCGCCGAGGCTGCCGCCGACGATGGCGGCCCACTGGCCGATGCCCAGCCGATCAGCCAGGCGTGCCTGGCTGTGCACCCAGTCAACCACGGTCAAAACCGGGAAATCGGCGCCATAGGGCTTGCCGGTGGCCGGGTTGACGCTGCTGGGGCCAGTGCTGCCGTTGCAGCCGCCGAGGTTGTTCAGGCTGACCACGAAGAAGCGGTTGGTATCGATCGGCTTGCCTGGGCCGATGCAGCTGTCCCACCAGCCGGGCTTGCGGTCGGTGGTGGCATGGTAGCCGGCAGCATGGTGATGGCCAGACAGGGCATGGCAGATCAGCACGGCATTGCTCGCGCTGGCGTTCAGGGTGCCATAGGTCTCGTAGACCAGCTCGTAGCTGGCCAGCGAGCGGCCGCAGGCCAGGGCCAGCGGTTCATCGAATTGGGCGGTTTGCGGTGTAACCAGACCGACGGAATCTTCGGGAAGGACAGTGGACATCGACCCTGCTCACGCTTGACGGAGGCGTAAGTCTAAAGAGCGCTACCCCCAGCGGCAAGCAAAGGCTTGCCGCCAGGCGCATGCGGGGTCAGATCATGCGGAACAGTTCTTGCGGCATGCCAGCGTAGGCGGCCAGCGGAGGCATGACGAACGACTGGATCACCTGGATCGCCAGGAAGGCGAAGATCGGCGAAATGTCCATGCCGCCCAGGTTCGGCACGATGCGGCGGAAGGGCGCCAGTACCGGTTCGCTGATCTGGTAGGCCAGTTCGGCCGCCGGGTTGTGGCTGTTCGGCGCGACCCACGAAACGATCACCATGACGATCATCGCTACCCAGAAGATCTTCAGGAACAGTGCGGTGATGCCAATGATCGCCCACATCAGCAGGTGCAAGACATCACCGAAGGTGCCATAAGTGACCATCAGCACGAAGCCCATCAGCAGCGCCTGGATGACCACCGCCAGCAGCAGCGACGAGGTATCCAGACCGCCGACGCTGGGAATGATGCGGCGGATCGGCTTGAGCAGTGGCTGGGTGGCGCGTACTGCGAACTGGCACAGCGGATTGTAGAAGTTGGCTTTCACCAGCTGCAGCACGAAGCGCAGCAGGACGATCACCAGGTACAGGCTGACCAGGGTTTGCACCACGAAGATCGTGGCGCCGGACAGTGCATTCATCTGGAACTCCTTATTTGCCCAATTGCTCGGCCAGCTCGGCGGAACGCGTCGCCGCTGCTGCCAGTGCTTTCTCGACGATGGCTTCGAAGCCGCTGGCCTGGAACGACTTGATCGCCGCTTCGGTGGTGCCGGCCGGGGAGGTCACGCGGCGACGCAGCTCGGCGGCATCGACATCGCTGGCCACGGCCATGTGCGCGGCGCCCAGTGCGGTCTGCAGGGTCAGCTGCGAAGCGGTCTCGCGTGGCAGGCCCAGTTTCTCACCGGCGGCGGTCATGGCTTCGATCAACAGGAAGAAGTACGCAGGGCCGCTGCCGGAAACGGCGGTGACGGCATCGAGCTGTTGCTCCTGCTCCAACCACAGCGCGGTGCCGACAGCCGACAGCAGCTGCTCGGCCTGCTCGCGCTGGGTGCGGGACACTTCTGCAGTGGCATACAGGCCGCTGACGCCCTGGCGCAGCAGTGCCGGGGTGTTGGGCATGCAGCGCACCACTGGGCGAGCGCCAAGCCAGGCCTGCAGGCTGGCACAGGTGATGCCAGCGGCGATGGAGACGATCAGTTGGCCATCCTGCAGATTCGGCTGCAGGGCCTCGCAGACGGCCTTCATCACCTGCGGCTTGACTGCCAGGACGATCACGTCGGCCTCGGCAATGGCCTGGGCGTTGTCTTCGAACACCTCGATACCGTGCTCGGCCTGGACCCGTGCTCGGGTTTCGGCGCCTGGATCGCTGGCGCGAATCTGCGTGGCGTCCAGGCCCTGGGCGCGCAGGCCGCCGATCAGGCTGGCAGCCATGTTGCCGGCGCCGATGAAGGCAATACGTGTCTTGCTCATGTCAGGTCCTTGAGGGAAAGAGTGAGTAAAGCATGGATTCAGACGGGCCCGTAGTTGCGGGCGCCGAACAGGGCGGTGCCGATACGTACCCAGGTCGCGCCTTGCGCAATCGCGGCTTCCAGGTCGTGGCTCATGCCCATGGACAAGGTGTCCAAACCAAGATTCAGGCCCTCCTGCAACTGGCGCAGGGTGGCGAAGGCGGCCTCTTGTTCAGCGCGATCTTCGCTGGGTTCCGGGATCGCCATCAGCCCACGCAGGCGCAGGTTGGGCAGCGCCGCCACGGCATGGGCCAGCGCGGGCAGGTCGGCTGGGGCACAGCCTGACTTGCTGTCCTCGCCGCTGACATTCACCTGCAGGCAGATGTTCAGTGGGGGCAGGCCTTGGGGGCGCTGCTCGGACAAGCGTTGGGCGATTTTCAGGCGGTCCACGGAATGCACCCAGTCGAAATGCTCGGCAATGGCTTTGGTCTTGTTCGACTGAATGGGGCCGATGAAGTGCCAGATCAAGGGCAGGTCGCGCAGTTCGTCCTGTTTGCCCAGGGCTTCCTGCAGGTAGTTCTCGCCGACATCGCATACGCCTGCGGCATGGATTTCACGGATGGCACTGGCTGGTTTGGTCTTGCTTACCGCCAGCAGCTGAACGCTGGCCGGATCGCGTCCGACGGCTTGGGCCGCACTGTGGATGCGGGCGGCGAGGGCGGAAAGGTTGTCTGCTATGGTGGACATGGATCGATGCCGTCGGCTCTGGGGTCTGCGGCATTCTACCTGCTTGATGGCTATTGGGGAGTCTCATGGACGTGACCGACCTGTTGGCCCGGGCCAGTGATGCAGGAGCGAGTGACCTGCACCTGGCCGCGGGCGATATACCGATGCTGCGCGTGGATGGCGAGTTGCGCCGCATGGACCTGCCGAGCGTGGTGCCGGCCGCATTGACCGAATGCCTGGCGCCGCTGCTTGATGACGGTCAGCGCCAGCAGTGGGCGCTGGGGGACGAGCAGGATCTGGCGTTGGAGCTGCCGTCGCTTGGCCGCTTTCGACTGAATCTGTTTCGTCAGTTGAATGGCCCGGCAGCAAGCTTGCGCTTGATCCCGAAACGTATCGCGACACTTGATGAACTCGACCTCGAAGAAGTGTTTCGAGCTGTTGCGCAGTGCACAGATGGCCTGATTCTGGTCGGCGGACCGACCGGCAGTGGCAAGTCCAGCACCTTGGCGACGTTGATCGACCAGCTTAATCGGCAGCGATCTGCGCACATCATCACGCTTGAAGACCCTGTTGAAGTTATCCACAAAAGCCAGCGTAGCCTGATCAACCAGCGCGAGATCGGTCGGCATTGCCGCGACTTTGCTCAAGGGTTACGCAGTGCCCTTCGCCAAGACCCGGATGTGATCATGATTGGCGAATTACGTGATCTTGAGACGATTCGCCTGGCGTTGCGGGCGGCGGAAACCGGGCATCTGGTGCTGGCGACGGTGCACACCCGCTCGGCTGCGGGCAGCATTGACCGGCTGGTGGAAGTGTTTGCCGCGGAGGAAAAGCCAGTGGTGCGGGCGATGTTGGCGGAGTCGCTGCGCATGGTGGTGGTACAGGTGCTGGTCAAGCGGGTGGACGGCGGGCGGGTGGCGGCGAGGGAGGTGCTGATGGCGACGCCTGCGGTGCGTAATTTGATTCGCGAGGGGCGGATGGCGCAGTTGTGTTCGGTGATGCAGACCGGGGCAGCGGAAGGGATGCGGACGATGGAGGGGGCACTGCGGGGTTTGCGGGATAAGGGGCTGATCGGGCCTGTGTAATGCTGTCGCCGGCCTGTGGGAGCGGGCTTGCCCCGCGAATCAGGGCAGAGCCCTGGCCATTCACATGGCTGACTGGGCTGGCCTCTTCGCGGGGCAAGCCCGCTCCCACAGGCCTGTGTGGTCAGCGCTTGGCCAGGGCCAGTTGCTGCTGTTCCTTAGGTAATACCCGCTTGGCTACAACATAGTGTTTTTGCCAATAAGGCTTGCTCAGGTTGTCGATGCTCACCCGCTTGCCGCGGCGCGGCGCATGGATGAAGCGGTCGTTGCCCAGGTAGATGGCAACGTGGTTGACCCGGCGGCTCTTGATGTTGAAGAAAATCAAATCGCCTGGCTTGAGGTCGCTTTTGGCTACCTTCACGCCGTGGCCCTGGGCCATGGCATTGGAGGTGCGCGGCAGGTCGACATCGGCCACGTCGTTGAACGCGTATTTGACCAGCCCGCTGCAGTCGAAGCCTTTTTTCGGGCTGCTACCGCCCCAAACATAAGGAGTACCGAGCACATTGACGGCACGGCTGAGCACATCGCTGCTCTGCTTCGGCGACATGGCCGCGACAGGCAGGTTGTGAGCCTTGGCCGAGTTGCTGGAGCGAGCGCGCAGCGTGCTGTGCTTGCTGGGCGCGCGTTTCACCGTGGCATTGGTGGTGTAGCCGGTGAAACCATTTGGAAGACGTTGCTCACGGTTGGTGGCGTGGGCGGCCAGGGGCAATAATAGGCAGAGGGTCAGCCATGTCTTGAACAAAGGCGGCATAGATGAAGCTCTTGTGAAGTTTTGATTTTGGTTTTGAGTGTTGGCGCGCAACTTTATAACAGCTTTTTGATCAATTTTTGATCCGTTGGTCGATTGTCATGTTGCCGTACGTCGGCCTGCCACGCAAAAGTCACATTTGTTTTTAGAAAATTTTTGGATAAGCCACAGGGGCTACGAATGAACAGTTATGAACAGGGTGCACCGATTCACGACACCCACAGCAAGGTCATCGGCTATCTGCTGTGGATTTTCGGCTTCACCGGGTCGCACCGTTTTTACTACGGCAAGCCGATCACCGGCACCATCTGGTTCTTCACCCTGGGGCTGCTCGGCATCGGCTGGCTGATCGACCTGTTCCTGATCCCGGCGATGGACAGGGAGGCTGATTTGCGCTTTCAGTCAGGGCGCATCGACTACAACATCGCCTGGATCCTGCTGACCTTCCTCGGCATCTTTGGCGTACACCGCCTGTATCAGGGCAAGTGGATCACCGCGATCATCTACTTCTTCACCGGTGGGCTGTTTCTGGTCGGCGTGCTGTACGACTTCTGGACGCTGAACGGGCAGGTGTCGGAAGCCAACGCCCGGCGCCGTTAAGGCACAAAAAAGGCCTTGTCGCGCTGAGCGGCAAGGCCTTTTCGTTACTGGCGGGTTTGTCGCTGCTGCAGCAGCAGGTTGCTGAACCCTGCCCCCGCCAGCTGCTTCTGCGCCCCGGTCAGCTGTTCACGGTTGCTGAACGGGCCAACCAGCACGCGGTACCAGGTTTCTTCCTTGACCGTGCCCGACTCCACCTTCACCGCCTGGCCGAGCAGGATGATCTGCGCGCGTACCTTGTCGGCATCGGCCTGCTTGCGGAACGAACCGGCCTGAAGGAAGAACAGCGTGGTCGCCGCAGGCTTGATCACCGGGGGCGCCGGTGGTGGCGTCTGCCCCAGCAGTGCGGCCTGGGCCCGTGCGGTGTCGATCTTCGCCGCTTCCGCTGGCGTCACCGGAGTCACCGGTTGCGCAGGCACTGGCGGTGTTTTCTCCGGCACGGCCTCTGGCGGCACGATCACTTCCGACTCCGGCAACAGGGTGTAGAAGTCGTACTTCGGCTTCACCGGTTGCTGGGTGGCGGCAGGCGTCGATTTACCGGCTTCGGCAACCTTCTCCTGCTTCTGTTGCTCAGGCTTGGTGCGCTTGATATCGCCACCACCGGGTTCGAGCTTCATCAGGAAGACGATGAACGCGCCGACGGTCAGGCCGACCGCCAACCACACCCAGCCGGGGATCGGCTGTTTGGCCGGTGCCTGGGTGCGGCTGGCGCCGCGCTTGGGTGCTGGTTTTTTCTTGGCTGCCAACTTACATGCGCTCCAGGGTTTCCAGGCCGAGCAGTTCCAGACCTTGTTTGAGGGTGCGACCGGTGAGGGCAGCCAGGCGCAGACGGCTCTGCTGCTGTTCCGGGGTTTCGGCGGCGAGGATCGGGCAGTTCTCGTAGAAGCTGGAGAACAGGCCGGCCAGGTCGTACAGGTAGGTGCAGAGCACGTGTGGCGTGCCCTTGTCGGCGACGTTGTTGAGGATTTCGCCGAACTGCGCCAGGCGGGCAGCCAGATCCTGTTCGTGGGCGGCCTGCAGGACGATGTTGCCTTCGACCTCGTCGAAGCCCTTGCCCAGCTTGCGGAACACACCGGCTACGCGGGTGTAGGCATACAGCAGATAAGGTGCGGTGTTGCCTTCGAAGTTGAGCATCAGCTCGAAGTTGAAGCTGTAGTCGCTGGTGCGGTGCTTGGACAGGTCGGCGTATTTCACTGCGCCGATACCGACTACTTCAGCGATCTTGCGCAGCTCGTCTTCGGCCAGGCTCGGGTTTTTCTCCTTGACCAGCGCGTAAGCGCGCTCCTTGGCCTCGGTGAGCAGGTCGATCAGCTTCACGGTGCCGCCGTCACGGGTCTTGAACGGGCGGCCATCGGCGCCGTTCATGGTGCCGAAGCCCATGTGCTCCATCTGCATCGGGTGGCCGACGAAGCCTGCGCGGCGCGCCACTTCGAATACCTGGTTGAAGTGCAGGGCCTGGCGCTGGTCGACGAAGTACAGCGCGCGGTCGGCCTGCAGCACATTGCTGCGGTAGCGCACGGCTGCAAGGTCAGTGGTGGCGTACAGGTAGCCGCCATCGGCCTTCTGCACGATCACCGGCAGTGGCTCGCCTTCGCTGTTCTTGAATTCTTCCAGGAATACGCACTGCGCGCCCTGGTCTTCGACCAGCAGGCCCTTGGCCTTGAGGTCGGCCACCACGTTGGCCAGGTCGGCGTTGTAGGCGCTTTCGCCCATCACGTCGGCCATGGTCAGCTTGACGTTGAGCAGCTCGTAGGTCTTCTGGCAGTGCGACAGCGAGATGTCCTTGAAGCGCGTCCACAGCGCCAGGCACTCAGGGTCGCCGGCCTGCAGCTTGACCACCAGGCCGCGGGCGCGGGTGGCGAACTCTTCCGATTCGTCGAAGCGTTTTTTCGCCGCGCGGTAGAAGTTTTCCAGGTCCGACAGCTCGTCGCTGGTGATCGGGTTTTCCTGCAGGTAGGCCATCAGCATGCCGAACTGGGTGCCCCAGTCGCCGACGTGGTTCTGGCGGATGACGTTGTCACCGAGGAACTCCAGCACGCGCGCGACGCTGTCGCCGATGATGGTCGAGCGCAGGTGGCCAACGTGCATCTCTTTGGCCAGGTTCGGTGCCGACATGTCGATCACGACTTTCTCGCACGGGCCGGCCTTGCGTACGCCCAGGTGATCATCGGCCAGCGCCGCGTCCAGGCGATTGGCCAGGGCGTCGGTGTTCTGAAAGAAGTTCAGGAAGCCGGGGCCGGCGATCTCGACCTTGCTGATGTCGCTGCTCGACGGCAGGGCGTCGATCAGTTTTTCGGCCAGGTCCCGCGGTTTCATGCCGGCCGGCTTGGCCAGCATCATGGCGATGTTGCTGGCGAAGTCGCCGTGGGTCTTGTCGCGGGCGTTTTCCACCTGGATCGCCGGCGACAGCCCTTCAGGCAGCACACCGTCGGTGACGAGTTGGGTGAGGGCTTGCTGGATCAGCTGGCGAATGGTGTCTTTCATGGGGATCTCTTTTCGACCGCTAGCGCGGTGGAGCGCCTGGGTGCGCAGGTGGAAAAACTGGGCATTATCCGTTGCCGGGGCCGGGTTGCCAACCTTTGAGCGTGCAGCTCAATAAAGGTCGACGGGGTCGACATCCAGCGACCAACGTACTTGCCGCCCGCTTGGCAGCTGCTCCAACACTAGCAACCAGGCACTGATCAGTCGATGCAAGGGCGCCCGGGTATTGGCCTGGATCAACAGTTGGGCACGGAAGCGCCCGGCCTTGCGTTCCATCGGAGCGGGCACTGGCCCCAACAGTTCAATACCGGGCAAGCGTTGCTCGGCTACCAGGCGCTCCGCCGCGCTGCAGGCTTCGTCGAGGAAGCCTTCGGCCTGCCCCGGTTTGTGCGCCTCGGCACGCAACAGGGCGAGATGGGAGTAGGGCGGCAGGCCGGCGGCGCGGCGCTCGTCCAGGGCCTGTTCGGCGAACGCGAAGTAGCCTTGCTCGGTCAGTTGCACCAGTAGCGGGTGGTCGGCAAGGTGGGTCTGGATCACCACCTTGCCGGGCTCTTCGGCCCGCCCTGCGCGTCCGGCCACTTGCACGATGAGCTGGGCCATGCGCTCGGTGGCGCGGAAATCGCCGGAGAACAGCCCGCCGTCGGCATCCAGGATGGCGACCAGAGTCACCCGCGGGAAGTGGTGCCCCTTGGCCAGCATCTGAGTGCCGACCAGGATGCTCGGCTGGCCGCGCTGGATGGTGGTGAACAGGTTGTGCATGGCGTCCTTGCGCGCGGTGCTGTCGCGGTCCACGCGCAAGATCGGGTAATCGGGGAACAGCACTTTCAGGCGTTCCTCGGCGCGCTCGGTGCCAGCCCCCACCGCACGCAGGTCGACGTGGCTGCACTTCGGGCACTGGTGCGGCAGGCGCTCGTCGTAGCCGCAGTGGTGGCAGCGCAGCACGCCGGAGCGTTGGTGCACGGTCATGCGCGCATCGCAGCGTGGGCACTCCGAGAGCCAGCCGCAGTCGTGGCACAGCAAGGTCGGTGCGAAGCCGCGACGGTTGAGGAACACCAGCACCTGCTGGCCGGCCTCCAGAGTCTGGCGGATTGCCTGTTGCAGCGGGCCGCTGATGCCGCTGTCCAGCGGCAGGCTCTTCACATCCAGGCGTATCATCCGCGGCGGGCGTGCGCCGCCGGCGCGCTGGTTCATGCGCAGCAGGCGGTAGCGGCCGGTCAGGGCGTTGTGCAGGGTTTCCAGCGAGGGCGTGGCCGAGCCGAGCAGGATCGGGATGTTTTCCTGATGGGCGCGCACCAGCGCCAGGTCTCGGGCGTGATAGCGCAGGCCTTCCTGCTGTTTATAAGAGCCGTCGTGTTCTTCGTCGATGATGATCAGGCCGGGGTTCTTCATCGGCGTGAACAGTGCCGAGCGCGTGCCGATGATGATATCGGCCTCGCCATCGCGCGCCGCCAGCCAGGCGTCGAGGCGTTCGCGGTCATTGACCGCCGAGTGCAACAGGGCGATGCGAGCGTTGAAGCGCTGCTCGAAGCGCGCCAGGGTCTGTGGGCCCAGGTTGATCTCGGGGATCAGCACCAGCGCCTGCTTGCCAGCCTCCAAGGTTTCGCGGATCAACTGCAGGTAGACCTCGGTCTTGCCGCTGCCAGTGACGCCGGCCAGGAGGAAGGCGTTGAAGCTGTCGAAGCCCTCGCGCACAGCATCGAAGGCCTCGCGTTGTTCGTCGTTGAGCGGCAATTCCGGTTGGGCCAGCCAGTGCTCATGGCGTTGTGCCGGCAGATGGCGGCGTGTTTCCAGGCGAACCAGGTCCTTGGCCAGCAGCAGGTCGAGGCTGTCCTTGTTCAGGTTGAGCTTGCTCAGCAGGCTGTGGGCCACGCCGTGAGGATGCTGGGCCAGGGTCTTGAGCGCGTCGCGTTGGCGCGGTGCGCGGGCGATGCGCGGGTCTTCGAGGCGAGCATCGGGGGCGACGTGCCAGAAGCGCTCCTGGCGCATTTCGGCCGGTTCGCCCTGGCGCAGCAGTGTGGGCAATGCCCAGCTCAGGGTGTCGCCGAGGCTGTGCTGATAGTACTGGGCGGTCCACAGGCACAGCTTGAACAATGCTGGCGGCACTGGCGAAATCGGGTCCAGCAGGTCGCTGGCCGGTTTAAGCTTATCGGCCGGCACCTCGCTCTGGTCGCACACCTCGACCAGCACGCCAATCATTTCGCGGCGGCCGAACGGCACGCGAATGCGCATGCCTGGGGTGAGCACCTGGCGCGCCATGCTCGCCGGTGCCCGATAGTCGAACAGGCGACGCAGCGGGGATGGCAGGGCAAGGCGCAGGATGACGTCGGACACGCGGAAGGTCTCGCAGGGCGTTTCAAAGACTGGCGAGCCTAGCAGACGACGGTCGGTGCAAGCGACAACTTGCGTTGACGCCAAGCTCTGGTATTATTCGCCGCCTAATTACGTGCGGTATTCAACAATGGGTGTTGGGTGGCGGCACGCAGCTTGAGGAAGTGACCATGAAAGCCGATATTCATCCGAACTACGAAGCTGTTGCAGTCACCTGCAGCTGCGGCAACAAATTCGAAACCCGTTCGACCCTGGGCAGCACCCTGGCGATCGACGTTTGCAACCTCTGCCACCCGTTCTACACCGGTAAGCAGAAAGTCCTGGACACCGGTGGTCGCGTACAGAAGTTCGCCGATCGCTTCGGTATGTTCGGTACCAAGAAGTAATCATGCGCACGGCGAATCCTTCGGGCTTCGCATTGTTGCTGAAAAAGGCGCCCCTCGTGGGCGCCTTTTTTGTGGGCGCAATCTGGCAAACCTCGGCCTGGGCATTTTGCCCGCTACCGGACCGGCCGCAGCAGGTGGCGGTGCGTCAGGTGGTCGATGGCGACACGCTGCGCCTGACCGACGGCCGCAGCGTGCGCATGATCGGCATCAACGCGCCGGAAATCGGGCGCAAGGGGCGCACCAGCGAGCCCTATGCCGAAGCTGCCAAGCGGCGCCTGCAGGCCTTGGTCAAAGCCAGTGATGGGCGTGTGGGGCTGGTGCAGGGTGTCGAGGCCAAGGACAAGTACGGGCGCACACTGGCCCATGTTTACGCCCGCAATGGCGACAATCTTGAAGCGCAGTTGCTCAGCGAGGGGTTCGGCTATCGCGTGGCTGTGGCGCCGAATGTGCGCCTGGTGGCCTGCCAGCAAGCGGCCGAGCAGTCGGCGCGCAAGGCGCGCATTGGCCTCTGGCGCAGTACCCCGGCGCTGCGCGCCGATGAGCTCAGGCAATCAGGCTTTGCGCTGATCGAGGGCAGGATCCAGGGCATTTCACGCAACCGGGGTGGCGTCTGGCTGGAGCTGGAAACCGGTGTGGTGCTGCAGGTTCCCGCTCGTCTGCAACGCAACTTCCCCGCCAGCTTCTTCGATAACCTCAAGGGACGCCAGGTCGAGGCGCGCGGTTGGGTGCTGGATCGTTCCCGCAGGGGTGGGCTGAAACCGGGGCAGCGACGCTGGGTGTTGCCATTGACCGATCCGAGCATGTTGGAGCGCATCTCAGGCTGAAAAGATGTAGACATTTCGCTATTGGATTGTACACACTGATGGCTCCAATGCCCCCGTGTGTTATAGCGTAAAGTCGTAGGCTAAAGGCCTTGACACAAGTGACCGGCCAGTCTTGTAGCTCCCCGGCTCTTTGCGTATCCTCGGCGGTCCGTCAGAACAGTAAATAGCGGAATGCCCACCATGTCAGACCTGAAAACCGCCGCTCTCGAATATCACGCTCAACCTCGTCCGGGGAAACTGAGCGTCGAGCTCTCCAAGCCCACCGCCACCGCCCGCGATCTCGCCCTGGCCTACAGCCCAGGCGTTGCAGAACCGGTACGTGAAATTGGCCGTGATCCTGAGCTGGCCTACAAATACACCGGCAAGGGCAACCTCGTCGCAGTGATTTCCGATGGCACCGCCATCCTCGGTCTGGGTGACCTCGGCCCACTGGCTTCCAAGCCGGTCATGGAAGGCAAGGGCGTTCTGTTCAAGCGTTTCGCCGGTATCGACGTGTTCGACATCGAAGTCGAGTCGGAAAGCCCACAAGCTTTCATCGACACCGTTCGCCGCATCTCGATCACCTTCGGTGGCATCAACCTCGAAGACATCAAGGCACCTGAGTGCTTCGAAATTGAACGCACCCTGATCGAGCAGTGCGACATTCCGGTCTTCCACGACGACCAGCACGGCACCGCGATCGTGACCGCGGCCGGCATGATCAACGCCCTGGAAATCGCCGGCAAGAAGCTCGAAGACGCCAAGATCGTCTGCCTGGGCGCCGGCGCTGCCGCGATCTCCTGCATGAAGCTGCTGGTCAGCATGGGTGCCAAGGTCGAGAACATCTTCATGATCGACCGCAGCGGCGTGATCCACGCTGGCCGCGACGACCTGAACCAGTACAAGGCCCAGTTCGCCCACGCCACCGACAAGCGTACCCTGGCTGATGCCCTGAACGGTGCTGACGTGTTCGTTGGCCTGTCCGGCCCGAACCTGCTGAGCCCGGAAGGCCTGAAGTCGATGGCGGCCAACCCGATCGTGTTCGCCTGCTCGAACCCGGATCCGGAAATCTCGCCAGAGCTGGCTCACGCCACCCGCAGCGATGTGATCATGGCTACCGGTCGTTCCGACTACCCGAACCAGGTCAACAACGTACTGGGCTTCCCGTTCATCTTCCGTGGTGCCCTGGACGTTCGCGCCAAGCGCATCAACGAAGAGATGAAAATCGCCGCCGCCATCGCCCTGAAAGACCTGGCCAAGCTGCCAGTGCCGAAGGAGGTCTGCGAAGCCTACGGCGTTGAAGGCCTGGAATTCGGTCGTGAGTACATCATTCCGAAGCCGCTGGACGCGCGCCTGATCACCGTCGTTTCCGATGCCGTGGCCAAGGCTGCCATCGAATCTGGCGTGGCCACCCTGCCGTATCCGAAGCACTACCCGCTCAAGAGCGTGGATGAAGTGTTCAACGGCTGATTGAAGGCCTGGTGACACAAAAAAGCCCCGGCTCGTTAGAGTCGGGGCTTTTTATTTGCCTGGGCCGGCCATGTGGGAGCAACCGTCTTCCACAAAGCGTAAAAAAAGCTGCGCGATCCCAGTGGGAGCGGCTTCAGCCGCGAACACGGGCGAAGCCCGTGCCATGCACCGCGGTGCCTGCTTCGCGGATAAATCCGCTCCTACCGGCGAAATGCCTCAGGCGGCATGCAATCCGTGTGGGAGTGGCTGTCCGGTGTCCCGGCTTGCCCCGCGAAGAGGCCAGTGCCGATCCTCGGTCAGAACAGATCCATCGGCGCCGCTTCATCCGCCGGCAGCGGGCTGCCTGGTGCCGCACCATTGCCCAGCTCATCCACCGACGGTGGCGAATCTTCGGCCTTGAACAGCTCGAAGTAGGCGTTTGGCGTGCTTGGCGAGGCCGCACGGCCGCTGACCGGATCTACTCGCAGGCTAAGAATGCCTTCAGGCTCGGCAGGTGCGTGAGCCGGCTTGTCCTTCAGCGCCGCCCCCATGAAACTCATCCAGATCGGCAGCGCCGCAGTGCCGCCGTATTCACGGCGTCCCAGGGTCTCCGGTTGATCGAAACCGACCCAGACCGTGGTGACGTAATCGGCGTTGTACCCGGAGAACCAGGCATCCTTGGACTCGTTGGTGGTGCCGGTCTTGCCCGCCAGGTCGGTGCGGCCCAGGGCCAGCGCCCGGCGCCCGGTGCCGCGTTTGATCACATCCTGCAGCATGCTGGTGAGGATGTAGGTGGTGCGGCCATCGATGATCTGCTCGGCAATGACCGGTGCCTGCGGTGCGGGCGCTATCTGGCCAAAGGCGGACGGCGCCTCGCCCGGCATGGCCGCCGTACTGATCGGCTGCTCTGGCGCGGCAAGGCCTGCCTGGTCTTCGGCGCCTTGCGGTACGCGTGCCGGGTTGGCGGTGAACAGCGTTTCGCCGCTGCGGCTCTCGATGCGGTCGATCAGGTAAGGGCTGATCTTGTAACCGCCGTTGGCGAAGGTGCTCCAGCCGGTGGCGATCTCCATCGGCGTCAGCGTCGCGGTACCCAGCGCCAGCGACAGGTTGCGCGGCAGGTCCTGCTTGTTGAAGCCGAATTTGGCGATGTAGTCGATGGTACGGCCTACGCCCATGGCCTGCAGCAGGCGGATCGAGACCAGGTTGCGCGACTTGTACAGCGCTTCGCGCATGCGAATCGGTCCGAGGAAGGTGTTGGTGTCATTCTTCGGTCGCCATTCCTTGTCCAGATACTCGTCGACGAACACGATCGGGGCGTCGTTGACCAGGCTGGAGGCGGTATAGCCGCTGTCCAATGCAGCGCTGTAGATGAACGGCTTGAAGCTTGAGCCGGGCTGGCGCTTGGCCTGCATCGCACGGTTGTAGTTGCTCTGTTCGAACGAGAAGCCACCGACCAGCGCGCGAATGGCGCCGTTGTATGGGTCCAGGGTTACCAATGCGCTCTGGGCGCCAGGAACCTGGCTGAACTTGAGCTTGCCGTCATCCAGGCGCTGCAGGCGCACCAGATCGCCGACCTGAGCGACGTCTGACGGCGATTGCGGAGCGCGGCCTTGAGCGTTGGTGTTGATGAACGGGCGCGCCCATTTCATGGTGTCCCAGGCGACATCTTCTACCTTGCCACCTCGGGTCAGCACTTTCAGGCCGGTCTTCTCTACAAGGGTAACGATGGCCGGCTCGAGCCCGCCCAGCGTGCGCTGCTTGTTCAACTCCTGCAGCCAGGCCGCTTGGGTCTTGCCCGGGAAGCGTGATTCCGGGCCCCTGTAGCCGTGGCGCTCGTCGTAGTCCGACAAGCCATTGAGCACTGCCTTGTTGGCCATTTCCTGCATGTCGCTCGGCACCGTGGTGGTGACGCGGAAACCTTCGGTGTAGGCCTCGCTGCCATAGCGCCCGACCATTTCGGCGCGCGCCATCTCGGCGATGTACGGCGCACTCACTTCAGGCGCAGGCACGTGGTAGCTGGCATTGAGCGGCTCGGCCAGGGCGGTCTGGTAACTCGCCTCGTCAATCTTGCCGAGCTTGTACATGCGGCCGAGGATCCAGTCACGGCGCTCTTTCGCGCGCACCGGGTTGGCCAGCGGGTTGAAGCGCGATGGTGCCTTGGGCAGGCCGGCGATCATCGCCATCTGCGCCAGGCTCACGTCACGAATCGACTTGCCGTAGTACACCTGCGCAGCGGCATCGATGCCGTAGGCGCGGTTGCCCAGGTAGATCTTGTTCACGTACAGCTCGAGGATCTCATCCTTGGTCAGCTCACGTTCGATCTGCAGGGCCAGCAGGATTTCGTTGGTTTTGCGCGAAAAGCTGCGCTCGCTGGTGAGGAAGAAGTTCTTCGCCACCTGCATGGTGATGGTGCTGCCGCCGGTCTGGATATGACCGGTTTTGACCAGCTGGGTCGCGGCGCGCATCAGGCTGCTCGGATCGACCCCGTAGTGGTTGAGGAAATTGTCGTCCTCAGCTGACAGAAGCGCCTGAATGAACTGTGGGGGGATGTCTGCAAAACGGATCGGCGAGCGGCGCATTTCGCCAAACTCGGCAATGAGTTTGCCATCGCTGCTGTACACCCTCAGGGGTATCTGCAACTGGATGCTTCTGAGCGAATCGACCGACGGCAGGTTGGGGCTAAGATACAGAAACGCACCGCTCACACCGAGTACGAGCGCGCAGATGACTGCGACGAAAGACCACCAGAAGAACTTCAGCAGGCGTATCAAGGCTTTTGGGTGTCCAGGTTGAGGGGTGAGTTGAGCACGGAGCCGGCGGACGAAAAAAACGCTGGGCATTATAAGCATTTTTCGCCCTGCCGGGTGACCGGCCGGGCGGCCCGCTGCACCGTTTGGCTGTCTCAGGGGGCGGTGCGAGTTAACGGTTATCACAAGGAAGTCGCGATGCTTGGACGCATGGGCAAGGATGCCGGTTCACTGCTGGGGGTGGAGATTGCCTCCGATTCTGTACGAATTGTGCAGCTACGCCGGCGCAAAGGGCGCTATGAGCGGGTTGCCTGGTGGGTTGAACAATTCGAACCATCTGCCGCTGCAGACTGGTGGCAGACCCCTGATCGCGTGCTCGGCGCGCTTCACAATGCTTATCGTCGCTGCGGCAGTCGTCAGCGCCGAGCCGCTGTGGCATTGCCCGCCACGCAGGTGATCTGCAAGGTGTGCCAATGGCCGAAACAGCAGCCAGCAGCCGAGATGGAAACGCAGCTGCTGGCTGATGCCGATCAGTTGTTCCCGTTCCCTTTGGAAGACCTGGTGATGGATTTTCAGGTGCTGGGGGCTTCAGCGGGCCAGGTCAACGCTCAGGACCTTTTGGTGGCGGCCACCAGACAGTCTGTTCTGCAGCCCATCGAGACGATATTCGATGAGGTAGGGCTGGAGCTGGTGGCCGTGGAGGTCGATAGCATCGCTTTGCGACGACTCCTGCCGCAACCTCTGGCAAGCGGCGCGGCGCTGCTGCGGCTGGAACCCGCCAGTGCGACCTTGCATTACTGGTCGCAAGATGTGCTGCCCCAACGGCGCGAAGTGCCTCTGCAGCGGCTGGATGAATCGTTGGTCGATGGCCTGCAGCTGGAAGAGTTGGTAGTGGCCAGCACCCTGCCGCTCGAACAAGGCGCACTAAAAGTGCTGAGTGAACGTTTGAACATGCCGTGTCGCCTCCTTTCCCCGGTGAATGGCCTTGAATGTCATGACAGCGGTATGACCTTGGCATGCGCTCTGGCGCTGGGGGAGCTTCTCTGATGCTGCGCATAAACCTGCGGCCGTGGCGTGAGCAGCAACGCTCGGCGGCGCTGAGGCGCTTGCGCTTTCAGGTGGTTGGCGGTGTGTTCGTGGGGCTTTGCGTGGTGCTGGTGATGGACCAGCTGGCGCGGCAGCGGGCCCAGCAACAGGCCGTGGCCAACAGCAGCCGGCAAGTCGCCATTGAGCGCCTGGATGCGCAGCTGGCGGAGCTTGAAAGTGCCCGGCAGACGCTCGAGTCGGTGCGCGACCAAACGGATGCACTGGCCGCTTTGCACGCTGATCGGGCGCTCATGACACCGCTGTTCGCCGGTCTCGAGCGGTCATTGCCCGAGGGTGTACAGGTGGACGAGCTCAAGCTCGAGGGCGCCCGGCTGCACATCACAGGGGTCGCCGTTTCCGGGACTGTGCTGGCGCAGTTCATGCGTGATTTTGGACTCTCTGGCGTGGTGCTTGATCTGGAACTCAAATGGATGAAGAGTTTGCCTGCCGGCGATAAGTTTCTGCTGCTCGCGCGCACCTCGGCGGCCAGGTCATGAACCTGCTTTACCGCCTGGATTGGCAGGCTTTCGTCGTTCGCTCACGCTTCTTGCACAGTGTCCTGCCGGTTGTGGCCGCTTGCCTCGTACTTGCGCTGGGCAGCCTGATTCGCTGGTCTGAGTGGCGGCAGCTGCAGCAGGTGGAACAGGTAAGGCACAAGGCGTTGAGCGAGCAGCAGCAGGCCAGCTCCGCGCAGGTATCGGCGCGCGCGGGTATCCGCGAGGCCTTGGTTCAGGCCACGTTGCGTTTGCAGGAAGCTCGCTGGCGACTGGCAGCAGGCGAAGATCTCAGCGATTTGCTCGATCAGTTGTCTGCTTCGGGGCATGCGCACGGGCTGCACTTCGAACAGCTCGATGTACTTGATGAGGTAAAACAGCCAGGTTTTCGGCAAACACCCCTGGATTTGCAGGTGGTTGGCCGTTATGCGGCGTTACGCATGTGGCTGGATGAGTGGCTTGGCCAGCTTCGCCTGCTGAGTGCCGGGGACCTGCAGATAACCAGAATCATGGAGAGGCCTGGCTTGCTGCGTTTGCGCCTGAGGGTGAATGCCTATCAGGCAGATGGGCCTGTGCCGGAGCCAAGCTCACTGGCCCTGCTGCCCGCACGTGACGAGGTTTTACCACCCGCGATCGATCCCTTTTCATCCTGGTCTGGCCGCATTGTCCGTGAAGGGCTGGCAGGGGTTCCGCTGGCTCATCTGGAGATGGTCGGCAGTTTGTCGCGGGGCATGGCGTTCGAAGCGCTGCTGTCATCTGCCGGGCGCTTGTACCGTGTGCGTCCGGGTGATCGCTTGGGTCGCGATGAGGGCGTGGTGGTCCATGTCGACGAGCAGCGGGTCGAGGTGCGGGAGCGGCTGTTCGTGGGCGGCAGGTGGCGCGAACGCGGGGTGACACTGACGCTCAGGAAGGGCGTGGACAGGGAGGTCAAGGAGGACGATGAAAGGGTTGATGATGTGGCTGATGGTAACGATGTTGCCGATGCCATTGCTGGCGGCAACACCATACCGAGGTGAGCCGATCTCGCTGAACTTCCAGGACGTGGCAGTGCGCTCGGTGCTGCAGGTACTGGCCGATTACGCGGGGGTCAATCTGGTCGCCAGCGACACGGTACAGGGCAACGTGACGCTGCGCCTGCAGGACGTACCCTGGGATCAGGCCCTGGAGCTGGTGTTGCACAGCAAAGGGTTGGCCCGGCGCCAGGAGGGCAACGTCCTGCTGGTGGCGCCAGCGGCGGAGTTGGCCGAGCAATCCATTGGCGCGCGCCTTGGGCAGGAGCTGGATGCCCAATTGCAGCCATTGCGGCGAGAGTTGTTGCCGATCCACCACGCCGAAGCCTCCGAGCTTGCCGAGTTGCTGCTGGCGACACTGGCCGACGATGGCATCCTGACCGGGCGCGGCAGTTTGAGTGTCGATGCCCGCACCAACACTCTGGTGGCGCATCAGCCGGCGGACCGCCTCGCCGAGTTGCGGCAGTTGGTGGCGCAACTGGACGTCCCGGTGCGCCAGGTGGCGATCGAAGCGCGCATTGTCGAGGCTAACGTCGACTACGAAAAAAGCCTCGGCGTGCGCTGGGGGCAGCGGCTGTATGGCGAAGCGCCGCAATTGGGCAAGGACGTTTTCGTCGACCTGGGGGTGGAGCGGGCCGGCTCCAGCATTGGCCTGGGTCTGCTTCGCAAGGGCGTGTTGCTGGACCTGGAACTCAGCGCCATGGAGAAGACCGGCAATGGAGAAATCATTTCCCAGCCCAAGGTAGTTACCGCCGACAAGGAAACCGCTCGGATACTGAAGGGCACCGAGGTGCCGTACCAGGAGACGACCAGAAGCGGTGCCACATCGGTGGCATTTCGCGAGGCGTCGCTATCGTTGGAGGTTACCCCGCAGATCACACCAGACGGCAAGGTCATCATGGCGGTCAAGGTGACCAAGGATGAGCCCGACTACGTCAATGCCTTGAATGATGTGCCGCCGATCCGCAAGAACGAAGTCAATGCCAAGGTGCGCATAGCCGATGGTGAAACCATCGTAATTGGCGGTGTGTACTCGACCACGCAAAACAATGTGGTCGACAAGGTGCCATTTTTCGGCGATCTGCCGTATGTTGGGCGGCTGTTTCGACGCGATGCATTACAAGAGAAAAAATCCGAGCTGCTGGTCTTCCTGACTCCGCGTATCATGAGTGACCAGGCGATTGCTGTGAGTCGTTGATTCTGTGCGAAATTTGATACTTGTAGGGCCCATGGGCGCTGGAAAGAGCACCATCGGACGCCTGTTGGCCAAAGAGCTGCGCCTGCTGTTCAAAGATTCCGACAAGGAAATCGAACTGCGAACCGGCGCCAACATCCCGTGGATCTTCGATAAGGAAGGCGAGCCGGGCTTTCGTGACCGTGAGGAGGCGATGATCGCCGAGCTCTGCGAGCTCGATGGCGTGGTCGTTGCCACCGGTGGCGGCGCGGTGATGCGCGAGGCCAACCGCAAAGCTCTGCACAAGGGCGGCCGGGTGATCTACCTGCATGCCTCGGTGGAACAGCAGGTAGGACGTACCGCGCGTGATCGCAACCGGCCATTGCTGCGTACCGCCAATCCGGAGGCGACGTTGCGCAACTTGCTGGAAACCCGTGACCCGCTTTATCGCGAGATCGCCGACCTGGTGGTGGAAACCGACGAACGGCCGCCGCGTATGGTAGTGCTCGATATTCTCGAGCGCTTGCAGCAGTTGCCGCCCCGCTAAGCCGGGACTATTCTCGGCCAGCGCTGAGGCGAGGTTCAACGTTACCGCGTGGGTCGATCAGCCGGCGCCGCGCCCTAGTACATTGTGGGGATACATGCAGACACTAAAGGTCGACCTGGGCGAGCGCAGCTACCCGATCTACATTGGCGAAGGCTTGCTGGACCAGCCAGAACTGCTGGCGCCGCATATTGCCGGCCGGCAGGTGGCCATCGTTTCCAACGAGACCGTCGCGCCCTTGTATCTCGAACGCCTGAGCAAGACCCTCGGTGCCTACTCGGTGCTGCCGGTGATCCTGCCGGACGGCGAAGCCTACAAGAACTGGGAAACCCTGCAGCTGATCTTCGATGGCCTGCTCACCGCCCGCCATGATCGCCGTACCACCGTGGTGGCCCTCGGCGGCGGTGTGATCGGTGACATGGCCGGCTTCGCCGCTGCCTGCTACCAGCGCGGTGTCGATTTCATTCAGGTGCCAACTACCCTGTTGTCCCAGGTGGATTCCTCGGTCGGTGGCAAGACCGGCATTAACCACCCACTGGGCAAGAACATGGTCGGTGCCTTCTATCAGCCCAATGCGGTGCTGATCGACACTACCAGTCTCAAGACCCTGCCCGATCGCGAGCTGTCGGCGGGCCTGGCCGAAGTGATCAAGTACGGCCTGATCTGCGACAAGCCCTTCCTCGGTTGGCTCGAAGACAATATCAAGGCGCTGCGTGCCCTGGAGCCTGCAGCCTTGACCGAGGCGATCCGTCGCTCGTGCGCGGCCAAGGCCGCCGTGGTTGGCGCCGATGAGCGCGAGTCCGGCGTGCGTGCCACGCTCAACCTGGGGCATACCTTCGGGCATGCCATCGAAACCCACATGGGCTACGGTGTCTGGTTGCACGGCGAAGCCGTGGCAGCGGGCACGGTAATGGCTCTGGAAATGTCGATGCGCCTGGGCTGGATCGACCAGTCCGAGCGTGATCGCGCAATCCGCCTGCTGCAGGATGCAGGTTTGCCGGTGGTGCCACCACAGGAAATGACCCCGGCGCATTTCATGGAGCATATGGCGGTCGACAAGAAAGTGATCGATGGGCGCCTGCGCCTGGTGCTGCTGCGCCAGATGGGCGAAGCCGTGGTCACCGACGACTATCCGAAAGAGATTCTTCAGGCCACGTTGTCGGCGGATTACCGCGCGATCGTGGCCCAGCTTTGAGGTTGTGACAGCGCAATGACCAGTTTGCATGCCGATGAGGCGTTTCTCGACCACTACCAGTTGAGCCACGATCCGTTCGCGCCGCGTGTGCCCGGCTTCAAGTTCTTCCCTGCCCAGCGCAAGCCTGTGCTCGGCCAGCTGCATCACCTGGCACGCTACAGCCAGTTGATGCTGGTGGTTACCGGGCCTGTAGGCAGTGGCAAGACCCTGCTGCGCCAGGCCCTGGTGGCCAGCACCAACAAACAGTCGGTGCAAAGCGTTGTGGTTTCGGCCCGCGGCGCCAGCGATGCCGCCAGTGTGCTGGGCCAGGTGGCCCAGTCGCTGGAAGTGGCCCAGCCTGAGGTGCAGGCGATTCTGTCCAAGGTGGTGCAGCTTGCCCTGACCGGGCAGGAAGTGTACTTGCTGGTGGACGATGCGGAACAACTTGACGAGTCGGCACTCCAAGCGTTGCTGGAGCTGGCGGCAGGTGTCCCGGAAGGGCGCCCGCACGTGTTCCTGTTCGGTGAGCCGTCACTGATCGCCGGGTTGGACGAGATTCACGTCGAGGAAGAGCGCTTCCACGTCATCGAGCTCGCCCCCTACAGCGAAGAAGAGACCCGCGAGTACCTGGAACAGCGCCTGGAAGGCGCCGGCCGGGGCATCGAAGTGTTCACCCGTGAACAGCTCGTCGATATCCATGAAAACTCCGACGGTTGGCCTGGCAACATCAACCAGGTCGCCCGCGATACCTTGATCGAAGCCATGATCGCCAGCCGTACCACGGCCAAGCGACCAACCATGGGGTTCAAAATGCCTAAGAAACACGTGCTCGCGCTGTCCGCTGTGGTCGTGGTCGCTGTTGCTGCCGCGGTGCTGATGCCGAAGAAAGGTGACAAGGCGCCGACCGACGCGCCAGCCGCCCAGGCGCAGTTGCCACTGGGCGATGGCAACTCGAAAGACCCGGCCATCGAATTCTCTGGCTCGTCGCAGCCGATGCCATTGCCCCTGGTTGGCCAGTCGCAGCCGGTAATGCGCGAGCCGCTGGCTCAGGCTGCTGGCATGGGTGAGGGCGAGGAAGGTAGCCCGGCAGGCGACACCGCGCTGCAGCCAGGCAATCCGCCGACCGTGACCACCATCGCGCCACCCCAGGGGGCGACGGCTGGCCCGGCGCCGAGCATGGCCCAGGCCACCACCAACACCGCTCCGGCGCAGCCGGTAGCGCCTGCGCCGAAACCCGTCGCAACCCAGCCGGCCAAGCCGGTTGCACCTGCCAAGCCGGCCCCGGCGCCAGCTCAGGTGGCCACCGCCAAGCCGGCTGAAAAACCAGCCACTGGTGGTAGCAACGGAGGTTGGTACTCGGGCCAGAAACCTGGCAATTATGTGGTACAAATTCTCGGCACCAGCTCCGAGGCGTCGGCCCAGGCTTTCGTCAAGGCGCAGGGTGGCGACTATCGCTACTTCAAGAAAAGCCTGCAGGGCAAGCCGCTGTACGTGGTCACTTACGGCAGCTTCGCCAACCGTGATGCAGCGGTTGCGGCAATCAAGAACTTGCCAGCGAAGGTCCAGGCTGGTAAACCTTGGCCACGTACCGTCGCCAGCGTCCAACAAGAGCTGGCCACGGCTCGCTGATTACCTTCCGGGCGGCACCACCCCGCTGCCCAGTTGCTGAGCGAACACTGACTTTCGTCTAGCCTGCTGCGCCCGAGCGCGGCAGGCTTTTCTGTCCCAGGCTGCCGGCCACAAGCCCACCTTGCAGTCATGGCTGAAACGCTTCAGACTCGAGCCAAGCCGCTATCACGGCGCATGGCGAAAAACATTCAAAATTGCGACATAAATTTTCAATGGTGAGACATGAAAATTTGTGAGTATCGCTGTCGCTGTGCAACAATGGTTTTCCATGGCCACCGCAAAAAAGCTGGCATTTGATCGGCGTGGATGGTAAGTGGTTGTTAAAAAAGAGATTTGCCTCCGGTTGAGAGGTGAACCTGGTGAGAAAGTGTCTATGAAAACAGGTCTGTACCATCCCGAAGAATTCAAGGACAACTGTGGTTTTGGCCTGATCGCCCATATGACGGGCGAACCGAGCCACCACCTTCTGCAAACCGCCATGCAGGCACTGACTTGCATGACCCACCGCGGCGGCATCAACGCCGACGGCAAGACCGGTGACGGTTGCGGTCTGCTCATGCAGAAGCCCGATCAATTCCTGCGCGCCATGGCTCAGGAACACTTCGCCGTCGAGCTGCCCAAGCAGTACGCCGTCGGCATGGTGTTCTTCAACCAGGACCCGGTAAAAGCCGAAGCCGCTCGCGCCAACATGGACCGCGAAATCCTGGCTGCCGGCCTGAGCCTGGTTGGCTGGCGCAAAGTGCCGATCGACACCAGCGTGCTCGGTCGCCTGGCGCTGGAGCGCCTGCCGCAGATCGAACAGGTGTTCATTGGCGGTGAAGGCCTGAGCGATCAGGAATTCGCCATCAAGCTGTTCAGTGCCCGTCGCCGTTCGTCCGTGGCCAACGCCCACGACACCGACCACTACATCTGCAGCTTCTCGCACAAGACCATCATCTACAAAGGCCTGATGATGCCGCGCGATCTCGCGGCGTTCTATCCGGACCTGGATGACGAGCGCCTGCAAACCGCGATTTGCGTGTTCCACCAGCGCTTCTCCACCAACACCCTGCCGAAATGGCCGCTGGCGCAGCCGTTCCGCTTCCTCGCCCACAACGGCGAGATCAACACCATCACCGGCAACCGCAACTGGGCCATGGCCCGTCGCACCAAGTTCGCCAACGACCAGATCCCCGACCTCGAAGAGCTCGGCCCGCTGGTCAACCGCGTCGGTTCCGACTCTTCGAGCATGGACAACATGCTGGAACTGATGGTCACCGGCGGCATCGACCTGTTCCGCGGCGTGCGCATGCTGGTACCGCCAGCCTGGCAGAACGTCGAGACCATGGACGCCGACCTGCGTGCCTTCTACGAATACAACTCCATGCACATGGAGCCGTGGGACGGCCCGGCCGGTATCGTCATGACCGAAGGCCGCCACGCGGTGTGCCTGCTCGACCGCAACGGCCTGCGCCCGGCGCGCTGGGTGACCACCACCAATGGCTATATCACCATCGCCTCGGAAATCGGCGTGTGGGGCTACAAGCCTGAAGAAGTTCTTGCCAAAGGCCGTGTCGGCCCGGGCCAGATCCTCGCCGTCGACACCGAAACCGGTCATATCCTCGACACCGACGCCATCGACAACCGCCTGAAGTCGCGCCATCCGTACAAGCGCTGGCTGCGTCAGCACGCCCTGCGCATCCAGGCGACGCTGACCGACGACCAGGGCGCTGCCAGCTACGACAGCGACCAGCTCAAGCAATACATGAAGATGTTCCAGGTCACCTTCGAGGAGCGTGACCAGGTGCTGCGCCCACTCGGCGAGCAGGGCCAGGAAGCGGTCGGCTCGATGGGTGACGACACGCCGATGGCAGTGCTCTCGCAGCGCGTGCGTTCGCCGTACGACTTCTTCCGTCAGCAGTTCGCTCAGGTGACCAACCCGCCGATCGACCCGCTGCGCGAAGCGATCGTCATGTCCCTGGAAATCTGCCTGGGCGCCGAGCGCAACATCTTCCAGGAATCCCCTGAGCACGCCTCGCGGGTAATCCTCAGCTCGCCGGTCATCTCGCCCGCCAAGTGGCGTTCGCTGATGAACCTGGAGCGCGAAGGCTTCGACCGCCAGCTGATCGACCTCAACTACGAGGAAAGCATCGGCCTGGAAGCGGCCATCCGCAACATCGCCGACCAGGCCGAAGAAGCGGTGCGCGCCGGCAAGACCCAGCTGGTGCTCAGCGACCGCTATATCGCTCCGGGCAAGCTGCCGGTACACGCCTCGTTCGCCGTTGGCGCGGTGCATCACCGCCTGACCGAGAAGGGCCTGCGTTGCGACAGCAACATCCTGGTCGAAACCGCCACCGCGCGTGACCCGCACCACTTCGCCGTGCTGCTGGGCTTCGGCGCCTCGGCCGTGTACCCGTACCTGGCCTATGAAGTACTGGCCGACCTGATCCGCACCGGCGAAGTGCTGGGCGACCTGGACGAAGTCTTCAAGTACTACCGCAAAGGCATCTCCAAGGGCCTGTTGAAGATTCTCTCGAAGATGGGCATCTCCACCGTTGCCTCGTACCGTGGCGCCCAGCTGTTCGAAGCCGTGGGCCTGGCCGAGGAAGTGGTTGGCCTGAGCTTCAAAGGCGTGTCCAGCCGCATCAAGGGCGCACGCTTCGTCGACCTCGAAGGCGACCAGAAGCTGCTCGCCGCCGAGGCCTGGAGCGCGCGCAAGCCGATCCAGCAAGGTGGCCTGCTGAAGTTCGTCCACGGTGGCGAATACCACGCCTACAACCCGGATGTGGTCAACACCTTGCAGGCTGCCGTGCAGCAGGGCGACTATGCCAAGTTCAAGCAATACACCACGCTGGTCGACCAGCGCCCGGTGTCGATGATCCGCGACCTGCTGAAAGTGAAAGTGGCCGACGAGGCGCTGCCGCTGGAGCAGATCGAGCCGCTGGAGGCCATCCTCAAGCGCTTCGACTCCGCCGGTATCTCGCTGGGCGCACTGTCGCCAGAGGCTCACGAAGCCCTGGCCGAGGCGATGAACCGCCTGGGCGCGCGCTCCAACTCCGGTGAGGGCGGTGAAGACCCGTCGCGCTACGGCACCATCCGCAGCTCGAAGATCAAGCAGGTGGCCACCGGCCGCTTTGGCGTCACCCCGGAATACCTGGTCAACGCCGAAGTGCTGCAGATCAAGGTGGCCCAGGGCGCCAAGCCGGGCGAAGGCGGCCAGCTGCCAGGCGGCAAGGTCAATGGCCTGATCGCCAAGCTGCGCTATGCGGTACCAGGCGTGACCCTGATCTCGCCACCGCCGCACCACGACATCTACTCGATCGAAGACCTGGCCCAGCTGATCTACGACCTCAAGCAGGTCAACCCGCAGGCGCTGGTATCGGTCAAGCTGGTTGCCGAGGCCGGCGTAGGCACCATCGCCGCTGGCGTGGCCAAGGCCTATGCCGACCTGATCACCATCTCCGGTTACGACGGCGGCACCGGCGCTTCGCCGCTGACGTCGATCAAGTACGCTGGCGCCCCGTGGGAACTGGGCCTGGCCGAAACCCACCAGACCCTGCGCGGCAACGACCTGCGCGGCAAGGTTCGGGTGCAGACCGACGGCGGCCTGAAAACCGGCCTGGATGTGATCAAGGCGGCCATTCTCGGCGCCGAAAGCTTCGGCTTCGGCACCGCGCCGATGATCGCCCTGGGCTGCAAGTACCTGCGCATCTGCCACCTGAACAACTGCGCCACTGGCGTAGCCACGCAGAACGACAAACTGCGCAAGGATCACTACATCGGCACCGTCGACATGGTGATCAACTTCTTCACCTTCGTCGCTGAAGAAACCCGTGAGTGGCTGGCCAAGCTGGGCGTGCGCAGCCTGGGCGAGCTGATCGGCCGTACCGACCTGCTCGACGTGCTGCCGGGCGACACCGAGCGCCAGCAGTACCTCGACCTGTCGCCGCTGCTGGGCAGCTCGCACATCCCGGCGGACAAGCCGCAGTTCTGTGAAGTGGACAAGAACCCGCCGTTCGACAAGGGCGAGCTGGCCGAGAAGATGGTCGAGATGGCCCTGCCGGCCATCCGTGACCAGGCCGGTGGCGAGTTCAGCCTCGACATCTGCAACTGCGACCGTTCCATCGGTGCGCGCATCTCCGGCGAAATCGCCAAGCTGTACGGTAACCAGGGCATGGCCGCCAAGCCGGTTACCTTCCGCTTCAAAGGTACCGCTGGCCAGAGCTTCGGCGTGTGGAACGCCGGTGGCCTGAACCTGCACCTGGAAGGCGACGCCAACGACTACGTCGGCAAAGGCATGACTGGTGGCAAGGTCACCATCGTGCCGCCTGCCGGCAGCCCGTTCGAAACCCAGCACAGCGCCATCGTCGGCAACACCTGCCTGTATGGCGCCACCGGCGGCAAACTGTTCGCCGCTGGCACAGCGGGCGAGCGCTTCGCTGTGCGTAACTCCGGCGCCCACGCTGTTGTCGAGGGTACTGGCGATCACTGCTGTGAATACATGACCGGTGGCTTTGTCTGCGTTCTGGGCAAGACCGGTTACAACTTCGGTTCTGGCATGACTGGCGGTTTCGCCTACGTGCTCGACATGGACAACAGCTTCGTCGACAAGCTCAACCACGAACTGGTGGAAATCCAGCGGATCAGTGGTGAAGCGATGGAAGCCTACCGCAGCCACCTGGCGCGGGTCCTTGGCGAATACGTGGAAGAAACCGGCAGCGAGTGGGGGCGTGAGCTCTCGGAGAACCTGGACGACTATGTGCGGCGCTTCTGGCTGGTCAAGCCGAAGGCGGCCAACCTCAAGCAACTGCTGTCCAGCACCCGTGCCAACCCGCAGTAAAAACAGCTGCAAGTGACGGGCCCCGTACGCGGGGGCCGTCGTGCTCAAGTGATCGTCTTGCAGCTTGCAGCCTGAGGCTGGCAACTGCGGTAAAGAGGTTTTGAAAAATGGCTGAACGTCTGAGTAACGACTTCCAGTTCATCGAAGTGGGCCGCAAGGACCCGAAGAAAAAGCTGCTGCGCCAGCGCAAGAAAGAGTTCGTGGAAATCTACGAACCGTTCAAGCCTGCCCAGTCCGTGGAGCAGGCGCACCGCTGCCTGGGCTGCGGTAACCCGTACTGCGAGTGGAAGTGCCCGGTGCACAACTTCATCCCCAACTGGTTGAAGCTGGTCTCCGAAGGCAACATCCTGGCCGCCGCCGAGCTGTCGCACCAGACCAACACCCTGCCAGAAGTGTGCGGCCGGGTGTGCCCGCAGGACCGTCTGTGCGAGGGTGCCTGCACCCTGAACGACGGCTTCGGCGCCGTGACCATCGGCTCGGTGGAGAAGTACATCACCGACACCGCGTTCGCCATGGGCTGGCGCCCGGACATGTCCAAGGTCAAACCGACCGGCAAGCGCGTCGCCATCATTGGCGCAGGCCCGGCGGGCCTGGGCTGCGCCGATGTGCTGGTGCGTGCCGGCGTGACCCCGGTGGTGTTCGACAAGAACCCCGAGATCGGTGGCCTGCTGACCTTCGGCATCCCCGAGTTCAAGCTGGAAAAGACCGTGCTGAGCAACCGCCGCGAAGTCTTCACCGGCATGGGCATCGAGTTCCGCCTGAACACCGAGGTGGGCACCGACATCACCATGGAACAACTGCTCGCCGAGTACGACGCGGTGTTCATGGGCATGGGCACCTACACCTACATGAAGGGCGGTTTCCCAGGCGAGGACCTGCCGGGTGTGCATGACGCGCTGGACTTCCTGATCGCCAACGTCAATCGCAACCTGGGCTTCGAGAAGTCGCCGGAAGATTTCGTCGACATGCAGGGCAAGAAAGTCGTGGTGCTGGGCGGTGGCGACACCGCGATGGACTGCAACCGCACCTCGATCCGCCAGGGCGCCAAGGCCGTGACCTGTGCCTATCGCCGTGACGAGGCGAACATGCCGGGCTCGCGCAAGGAGGTGAAGAACGCCAAGGAAGAAGGCGTGAAGTTCCTCTACAACCGCCAGCCGATCGCCATTGTCGGTGAGGACAAGGTCGAAGGCGTGAAAGTGGTCGAGACCCGCCTTGGCGAGCCGGACGCCCGTGGCCGCCGCAGCCCCGAGCCAATCCCGGGCTCCGAAGAGATCCTGCCGGCCGATGCCGTGGTGATCGCCTTCGGCTTCCGTCCAAGCCCGGCGCCGTGGTTCGAGCAGCATGGTATCCAGATGGACAGCCAGGGCCGCGTGGTGGCACCGGAGCAGGGCAAGTTCAAGCACCAGACCAGCAACCCGAAGATCTTTGCCGGTGGTGACATGGTGCGCGGTTCGGACCTGGTGGTGACTGCCATTTTCGAAGGCCGCACCGCTGCTGAAGGGATCCTGGACTACCTCGAAGTCTGATCCATCGCATTCGCGGGGCAAGCCCGCTCCCACAGAGATCGGCGCCGATCTCTGTGGGAGCGGGCTTGTCCCGCGAAGATTTTTGTATACAAAATCGCTTGATCTACGGCACCCAATAGACAAAACGCATGGTATCGACCGTGCCTTTTGCGCTGGCGTCTGAGAAAATGCCCGCACTTTTTTGCTGGATGCCGACATGACTGCCCTGAAGAACGATCGTTTCCTGCGTGCACTGCTCAAGCAACCCGTAGACGTCACCCCTGTCTGGATGATGCGCCAAGCCGGCCGCTACCTGCCGGAATACCGCGCCAGCCGTGCCAAGGCCGGCGACTTCATGAGCCTGTGCATGAACCCGCAGTTCGCCTGCGAGGTCACGATGCAGCCGCTGGACCGCTACCCGCTGGACGCGGCGATCCTGTTCTCCGACATCCTCACCATCCCCGACGCCATGGGCCTTGGCCTGTACTTCGAAACCGGCGAAGGGCCGCGTTTCAAGAAGGTCATCAGCACCCCGGCCGATATCGAAGCCCTGCCGATCCCCGATCCGCAAAAAGACCTCGGCTACGTCATGGACGCGGTCAGCACCATCCGCCGCGAACTCAACGGCCGTGTGCCGCTGATCGGCTTCTCCGGTAGCCCGTGGACCCTGGCTACGTACATGGTCGAAGGCGGCTCGTCGAAAGACTTCCGCAAGACCAAGGCGATGGCCTACGACAACCCGCAAGCCCTGCACTTGTTGCTGGACAAGCTGGCCCAGTCGGTCACCAGCTACCTCAACGGCCAGATCCTGGCCGGCGCCCAGGCCGTGCAGATCTTTGACACCTGGGGTGGCAACCTGTCGGCGGCCGCCTACCAGGAATTCTCCCTGGCCTACATGCGCAAGATCGTCAGCGGCCTGATCCGCGAGCACGAGGGCCGCAAGGTGCCAGTGATCCTGTTCACCAAGAACGGCGGCCTGTGGCTGGAAAGCATCGCCGAAGCGGGTGCCGATGCGCTGGGCCTGGACTGGACCTGCGAAATTGGTGATGCCCGCCGCCGGGTCGGCGACAAGGTGGCGCTGCAGGGCAACATGGACCCGACCGTGCTCTACGCCAAGCCCGAGGCCATCCGCCAGGAAGTGGCGCGTATTCTGGCGAGCTACGGCAAAGGCACCGGCCACGTGTTCAACCTCGGCCATGGCATCACCCCGGAAGTCGACCCGGAACATGCAGGCGTGTTCATCAATGCTGTGCACGAGCTGTCGGCGCAGTATCACCAGTGATGTGATGCAGCAAACAGGAAACCGGCCTCAGGGCCGGTTTTTTGTTGGATTAAGTTTGAATTCAGCGATCGTCGTTAATCTGGTCCCATCAAAACCGGAACAGGACCCGATCCTCATGAAAACTCGCTATCTCGCATTGATCCTTGCCCCTTTCATCAGCACCGCTGCCCTGGCCGCCGGCTATACCGGGCCGGGCGCCCAGTCGGTGACCACCGTTGCCGCCGCCAACGACGCAGCCGATGACACCCCGGTGGTGCTGCAGGGGTATGTGATCAAGAAGACCAACAACGACGACAAGTACGAGTTCAAGGACAACACCGGCACCATCACCGTCGAGATCGACGATGAAGACCTGCCACCGACGCCGTTCAACGACAAGACCAAGGTCAAGCTGACCGGTGAGGTGGAGAAGCACCTGATGAGCCGTGAGGTGGATGTGGATATCGTTGAGATCATCAACTGATCCGAAGGCCTCTTCGCGGGGCAAGGCCGCTCCCACAAGTTATGTGCTGAATACAATACTTGTGGGAGCGGGCTTGCCCCGCGAATGCTTCACACCGATTTCGGCGCCAGCTTGCTCAACCGCAACGCCACCAGCAACGCCACCGCCAGCAGGCTGCCGATGAACAGCCCGATCCCATTCCATCCCCATTCATGCCAGAACACCCCGCCCGCCGTCCCCGCCACACTCGACCCCGCGTAATAGCAGAACAGGTATAACGAAGAAGCCTGCCCCTTGGCCTTCAACGCCCGGCGGCCAATCCAGCTGCTGGCCACCGAATGCGCGCCGAAGAAACCGAAGGTGAACACCAGCATGCCGAGAATCACCAGTACCAGTGGTGCGGCCAGGGTCATCAACAGGCCGGCCGCCATGACCACGATGCTGGCCCAGAACACCCGGCGTCGGCCCAGCTTGTCGGCCAGCGCACCAACCTGCGCCGAGCTGTAGATACCTGACAGATAGACCACCGACAGCAAGCCGACGAGCGCCTGGTTCATGTGGTATGGCTCGGCCAGCAGACGGTAGCCGATGTAGTTGAACAGGGTGACGAAGGCGCCCATCAGCAGGAAGGCTTCAAGGAACAACCACGGCAGGCCTGCATCCTTGAAATGCATGACGAAGCCATCCAGCAGATTGCGCGGGTTCATCGACTGCGTGCGGAAATTGCGCGATTCGGGCAACACCTTCCAGAACACCAGGGCCGCAACCAGGGCCAGGCCGCCGATGGTCAGCATCGCCGTGTGCCAGCTGACGAAGTCGATCAATACGCCAGTGATCAACCGCCCGCTCATGCCGCCGATGGCGTTGCCGCCAATGTACAAACCCATGGCCAGGCCAATGTGCTGCGGGTGGATTTCTTCGCTCAGGTAGGTCATCGCCACCGCCGCCAGGCCGCTCAGCGACAGGCCGACCAGCGCCCGGGTGGCGAGCACCCCTTCCCAGGTCGGCATCACCGCGCTGACCATGGTCGACAAGGCGGCGCAGACCAGCGCGAAGACCATCACCGGCTTGCGCCCGATACGGTCGGAAATCGGCCCGGTGATCAGCAAGCCGAACGCCAGCATGGCAGTCGACACTGACAGCACCAGGCTGCTCTGCGCGGCGTTGATCGAGAACTCCTGCGACAGCAGCGGCATCATCGGTTGCACGCAGTACAGCAGGGCGAAGGTGGCGAAACCGCCGCTGAACAGGGCCAGCACGGTCTTCATGAAGGCCGGCGTGCCTTTTTCGATCCATATGTCGTTCAGCGGGGCAGGTTCGGGCTCGGCGGGGAGGGGCGATACAGCAGTTTTCACGGGCGGGTACCTCTGGCGCAATGAAAAAAGCATATAGCTGGCTAATGATTAGATCCAATATATTGTTCGACCTATTTAAGACGTTCTACGACCTGTTCTGGAGCCCGATATGGAACTGCGCCACCTGCGGTATTTCATCGCCGTTGCCGAAGAGCTGCACTTTGGCCGTGCGGCCCAGCAGCTGGGCATCTCTCAGCCACCCCTGAGCCAGCAGATCCAGGCCTTGGAACAGGAGCTGGGTGCACGCCTGTTCGAACGGACCAATCGTCGGGTCGAACTCAGCGAGGCCGGGCGGCTGTTTCTGGAAGAAGCTCGCCAGGTGCTGGCGCAGGTGGAGAAAGCCGCCGATGTGGCGCGCCGTGCGCAATTGGGCGAGCTGGGTGAGATGAAGATCGGTTTTACCTCGTCGGCGCCGTTCACCTCGAAAATCCCCAAGGCGATTCATGCGTTTCGCCAGCGCTTTCCGGCCGTGCACCTGAACCTCAAGGAGATGAGCAGCCGCGATGTCGCCGAGGGCGTGTTCGACGAGTCCATCGAGGTCGGGCTGATGCGGCCCATGCCGCTGCCGGATGGCCTGGTGGCCACCGAGCTGTTCCGCGAGCCGCTGGTGGCGGTGATCAATGCATCGCACCCGTTGGCCGAGGGCACCGAGCACGGTGTGCACATGGCCGCATTGGCCCATGAGCCGTTCGTGTTCTTCCCGCGCAGTTACGGTAGCGGACTGTATGCGCAGTTGCTGGGGCTGGCGCGGCAGGCCGGGTTCAGCCCGCATTTCGCCCAGGAAGCGGGCGAGGCCATGACCATCATCGGGCTGGTGTCGGCGGGATTGGGTGTGTCGGTGCTACCGGCCTCGTTCCAGCGCATGCGCATCGAAGGCGTGGTCTACCGCACCTTGCTGGATGAAGGGGCGACCTCGGCCGTGTGGCTGGTGCAGCGCGAGCGAGGCAGCTCAGCGATGGCCAAGGCCTTCGCCGAGCTGGTGACCGGCCAGGAGTACCTCTAATGCGCCAAGATCCCTGTGGGAGCGGCTTCAGCCGCGATCACCGGCGAAGCCGGTGCCATCCACGGTGTCAGTCCACCCGCGCCAAGTCACCCTTGATCGCCACCCCGGCAATCACCGCGCCGGCATGGCACTCGTACGTCGCAGCATCCTTACGCTCGTTTTTCTTGTAGTAGCTGGCAATGTTGGTCACCGCATTGGCGCTCACCTTCTTCGCAGCGTCCTGCATGGTCAGCAGAGCCGATTGCAGGGCCCATTCGCAGGCCGCTTCATCGCTTTTGTTGAAGGCGTTGGTCTTCTTGTTGGTGACCGCATTGGGGCTGATCACATTGACCTTGCCGCGCGGCTGCACGCCGGCCAGGTAGAATTTCACCGACCCGTCGAGCTTCTTCTCGGCCAGCATCTGCTGCACGACTTTTTCAAACGGCAGGTACAGCGCGGTATCACGGGCCTGGCTGATGCCCGGCACGGCGGCCAGCAGCAGAGCGGTGGCGGCGGTAAGGTTCTTGAAACGCATCGGTTCTTCCTTGGTTTGAGTTGATGTTGCCAGTCAGTGCCAGCGGCGGAAGATCAACGAGGTGTTGACCCCACCGAAGGCGAAGTTGTTGTTCATCACGTATTGATGATTCATGGCGCGGAATTCGCCGCGCAGGTAGTCCAACTCGCCGCAGCGCGGATCGACCCGATCGAGGTTGAGCGTGTGTACGTAGCGGTCGCTATTGAGCATCTCGATGCTGAACCATGATTCCAATGCCCCGCAGGCCCCGAGGGTATGGCCGAGGAAGCTCTTCTGCGAGCTGATCGGCATACGCGGGCCGAACAGGCTGCTGGTGGCCAGGGTCTCGGCGATATCGCCCTGCTCGGTGGCAGTGCCATGGCCATTGACGTAGCCGATCGCCTCGGGCGGCAGGTCTGCGTCTTCCAGGGCCAACTCCATGGCACGGCGCATGGTCAGCTGCTCAGGGCGGGTGGTGTGCTGGCCGTCGGCATTGCTGCCGAAGCCGACGATCTCGGCGTGGATCTTCGCCCCACGGGCCAGGGCATGTTCCAGCTCTTCGAGCACCAGCATGCCGCCGCCCTCGCCGATCACCAGGCCGTCGCGGCCGCTGTCATAGGGGCGTGGGCTCAGGTGCGGGGTGTCGTTCTTCAGGCTGGTGGCGTACAGCGCGTCGAATACCATTGCCTCGGTCGGGCACAGCTCTTCAGCCCCGCCGGCGAGCATCAGCGGCAGGCGGCCGAACTTGATCGCTTCATAGGCGTAGCCGATGCCCTGGCTGCCGCTGGTGCAGGCGCTGGAAGTGGGGATCAGGCGCCCGGTGAGGCCAAAGAAGATGCTGATATTGGCGGCGGTGGTGTGCGGCATCATGCGCACATAGGAGTTGGCGTTCAGGCCATCAGCCACCGAATTGAGCAGCATGTTGCCGAATGCCTTGATCTCGTCGGTGCTGCCGGTGGACGAACCGCAGGCCACGCCCATGCGCCCGTCGCGGATGCTCGGGTCGCCGAGCAGCCCGGCATCGGCCAGGGCACGCTCGGCGGCGGCCACGGCCAGGCGCGAGACCCGGCCCATGCTGCGCAGCTGCTTGCGGGTCCAGTGGCCGGGCACCTTGAAATCATCGATGGGGCCCGCCAGGCGCGTGTTCAGCTCCTCGAAACGGTCCCATTCGTCCATGCGCCGGATGCCGCTGCGCTGGTTGGCGAAATGCCCGGAGATGCTCGCCCAATCGCTGCCCAGGGCGGTGATCCCGGCCATGCCGGTGACGACGACGCGGCGCATCAGCACAGCCCTCCGTTCACCGCCAGGACCTGGCGGGTTATGTAGCCCGCCTCGGGCGACATCAGGAAATTCACCGCGCCGGCCACTTCGTCCGGCGTGCCCATGCGCCCGGCCGGGATCATTTTCAGCAGTTCCTCCACCGGCACGTGCTCATCGAGCATGGCCGTGTCGATCAGCCCGGGGGCCACGCAGTTGACGGTGATGCGGCGTTTGCCCAGCTCGATGGCCAGGGCCTTGGCGGCGCCGATCAGGCCGGCCTTGGAGGCGCTGTAGTTGACCTGGCCACGGTTACCGATCAGGCCCGACACCGAGGTGATGCAGACGATGCGCCCCGGCGCGCGGCGGCGGATCATCGGCATGGTCAGTGGTTGCAGGACGTTGTAGAAGCCGTCGAGGTTGGTCCGCAACACCTGGTCCCAGTCTTCGTCGGTGAGCGCCGGGAAGGCGCCGTCGCGGGTCAGGCCGGCGTTGCACACCACGCCGTAGTAGGCACCGAAGTTTTCCACGTCGTTTTCGAGGATCGCCCGGCAGGCGGCCCGGTCGCCGATGTCGAACTGCAGCACACGTGCCTGCTGGCCCAGCGCCCGGACTTCCTCGGCGACCGCATCGGCCTCGGCCCGGCCGCTGCGGCAATGCAGCACCAGGTCGTAGCCGGCACGGGCCAGGCGCAAGGCGATGGCGCGGCCGATGCCCCGGCTGGAGCCGGTGACCAGGATGGTATCAGTCATGGGGAGGTTCCTCTGGGCCTGCTTCGGCCAGGTAGCTGGCCGCCTGCGGCGGGCGGTAGACATTCAGGCGGGCGCTGGCATGGATGCCGGGGCCGCGCAGGTGGCATTCGAACACGCCCATGCCGTTCTCGTCTTCGAGTGAGCGCAGGGCGTGGATGCGCAGTTCGGCGCCGGCCGGGAAGTGTTCGACATCGCACTCGAACTTGCGGGTGCCGAGCAGAAAGCCCAGTTCGACCGGCTGGCCATTGCGCCGCGCCCGGCAACCGGCATAGGCCGCCACGCTCTGGGCCATCAGCTCGACGCCGAGCCAGGCCGGCAGGCTGCCATCGGCGCGGTTGAACAGGCCGCCGGGGCGCACGATCGCGCGGGTGTGGATCTGCTCGTCGTCGCAGCTGTCGACCTGGTCGATCAGGATCATGTCGCCGGCGTGGGGCAGCAGCTCGGCCAGTGGCCAGGGGATCATGCGGTGTCTCCGAGAATCAGGCTGACGTTGTTGCCGCCGAAGGCGAACGAGTTGCTCATCAAACGGCGAGGGCGTTGCGCGTCCAGGCGCTGGCTGCCGTCGACCAGGGTCAGGGCCGGCAGCGCCGGGTCCTGCTGGCGGTCCCACACATGCGGTGGCAGCAACCCCTGGGGGTTGTGCCCGCTCAGGCTCAGCCAGCAGAACGCCGCTTCCAGAGCGCCGGCGGCGCCGAGCGTGTGGCCGGTCATCGGCTTGCTCGACGAGCAGGGCAGCGTGGCGCCGAACAGCGTATGCACGGCCAGGCTTTCCATGGCGTCGTTATGCGCGGTGGCGGTGCCGTGCAGGTTCAGGTAATCGATCTGCGCAGCCGCAAGGCCGGCATTGTCCAGTGCTTTGCCCATGCACTGCAAGGCGCCGCTGCCAGTCGGGTCGGGCGCGGAGATGTGGTGGGCGTCGGAACTGGCGCCGGCCCCCAGCAGCGCGATGCGGGTGCCGTCGGTGTTGCCCTCGCGGGTCATCAGGAACAGCGCCGCGGCTTCGCCGATGTTGATGCCGTCGCGGTTGGCCGAGAACGGGTTGCAGCGCTGCTCGCTGATCGCCTCCAGGGCGCCGAAGCCATTGAGGGTCAGGCTGCACAGGCTGTCGACCCCGCCGCACAGCACCGCATCGCACAGGCCCATGTCGAGCAGGCGCCGGGCACTGAGCAGCGCACGGGCGCTGGAGGTACAGGCGGTGGATATCACGTAGGCCGGGCCGCTCAGTTGCAGCCAGTCGGCGAGGAAGTTGGCCGGTGCGCTCAGCTCTTGCTCGGCGTAGCGGTAATCGGCGGGGAACTGACCACTTTGCAGGTACTGTGCGATGCCTTGGCTGGCTTCGGCGATGCCGGAGGTACTGGTGCCGAGGATCACCGCGACGCGGTGCGCGCCATGCCGGGCGATGGCCTGGCGGATGGCCGGCTCGATCTGCAGGGCTGCGCTGTAAAGCAACTGGTTGTTGCGGCTGTGCTGCTCGGGCAGCGGCACGGCGGGCAGGGCGCCGCCGACCGCGCCGACCGGTGGCTGGCGCTCGGGGATCCAGCCCGGTGCGGGCTGCATGCCGGAGCAGTCGCCGGCGAACAGGCGCGCGGCTACATCGGCCTGACCTTGGCCAAGGGCGCAGACCAGGCCGAGGGCATTGAGGTAGGCGGTCATGGGGTTTCCTCGCGGGGCAGAGGGTCGACTACATAACGCAGGCCCTCGCCGAGGTTCAAGTCGAAGGCGTCGGCGGCGCGATAGGTGACCTGCCAGCGATCGCCCAGCCAGCGCCGTTCATTCTGCTGGCGCGCCTGTGGATAAAGCTGCGGCAGTTGCTCGGGCGGGGTCAGGGCGAACAGCACGGCAGCGAACAGCTCGCGCGCGGCCGGGTTCGGCGGCAGCAGCCCATCGGCGTGCCATTGTTGGCCATCGAGCAATTGGCGCGCCTGGGGAATGCCCAGCAGGTCGAGCAGCGACCAGCGCAGGTAGCCATGCTCGCCCTGGATCACCAGCAGCCAGTCCTGGCGCTGGCCGGCCTGTTCACGTTCGACATGCAGCTGTTGCGGCAGTTGCAGCACCGGCCACTGCGCCGGCAGCGGCGGACGTGCGGCGCAGGCGCCGAGCAGCAGGCACAAGGTCATGGCCAGCCAATGTTTCATGGTCGCTCCAGGGGCTTGCGCGCCACCACGTTGACCAGCGTTTCTTCGCGCTGGCCGACCGGTGGCGGCTTGCGCAGGCCCAGGCGTTCGAGCAGGCCGAAGTCCTTGGCGCGGCTCCACCACAGGTAGGGATACGAAACGTTGCGCGGGCCAAACTGAAAGCCTTGTTCGCGCAGCATCTGCAAGTATCCCTCGGCGCTCTTCTGCACGTGCATGGGGTGGCGGAAGAACCAGCGGATCACCCAGGTATCGATGTAGGCTTCTGTGGATTCGGCGAACAGCAGGTAGCCGCCAGGCTTGAGCACCCGGTAGAACTCGGCCAGGGCCTTTTCCTGCTCCACCAGATGATGGAAGGTCTGGTGGCAGAACAGGATGTCGACGCTGGCGTCCGGGTACTGCAGCCGGGCACAGTCGCTGCCGCGCAGCTCTACGTCGAGGCCCAGGCGCCGAGCCTCGGCGGCGCTCAATTCGAGGCTGTGCGGGTCGGCATCGGTGCCCAGCAGCCTGGCGGGGGCGAACACTTGCTGCAGGTGCTTGAACGACTTGCCCTGGCCACAGCCGGCGTCGAGCAGCACCGGCGCCTGCGGCAGCTCACCATCGAACAGCTGGCGCAGGTCGTTGATCGCCACGCGCAGCACATGGTGCTGCCAGACGTGGCTGGCCAGGAAGCGGAAACCGATGCGGGTTTCTTCGACGTAGGTGTCGCTGAGGAACGGGCGCTGGTTCATGCCGGTTGCCTCGCGCACAGCTCGGCCAAGGTGCGCAGTCGCCGCCGAGGCTCGGCGACGAACGGATTGCGCGCGTCCCAGGCGTAGCCGGCGAGGATCGAGCTGATCATGGCGCGGATCTCCGGCGAGCTGCCGGGGTGGTAGATGACGTCCTGGAAGCTGCCGTCGTACCAGCCTTCAACGTACACGCGGAAGGTATCGACGCCACGCTTGAGCGGTTCGGCGAACTCGCCCTGCCAGTCCACCGCCTCGCCTTGCAGCTGGCGGTGCAGCAGGCCGGCGGCCATGCTCGCCGAACGCATGGCGATGGTCACGCCCGAGGAGAACACCGGGTCGAGGAATTCGGCGGCGTTGCCGAGCAGCGCGTAGCCCTTGCCGTGCAAGGCTTTGACGTTGGCCGAGTAGCCGCCGATGGTGCGCGCCGGGGTGTCCCACACCGCGTTGGCCAGGACCTTGGCCAGGCTTGGGGTCTGCGCCACGAAGTGCTTGAGGCAGGCATCCAGGTCCTTTGGTGCGGCGGCGAAGCGCTCGGCGGCGGCAACCACGCCCAGCGAGGTGCGGCCATCGCTGAAGGGGATGGTCCAGAACCAGATGTCGCGGTGCTCGGGGTGGGTGGTGATGAGGATCTTGTCGCGGTCGAAGGCTGGGTGGTCGATGCGGTCTTCGATGTGGGTGAATACCGCCTGGCGCACCGGGAAGTTCGACGGTGCCTCAAGCTCGAGCAGGCGCGGCAGCACGCGGCCGTAGCCACTGGCGTCGAGCACGAACTGCGCCTGCACCAGGTACTCGCTGCCATCCGCTCGGCGGGCACGTACGCGCGGAAGGTCACCGCTCATGTCGGCACTGACGATCTCATGCTCGTAGCGGATCTCGACGCCCTGGGCCTCGGCCTGGTCGGCCAGCAGTTTGTCGAAGCGCCCGCGCTGCACCTGGAAGGTGCTCGGCTTGCCCTGGCTGAAGGTCTGGCCGAAATCGAAAGCGGTATATTCCTCGCCCCAGGCAAAGGCGGCGCCGTTCTTGTACTGGAAACCAGCCGCTTGCAGGGCGTCGAGCATGCCCGCTTCTTCGACGAAGTCGAGGCAGTGGGACAGCAGGCTTTCGCCGATGGAGAAACGTGGAAAGCGCTGGCGTTCGATCACCAGCACATCATGGCCCTGGCGCTTGAGCAGCGCGGCGGCGATGGCGCCGGACGGGCCGGCACCGATCACCAGTACCTGGCGTTGTTGCAGTTCAGTGTTCGGCATGGGGGCTCCTTGCCATGGAAACGGGATTCAGAGGGATACGGTGGAGGCCGGCCAGCGCAGGCATCAGCGTGGCCACCAGGCTCATCAGCATCAGCGCGAAATACAGCGCCGGGCTGATCAACTGCTGCGACAGCAGCAGGTTGAGGAAGACGATTTCGCTCAGGCCGCGGATGTTCAGCAGCAGGCTTTCGCGCCACTTGCTGGCCCCGGCGAACGACGGCGTGGCCCAGCTCAGACCAAGCCAGTTGCCCAGCAGCTTGCTGGCGATCGGCAGCACCAGCAGGGCGGCCAGTTGCCAGGCGTCGAAGCCGCTGAGGGCGTGGTGCACGTCGATCTGCACCACGCCATAGGTGAGGATCAGCGGCACCGCGGCAGCCTGCTGCAGGTTGCGGTTCCAGGCCTCGGGCAGCGGCAGGCGCACCGGTACTTTCAGCCAGGCCAGGCAGCCCAGGTAGCCGATGCCGAAGATCAGCGCGTTGAGTTTGTAGTGCTCGGCGCCAAACAGCAGGGCCAGGAACAACAGGCCATAGGCCCTGGGCGCACGCAGGCCCAGCGCATGCAACGGCAGCGGCAGCAACGCGGCCAGCAGGGGTAAGGCCAGGCTGCCGGGTTGCAGGCTGCCCTGGCCGATGCCCAGCAGCAGCCAGCAGGCCAGGTCGATCAGGATGGCCGCCTGCAGCAGGCGCCGGCTGGCGGCGGCGGGATAGTCGATGGCGCGCAGGTACAGGTACAGCACCGGGATCGCGGTGATGGCGAACACCAGGCCCAGGGCCAGCGCGGTGACGCCGCCCAGGTCGAGCATCCACAGCGCGCAGGCCAGGCCGCAGGCGAATGGCAGCAGGAAGCTCGGAATCGCCAGCTTCAGCGCCTCACGGTCCGGCCGCAGCTCGACCACGTCGGTGAGGATGTGCCCCAGCAGCAGGGCGAAGCCGCAGCCGTACAGGGTCTTGACCCAGGCCGGGGCGACCAGTGCGGCGCCGTCGAGTTGCCAGTGCGGCTCCACCCACAGCAGCATCAGCGGCGGTAGCACCAGGGTCGCCAGCAACAGCTGGCTGACGATCGGGATCAGCCCGAAGCGTTTGCCCAATGCACTGGCCAGGGCGAACAGACACAGGGCCAGGGCCCAGAACGACAGCGGGGTCATGGGTGCGCTTGCGCTCCGTCGCGGGGGGCGGCCCAGGGGGCCAGGAGGAAACTGAACGCCAGGCCGAGGCTCACGGCCAGGCCGAAATTGCTCACAGCCGGGGTGCTCGACAGCGCCAGCAGGCCGAACGACAGCCAGGTGGTCAGCGCCGCCAGCAAGGTGCCGAGCAGGCTCACCGCAGCGCCGCCGATGCGCTCATGCATGAGGATCGCGTAGTCGACGCTGATGGCGGTCACCAGCAGCAGGCCGAACAGGCTGAACAGGGTCAGCGGCTGGCCGAGCCAGCCAAGACTGGCCAGGCTGCACAGCGCCGCCAGCAGCGGCAGGGCGACGATACGCAGCGAACCACGCAGGCCGAACGGCAGCACCAGCAGCACCAGGATCAGCGCGCAGGACAGCAACTTGAGTTCTGCCGCACTCACTTGGGTGGCGGCGAACAGCTGGTTCAGCTCGCCGAGGCGGTCGATCAGTTCCACGCCATCGAGGCCGTCGGTCTGCAGGCGCAGCAGCGCGGTGTCGCTCAGGCCTTGCAGGCTGACGATGGCGGCCACGCCGGTACCCTCCTGGCCCAGCCACAAGGGCCGCCAGGCTTCGCCGAGCGGGCCGGCCAAGACCTGCTCGATGACCTGGTCCGGCAACTGGCGCAGCTGCTCGACCTCTGCGGCCAGCGCGGCTTCGGGAACGCCCAGGTCCAGCAATGACTGCCAGTGCTGCGGCAGGGCGGCCAGCGCCTGGCGTACCTGGCCTTGTTCGGATGGGCTGGCAACCAGCTGGCTGAGGCTCATGAAACCCTTGAGCTTGCCCAGCTCGACCAGCTCTTCAAGCTTGCCGGACAGCACCTGGAGGCGGGCCAGCAGCTGTTGCTGATCGGCCCCGCGCACCAGGTAGAACTGGCTGGTGGGCTGGTAGCCCGTGATGCGCGCCACGGCCTGGGCGTCTTCCAGCAGTTGCGGCGGGGTGCCAACCCACTGGCGGATGTCGTTGCGCGTTTGCAGGTGCCAAAGGCCGGCGGCGCAGAACACTAGCGCCAGCGCCAGCAAGGCGCCGCTGGGCACCTTGCGCAGCAACTGCTCGCGCCAGCTGATGAGGGTTTCGGCGATGCGCAGCGGCCATTGCGCCGGTTGCAGCTCGACCTTGGCCAGCAGCGCCGGCAGCAGGCACACCGCGCTCAGGTAGGCGCCGACCAGGCCCGCCGCCGAGAACGCGGCGATCTGGGTCAGTGCCGGGAATGGCGTGAAGGCCAGGGCCAGGTAGCCGATACAGCTGGTGGCCAGGCTCAGGCTCATGCCCGGCAGGGTCAGGCGCACGGCTGGCCAGCTGCGCCAGGGCTTGAAGCTCCAGCCCTTGGACAGGTAGTGCAGCGGGTAGTCGACCGCCACGCCGATCAGGCTGGAACCGAGCACCAGGGTCATCACATGCATTTGGCCGAACAGCGCCACGCACAGCACCGAGCCAAACAGCATGCCCACCAGTACCGGGACGAACGCCAGCAACGCCTGCCAGCGGCGGAAGGCCAGCAGCAACAGCAACAGGATGCCCAGCGTGGCGCCACCGCCAACCCAGGTGATTTCCCGGCTGGCTTGCTGCTGGCCGGCAGCGGCGTGCAGCAGGCCGCTGGCTGCCTGCAGGTGGGCACCGGCCTGGTCGGCCTGGACGCGGCTTTGCTCGAGCAACTCGGCGATCTGCAAGGGCAGGTGCAGGTCGAAGGCGTTGCCCAGGGTACGCGCGCGCAGCAACACCCAGGCCTGGCCGTCAGCCTGGGCGACCAGTGCGCCGCTGGCGGTATCCAGCTCGACGTTGGCCGGTTTTGGTTGGCTGTTCTGGATACGCCCGGTCAGACCCAGCCAATCGTCTTGGCTGGGCACCAGGCTGAAGCCGGCGAAAGGGTCGAACAGGCTTTGCACGCGCTGCTCGATGAAGACGTCCGGTTGCTCGACCAGCTGTTGCCGGTCCTTGGCCGCGAGCATTGCCAGGCGGCCTTGCAGCAGTTGTTCGCGCAGCGCTTGCAGGTCGGTCTGCAGGCTCCATTGGACCTTTTCGAACAGGCCGCTGGCCTGCCACTGCCCGGCAAGGTTTTCCGCCAGGGCGAGCGCCTGCTGGCGGTCGGCATGGCCGACCAGCACCAGCAACTCGCGGTTTAGCGGCTCCTGCATGCGCTGCTCGGCGCGCTTGACCAGCGGGTCCTGGGTGGCCCCGGGCACTAGGGTCATCAGGTCGGCAGACAGCGGCGCGCCGCGATGCCACTGCCAGCCGGCGATCGCCAACATGGCCAGCAGCAGGCAGACGAACAGGCGCGGCAACAGGCGTTCAGTTGGCAAAATCACGGCGCTCCGCGTCGCTCAGGGCGGCGTCGCCGCTGCTTTCCGGCATACGCAGCACAGTGCTGTCGCCCTGGGTTTCGCTCAGCTCGATGCGCTCGACATAGCGCCCGCCTCTGATGTCGATGTGAGTGAAGACCTGCTTGAGCAGCAGCGAACGGGGCGTCAGGCGCAGTTGCCAGTGCTCGGATTCGCCGCTCAGGCTCAGCTCGAAGTCACGTTGCAGGCCGCTGCTGTCGCCTTGCAGCACGGCGAAGAACAGGCGGTTCTGCTCGGCCCCGGCGCTGCGGCTGGGCAGGGTTTGCCAGCCACTGGGATCGCGCCGGGCAAAGCCCTGGGCGTCGATGCGGTAGTCCTGGCGTAGCGGCGTCTGCAGCAGCCACAGCAGGCCGAGGTCGCGGGCGAGCACGAAGCGGCCCTTGCTCAGCAGCGGCTGGGGCAGGGCACGCAGGTGTTTTTCCTGGATGAACGGGCCTTTGACCACCGCTGGCGTACTCAGCTGCTTTTGCAGATCGTCGAGGCCGAAGGCGAAGGTAAGCGGGCTTACCAACACTAAAGTTAGGGCAGTGAGTACCTGTGGGAGCGGGCTTGCCCGCGAAACAGGCGCTGCGGTGGATGGCACCGGCTTCGCCGGTGTTCGCGGGCAAGCCCGCTCCCACAACGATCGGGAAAGGCCAAAAATCATGGCAGCACCTGCTGCACGGCATCGAGCATCACCTGCGGCGAGGCCAACTGCATCTCGCCGCTGTCGATATGCACCGCCACCTGCACGGTGCTGGCGCGGGTCATGCGTTCGCCGGTTTCGGCGTCGCTGATCAGGTAGTGGATCTTCAGGCGGTTTTCCCACTCCACCAGGCTGGCGCGCACGGTCAGGCGCTGGCCGAAGGTGGCGCCGCGGATGTAGCGCAGCTGCAGGTCGATCACCGGCCACGCATAGCCGCTGGCCTGCATCTGCAGGTAATTGTGCGCCAGGCGGTCGAGCAGGGCACAGCGGGCCACCTCCAGGTACTTCACGTAATGGCCGTGCCAGACGATGTGCATGCTGTCGACGTCGAAGAAGGGCACGACGATCTCGCTGTCGACATGGAACACCCCGGGGTTACGCATGCAGCCTCCAGTGGCGCTGGGCGATGCGCTGCAGGCAGTGGCGCAGGTCGCGTTCCAGGGCGCGGTCCTCGATGACCGGGGCGAAGTCTTGCAGCAGGGCTTCGTGCATGTGCGCCAGGGCCGGCGGCAGCGGCCTTGCGTCGGCCTGGCGGCTGCGCAGCCAGACACCCTGGTTGGCGGCCAGCAATGAGGCGGCGGCCACCTGCTCGGTCAGCTCCAGCACGCGCAAGGCATCGCGCGCGGCGATGGTGCCCATGCTCACCTTGTCCTGGTTGTGGCACTCGGTGGAGCGCGAGAACACGCTGGCCGGCATGGTCTGCTTGAGGGCCTCGGCGGTCCAGGCGCTGGCGCCGATCTGCACGGCCTTGAAGCCGTGGTTGATCATCGCACGCTCGGCTTCGGCGCCGGACAGGTTGCTCGGCAGGCCATGGTTGTAGCGCACGTCCACCAGCAGCGCGAGCTGGCGGTCGAGCAGGTCGGCGACGTTGGCCACCAGGGTTTTCAGGCTGTCCATGGCAAACGCGATATGCCCGCCATAGAAGTGCCCGCCGTGCAGTACACGCTCGGCGTCGCCGTCGATGATCGGGTTGTCGTTGGCGCTGTTCAGCTCCGTCTCGATGAACCCGCGCAGCCACCCCAGGCTGTCGGCCAGCACGCCCAGCACATGCGGCGCGCAGCGCAGCGAGTAGCGGTCCTGCAGGCGGTGCAGTGGCGGCAGCGGCGCGTCGATGGCCAGGTCCTGGCGCAGCCAGGCTGCGACCTGGGTCTGGCCGGGGTGTGGCTTGGCGGCGAACAGGCGTTCGTCGAAGTGTTCCGGGTTGCCCTGCAGGCCGATCACGTTGAGCGCGGTGATGCGCGTAGCCAGCTGCAGCAAGTAATCGGCGCGGGCGAAGGCCAGGCAAGCCAGGCCGGTCATCACGGCGGTGCCGTTCATCAGCGCCAGGGCTTCTTTGGGACGCAGCACCAACGGTTGCCAGCCCAGTTCGCGGTGCACATCGGCACTGCTGCGGCGCTGGCCCTGGTACATCACCTCGCGCTCGCCGGACAGGGTCGCGGCCACATACGACAATGGCGTCAGGTCGCCACTGGCGCCCACCGAGCCTTCTTCGGGGATCAGCGGCAGGATGTCGTGGGCGAGGAAGTCGCGCAGGCGCTCCAGCAGTTCCAGGCGCACGCCCGATACGCCGTGGCTCAGCGAACGCAGGCGGGCGGCCAGCACCGCGCGGGTGGCGGGTGCGTCGAGCAGTTTGCCCAGGCCGCAGCCGTGGAAGGTGTACAGGTGCTGCGGCAAGGCCTCGACGTGCTCCAGCGGCACGGCCACCACGCAGGAGTCGCCATAGCCGGTGGTCACGCCGTAGATCACCCCTTCCTTGTCGAGCAGGGTGTCGAGAAAGCGCGCGCCGCGGGCGATGCGCTCGCGGTAGGCGGCGTCGTCTTGCAGCGCTACCTGCGCGCGGCGCTCGGCCAGGGCCAGGACATCTTCGATTGCCAGCGGCGATTCGCCGAAGGTGACAGGCTCATGCGGATGCATCGTCATCGGTCTTCCAGAAAGGGTAGAAATTGAACCACTGCAACGGCGCCTGGCTGCAGTAGTGCCCCAGGCGTGCGGCGTAACGTGTGGCCCACTCGGCGATCACCTGATCACGCTGCCCGCGCCGCCATTGCAGGCGCTCGGCAAAGGGTTCGAGGGTGACGTGGTAGCGGCCCTGGTGCTTGAGGCAGAAGAACAGGTTGAGCGGGCATTCGAGCATGCCGGCAAGCAGCCACGGGCCTTGTGGGAAGGCTGCCCGGTGGCCGAGGAAATCCACCTCGACGGTGCGTGCGCCATGCAGCGGCACCCGATCACCGGCGATTGCCAGCCACTCGCCGCGCTCCAGGCGCTCGGACAGTTGCAGCATCACCGCCGGGTCCAGCTCGCTGACCTGGATCAGCCGCAGGTGGGTGGCGCCGGCCTCGCCGAGCAGGCGGTTGAAACGCTCGGCATGGCGGGTGTGCACCAGCACGTTCATGGTCACCTGTTCGCCGATCTCGGCCAGGGCCCGGCACACTTCGAGGTTGCCCAGGTGCGCGCCAACCAGCATCTGGCCGCGGGCGCCGCGCAGTTGCTGGCGCAGATTGGCGGGGTCGTGGATCTCGATGTCTTCGATGCGTAGCTTGCCGTTCCACACATCCAGCTTGTCCAGCAGCGCCTCGGCGAAGGCCATGAACTGGCGGAACACCTGCCACTGGCTGGGCGCGGCGGCCTGCCCGGCGTTCCACTGGTGCAGCCGCTGCTGGTACTGCCAGGCGCTACGCCGGGCGCGGCGGCCGAACAGAAAGAAGTAGGCGACGATGATGTGGATCAGCGGGCTGAGCACGCGGCGCCCGAGCAGGCGCACCAGGGTCGCGGTCAGCTTCATCAGCCAGAAGCTGCCCCGCTCCTGGTGCTCGGCCCAGTGTTGCGGCTGCTCGCTCATGCCCGCCACCGGCGCCAGAGGATCAGCGGCGCGCGCAGCAGCATGCCGAAGAACAGCTTGGCGTGCATCTTCGAGATCAGCGCGTTGTCGTGGAACAGACGAAAGTGCGACAGGCCGTCCTGCGGGTAGTGCACGCGGGTCGGCAGCCAGCGCATCGGCTGGTTGCGCCAGGCCAGGCGCACGAGGATTTCCGGGTCGAAGTCCATGCGCTTGCCCAGCTGCACGCTGTCGATCATCGCCAGGGTCGCCGGCAATGGATACACGCGGAAACCGCACATGGAATCGGGTATCTGCAACGACAGGCTGTTGATCCACACCCACACGTGGGTCAGGTAGCGGGCATAAAGGCGGCCCTTGGGCACGCTGGCGTCGTACTGTGGATAACCGCACACCAGCGCCTGTGGATAAGCTTGCGACTGCGCGACGAAGCGGCCGACGTCAGCGAGGTCGTGCTGGCCGTCGGCGTCCACTTGCAGGGCATGGCTGAAACCGAGCCGTGCGGCTTCGCGCAGGCCGGCCATGACCGCGCCGCCCTTGCCCTGGTTGACCGCCAGGGTCACCAGGTACACGTCAGGCCGTTCGGCCAGTTGCCCAAGCACCTGGGCGCAGGGCGCATAGCTGGCGTCATCCACCAGCACGCAGGGGAGGCCGGCGCGCAGGAGGTCGGCGACCACGGCCGGCACTGCCTGCTCGTGGTTGTACACCGGGATCACCGCACAGGGCTTATGCACAGGCGGCCTCCAGCAGAATACGGCCACTGGAGCAGGGCCGCCCGGCGCAGGTGAAGGCGAAGTACAGCTTGCCGCGCTCGATGTCCAGGCGCAGGGTCAGTGCCAGTTCATCGCCTGGGCGCACCAGTTGCTGGAACTTGAGCACTTCCATGCCGCCGAAGCGGCGTTCGCGGTCCAGCAGTTCGCCGGCCAGGGCGATGGCCCAGTCGATCTGCACCACGCCGGGCAATACCGGGGTCTGCGGGAAATGCCCGGGGAAGCAGGCCAGGTCCAGCGGCACGGTCAGGCGCAGGTGCAGTTCATCACCTTCGCGGCGCTGTTCCAGTACTTCGGGCGCCAGGCTGCGAGGGGCCAGCAGCAGGGCCTGCAAGCTGGCCTGGGGCAGCTTGCCCTGGCTGTTCAGCGGCAACTGGCGCAGCAGCCGCCAGCGGCGTGGCAGGGCCAGTGCTTCGCAGTGGCTGGCCAGGTGCGTGCGCAGCCCTTCGACCAACGCCCGACGGCCCTGGTTGCGCAGCGCGTGCAGGCCGGCCGGGCTCGGCACCAGCAGCGCGCCAAGGAAGGCACGGCCTTCCTCGATCATGCCCAGGCGCGCCTCGGCGACCCACGGGTGGCTGCACAGGGCCTGTTCGAGCATGGGCAGGGAAATGCGTTTTTCTTCCAGCTTGACGATGCGGTCGAGGCGTCCGAGCAAGCGGAAGCGCCCGTCCTGGGCGAACTCGACGGCGTCGGCGCTCTGCTCGACATGGCCGGCCGGCAGGTAGCGGGAGGCGATGCGCAGCGCGCCTTGCGCGTCCTGGCTCAGCTGCACATCGGCGAACGGTCGCCACAGCTCTTCGCCCTGGCGCCAGGCGATGCCGCCGGTTTCCGAGCTGCCGAGGATTTCCGCCGGCCACTGGCCCAAGCGCTGGTGCAGGCGCTCGCCAGCCTCGGCCGGCAGTTCGCCGCCGGAAGAGAACACCATGCGCACCGTGCGCAGGGCCAGCCAGTCGAGGTTGTCGCCCATGCGCTTGAGCAGCGCCGGGCTGGCCACCCAGGCAAACGCCGGGTGTTCGCGGCTGGCACGTTGCAGGTCTTCGGGGAAGGGCAACTGGCGGCGCTCGAAGCCGCGCCCGGCGCACAGCGGCCAGAGCAGGCGGAACAGCAGCCCATAGATGTGCTGGGTGGCGACGCTGCCGATGATCCAGGCATCGCCCAGGGTGTTGCCCCAGAGTTGTTCGAGGGCGGTCACTTCGTTGGCCAGCTGGCGCAGTTGCTTGTCGATACGCTTGGGCTCGCCGCTGGAACCGGAGGTGCAGAGGCTGATGCGGCACTGCGCAAGGTCAAGGTCGGCGGGCTCCAGGGCGGTGCCCAGCAAAGCCTCCAGCGTGGCGTCGCCCGGTTGATCGCTGAGCCACAGGTCGACCTGGGCATGCCAGCGCTCGCGGGTGGCCGGTTGCAGGTCGGCGGGCAGCAGCACCTCGACTCCAGCTCGCCAGGCCCCCAGCAGCGCGGCCGCCAGATGCGCGGCGTCCTCCAGGTGCACGGCCAGGCGTTTGACGCCGCGCTGGCGCAGGCCACCGGCCAGTTGCAGGGCCTGCCGGCACAGCGTGGCGTGATCCAGGGCCGGTGCCTGGGTCACCTGGCGCGGCGCTTCCAGCGGGCGCAGCAGGTGTTCGAGGTTGATCCAGTTCATGAGCGTCCTCGCACACGTTGTCTTATCAGCCATTCGATGGCGAACAGCAGGCCCATCGCGGCATAGGCGATCACGCCGTTGTACAGGGTCCACCAGCTCAGTGGCGCCCACAGCGTGAGGCTGGCGGCGATCAGGCCGTTGCACAGAAAGAACAGGCTCCACACCTCGGTCACCCGGCGCGTGTAGCGCACGGCCCGGGGTGGCAGTTCAGGGTCGCGCAGGCGCGCCAGGCGCTCGGCCATGGGCATGCCGTGCAGCAGGGTGCCGCCGAACAGGGCGAGCATGAAGGTGCTGATCAGCACCGGGTACCAGCGCAGCAGTTGCTGGCTGTCGGACAGCCCCAGCACGGCACAGAACGCTAATGCCGCCAGCGCCATCCACAGGCTGCCCGGGCGGCGCGGCGCGCTCAGGGCGCGGGCCAGCCACAGGGCGCCGAGCAGCAGGCCGAATTGCCAGGGGGCGAAATGGGCCATGCCGAAATGCACTGCAAACGGATACAGCAGGCCGGCCAACAGCAGGCCGAGGCCGATCAGGCGTTTCATGCTGCCGGGTTGACCAGGCGGAACACGGCCTCGACCACGTCATTGACGGTACGCACCGACTTGAAGTCGTCGGCGGCGATCTTCTTGCCGGTCTGGCGCTTGATGTGGTCGATCAGGTCGACGGCGTCGATGCTGTCGATCTCCAGATCCTGGTACAGGTTGGATTCCAGGGAGATGCTGGCCGGCTCCAGTTCGAACAGTTCGACCAGGGCGTCGCGCAGGATGTTGAAGATGTCTTCGCGGGTTTGCATGGTACGGTCTCAGGCGGCCTGACGGGCGGTGACGAACGCCGCCAGGGTGGCGACGTTGCTGAAATGGTTGCGGGTGTCCTTGGCGTCGGCGTCGATCTTGAAGCCGTAGCGCTTCTGGATCGCCAGGCCGAGCTCCAGCGCGTCCACCGAATCCAGGCCCAGGCCTTCGCCGAACAGGGTCTGTTCATCGTCGATGTCCTGGACGCTGATGTCTTCCAGGCCCAGGGCGTCGATGATCAGCTGTTTGAGGTCACGGTTCAGGTCTTGCTGTGGCGCGCTCATCGGCGGCGAGCTCCTTGGTGAAGTAGTGGTGCAGGTGGTCGTTGAGCAGGCGCGATGCCTTGGGTGCGGGGCCCAGGGCAGCGAAGGCCTGCGGATCGATATCGGCGCCCACCTTGAGGGTAAAGTGCACGCGGCGGCTTGGAATGCGGTACCAGGGTTCGTTCTTGGTCAGGGTGGTGGGGCTGACCTGGATGGTCACCGGGGTGATGATCTTCGCACCGCGCAGGGCGATCGCGGCGGCGCCGCGATGAAAGGCCGGCGCATGGCCGGGCGCGGTGCGCGTGCCTTCGGGGAAGATCACCAGCGGCTGGCCCTGGCGCAGCGACTCGACGGCGGTGTCGAGCATGTCCATGCTGCCGTCGTTGCCGATGTACTGGGCCTCGCTGACCGGGCCGCGGGTGAACGGGTTGTCGAACAGGCTCTGCTTGACCACGCAGTTCGCCTGGCGCACCAGGCCGATGAGGAATACCACGTCAATCAGCGACGGGTGGTTGGCGATGATCATCTGCCCGGGGCGGCCGAGGCGCTCGGCGCCGTCGATCTGGTAAGTCAGCACGCCGGCGGCGTGCATGAAGCGCACGAACCGCCAGAACAGCCAGCTGATGGTGCGTCGCGCGCGCAGGCGATGGCGTTCGGCGCCGCCTGGCAGGCAGGCCAGCAAGGGGAACACCAGCAGGCGCAGGCACAAGCCACCCAGGCCAAACAGAAAGAAGCTCGCGGCGGTGGCCAGCAGACGCCAGTAGTAAGCGTCGCGTGGCCGGCTCACGGCTGTCGTTGCCAGTTCCATGTACGACGCTTCCAGGTGTGAGTGAAGGAATTGCAGCCAGTCAGCGTGGCCTTGAGCCAGCTGAGGGCGTGCGGCAATTCCACAGGGGATGTTGCCGACGCCTGTGCGGGCGTGAGTTGCCATTGCTGGCCGGGGGTCAGCAGCAGGCCCAGGGCATAGGCGAAAGGCACGTCATCGATCCAAGGGCTGTAGGCATCCGGGGGCAGCTCCTCGGTGACGATCAACAGCACGGCGGGTGCGCCTTCGGCGAGCAGCGCCGCTGCTTCCAGCACGCCTTGCTCGAACCCGTCGCCGGCAGCGGCCAGGGCGGTCATTTCGCTTGTCGAACCGCGCAGGATCGACCACAGGCCGATGACCGCGTTGTGCACCGACAGGCTGAACTGGGTCGGCGACAGCGGCTGGCGCGCGGCCAGCTCGCTGAGAATCGAAAAGGTCCGGGGCGTTTCACCGTGACGCGAAACGAACACCAGCGGCAGCTGCTCGTGGCCCTCGGCCAGTGGCCAACCCACGGCAAAGGCCATGCGCGCCAAGTGGCTGAGGCGACGGCGTTGCATGGCGGGCAGGAAGCTCACGTCGGGCGCGTCTGCATCGCTGCGCAGCGGCTGATGGCCATTTGCCCAAAATTGCCAGTCGGCGTGTGCCGAGAGGCCAGGGGCCCAGGCGCGCCATTGGCTGATTTCAAAGGTGATCACGGTGCTGTGTTTCCCGCCCTGAGGGACTTCCATGCCGAGGGAATGACTCGGCGTAACGACCTGGCAGGGTTGGCGCATTCATCGAGTGGCGCGCATTATCCCGGTGCCGGGGCCATGTATCAATGCATAGTGGTTCAATCAGACATTGCCTTCGTCTCGACATGGCATTCGCTGATCGTCGTGTACGCGTTTTCCGACAACCGGTCAGGGCAAGGTTGTCGGTCGGGGCGTTCCCAACTTGAGTGGAGAATGCTGGCCAATGCCGCGCGGGCGCCACATACTCGGGCATTCGTTGATACACGGAGGTCTCTCATGCGGCGCGTGGTGTTCAATCAGAAAGGCGGTGTGGGCAAGTCGAGCATCGCTTGCAACCTGGCGGCGGTGAGCGCCAGCGAAGGCTATAGGACGCTGTTGATCGACCTGGATGCCCAGGCCAACTCGACCCAGTACCTGACCGGCCTGACCGGCGAAGACATCCCCATGGGCATTGCCGATTTCTTCAAGCAGAGCCTGTCCAGCGGGCCGTTCAGCAAGAAGAACAAGGTCGATATCTACGAAACCCCGTTCGACAACCTGCACGTGGTGACTGCCACGTCGGAGCTGGCCGACCTTCAGCCCAAGCTCGAGGCCAAGCACAAGATCAACAAGCTGCGTAAGTTGCTCGATGAGTTGGACGAGGATTACGAGAGGATTTACATCGATACGCCGCCCGCCCTCAATTTCTACGCTGTTTCTGCGTTGATTGCGGCTGATCGGGTACTGATTCCTTTCGATTGCGATAGTTTTTCGCGCCAGGCGCTCTATGGGCTGCTGGCCGAAATCGATGAACTCAGGGATGACCACAACGAGGACCTGATGGTCGAAGGCATCGTAGTCAACCAGTTTCAGTCACGTGCCACTCTGCCGCAACAGATGCTCGATGAGTTGCTGGCTGAGGGGTTGCCGGTGCTGCCGGTGTATCTGAACAGCTCGGTGAAGATGCGCGAATCGCACCATGCCAGCCTGCCGCTGATTCATCTGGAGCCTCGGCACAAGCTGACGCAGCAGTTTGTGGAGTTGCATTCGTTGCTTGAAGAAAATGTATGACTGCGGTGCTCGCCGGGGCATTTTCTGAGCCTGTGAGACCGAGCGCCGCCCGCGCGGCGCATCGCGAGCAACGCTCGCTCCTACGTCTGTTTCAGGCCAGCAACTCCAGTGACAGACGCGCGCGACCGCCTTGTCTTTACGACTCGATATCGCGTCAAGCACCAAGGCGTTCGCGCGCAAATCCCACAGGCATAACTGGCCCGAAACAAACGTAGGAGCGAGCGTTGCTCGCGATGCGCCGCGCGGGCGGCGCTCGATCTCAAGAGCGACACCCCCCTCAAGACATGCACCCCCCCCTTGTCGTCCTCTAAACCCCCTGACCGCGCACCCACTCCAGCAACGACTGCAGTGGAAACGCCCCAGCCTGCCGGCTGACTTCGCGGCCATTCTTGAACAGAATCAGGCTCGGGATCGAACGAATCCCCAACTGCCCGGCCAGGTTGCGGTTGGTTTCGCTGTCGAGCTTGGCCAGGCGGCAGCGGCCGCTGAGCTGGCGGGCAGCCTGTTCGAAGGTGGGGGCAAAGGATTTGCACGGGCCGCACCAGTCGGCCCAGACGTCGATCAGCAGGGGCAGGTCGCCTTTGATCTGGCTGGCGTAGTTGCTTTCGCTGAGCTCGAACGGTCGGCTCAACAGCACGTCCTGTTTGCAGCGGCCGCATTTGGGAGCGTCGCTCAGGCGATCGGCTGGCAGCCGGTTGAGGCCGTTGCAGTGGGGGCAGGGGATCAGCAGTGGGTCGGACATGTCATTTCCTTACTGGATTGCACAGGCATTGTAGGAGCGGCTTCAGCCGCGAAAAAGACGACGCGGTGAATGGCACCGGCTTTGCCGGTGATCGCGGCTGAAGCCGCTCCCACGGGGATTGCGCAGGTGTTCAATCAGGATGAGCAGCTGATTTCCAGATGCTTGCCCCACTCCGGTGGCCGCTCGGCGTAAGCCTGCATGCCGGGTTGTTCCTCGAACGGCTTGCTCAGTACTTGATGCAACCGCCGTACCTCACTGTAGTCGCCGCCTTCCGCCGCCTCGATGGCCTTCTGCGCAAGATAGTTGCGCAGTACATACAGCGGATTGACCGCATGCATCCGTTCCCGGCGGCCATCGGCATTACCCGCTTCACGCTCACAGCGGGCCAGGTAGTCCGCGCCCCAGGCATCGAAGCCGGCCAGGTCGATGAAATCGTCGCGTACAACCTTCAGCGCCTCGGCCACCGGTTGCTCGCCCAGCCTGCGGAAGAACAGGGTGTAATCCACACCGCCGCGCTGCATGCGCTGCAGCAGGCGCTCGACCAGCGCCATGTCGTCGTCTTCAGCCGTGGTAAGCCCCAGCCGCCGGCGCATCAGGTCCAGGTAATGCGCCTGATACAGCGGCAGGAACAACCCCAGCGCTTCTTTCAGCGGCTCGACCTCGATCACCGTGGTCATGGCCTGGGCCAGCGCGCTGAGGTTCCAGTGCGCGATCGGCACCTGGTTGGCGTAGCTGTAGCGGCCACGATCATCGGAATGGTTGCAGATGAAATTGGCGTCGAAATCGTCGAGGAAGGCGAAGGGGCCGAAATCGAAGGTGATGCCCAGGATCGACATGTTGTCGGTGTTCATCACCCCGTGGCAGAAGCCATAGGCCTGCCAGCGCGCAATCAATTCGGCGTTGCGCTCGACGATGGTGCGGAACATCGCCAGGTACGGCTGCTCGGCGTCGCGGCATTCGGGGTAATGCTGCTCGAGCACGTGGTCGATCAATACCCGCTGCTGCTCGGGCTGCTTGGTGTAGTAGAAGTACTCGAAATGGCCGAAACGCACGTGGCTCTGTGCCAGGCGGGTGAGCATGGCGGCGCTTTCGCGGGTTTCGCGCCATACCGGGGTGCTTGAGCCGATCACGCACAGCGCCCGGCTGCTGGGGATGTCCAGGGCATGCAGGGCTTCGGAGGCGAGGAATTCGCGAATCGACGAGCGCAGCACCGCGCGGCCATCGCCCATGCGCGAGTAAGGCGTCTGGCCGGCGCCTTTGAGGTGCAGGTCCCAGTGCTCGCCCGCTTCGTTGAGCACTTCGGCCAGCAGCAGGCCGCGGCCATCGCCCAGGCGCGGGTTGTACGAGCCGAACTGATGGCCGGAATACACCATCGCCCGCGGGTCGGCTTCTTCCCAGAGCTTGTGGCCGCTGAACAGCTCGGCGAACACCGGCAGTTCGGCCTGGGCCGGGTCGAGGTCGAGCAAGGCCATGGCCGACTCGCTGGCTACCACCAGGCGCGGCTCTGCGATGGGCTCGGGCAGGACCTGGGTGGAGAACGCGTCGCCCAGGCGGGCGAAGCGGTTGTCGAAGGTGAGTTGGTCGAGGGCTTTCACGGGCTGCTCCTGGGGTTCAGCACAGAATAAAGCATTCGAGCCGCATCAGGCCGGCGCAGTGCCATCCGGTTTGGGTTGCTCCACGGGAATCAGCTGCTGCTTGCCGCCTTTGGTGTCCATCAAAAACACTTCTACCTGGCGCACCGAAATCTTGATGTTGTGCGCCTTGAACTCGCGGTTGATGTAGCGGTTGATCTCGTCCAGGGTCGGGTTGCGGTCGCCCAGGTCGCGCACGTGCATGCGCAATTCGTGGTCCAGCGAGCTTTCGCCGAAGTTGAGGAAGTACACCAGCGGTTCCGGGTCCTTGAGCACCCGCGGGTTCTCGTGGGCGCCCTTGAGCAGCAGGTCGCGCACCAGGTCCAGGTCGGAGCCGTAGTCGATGCCCAGCTTCAACGTCACCCGGGTGACCGTGTCGGTCAGCGACCAGTTGATCAGCTGGCCGGTGATGAAGGTCTTGTTGGGGACGATGATGTCCTTGCGGTCGAAGTCGGTGATGGTGGTGGCGCGGATGCGGATCTTGCTCACCGTGCCGGACAGGTTGCCGATGGTGATGGTGTCGCCGATGCGCACCGGGCGCTCGAAGAGGATCATGATGCCGGAAATGAAGTTGGCGAAGATCTCCTGCATGCCGAAGCCCAGGCCCACCGACAGCGCCGCCACCAGCCACTGCAGCTTGTCCCAGCTGACGCCCAGGGTCGACAGGGTGCTGACGATGCCGATGCCGACGATGGTGTACGACAGCAGCGTGGTGGTGGCATAGGCGCTGCCCTGGGCCAGGTTCAGCCGCGACAGCACCAGTACTTCCAGCAAACCTGGCAAGTTGCCGGCCAGGGCGAAGGTGATGCCGACGATCACCAGCGCGCCGAGCAGGTCGCCAAGGCTGATCGGCACCATGCTGGCGGCGGCGCCGGTGCCGCTGGTGTATTCGTACAGGGTGAAGTTGTTGAGGTAGGCGAACACCGAGATCAGGTCTGCCCACACCCAGTAGAGGCCGGCGATGAAGCCGCCGAGCAGGGCCAGGCGGATCAGGCGCAGCGACTGCTGGTTGACCTGCTCGATATCCAGGGTCGGCTCTTCGGTGATCACTTCGCCATCCAGCCCTTCCTTGGCCGCCGCCCGTTTGCTCAGGGCGCGCTGGTAGGCCAGGCGCCGCGCGGCCACCGACAGGCCACGGACGAACGCGGCCTCGATCACCAGCCAGAACATCAGCAGGTACAGGGTGTAGATGAGCCGGTCGGTGAGCTTGAGTGCGGTGTAGTAGTAGCCGAAGCACACCGCGACGAACAAGGCGATCGGCAAGGCGGTGAAGGCCACCCCGACGGCGCGGCGGAACAGCGAGGTATCACGGTGCGCCGGGCTGCTCGCCAACAGACGGCTGAGCAGCCAGGCCATCAGCGCATAGCAGGTGAGCACCACACCGATGCCCAGCACGTCGTCGGCCAGTGCCGAAGGCTGGTGCTCAGCGACCGCCACCACGCCGACCAACGCCAGCACCACGGTGCCCAGCCGGCGCACCCAGCCGCGCAGGAATTCGACCTGCGGCTTGTGCCAGCGGAAGTGGATTTCCGCCACGCCGCCGGGAGCGAGGATGCGGTAGGCGGTGTAGAACACCAGCCAGGCCTGCGCCAGTTGCCAGAGGGCGGCGCCCAGGTTGGCATTCTGCCCACGGGCGTCGATCTGCAGGGCGTAGCTGCACAGGGCCAGGCCCAGACTCACCGGCATCGCCAGGAGGATGTTGATCAGGATCGCCTGCGGCGTGTGCCACTGGCTGTCACGGCGGAAGTGGCCGATGTCCTGGTGCACCTTGCTCAGCCGCTGGTACAGGTATTTGCGCCGCCATAGCAACGCGCCGATCACCAGCAGCAACGGCAGGAACAGCAGCGGGCGCTGGCTCAGGCCGTCGGCCAGTTCCTTGATGCCGGAACCCCACGGCAGGTCGGCGACCTGCTTGGCGAAGCGCTCGGGTACATATTTCAACCAGTCCCAGTCCAGCGGCTTGTTGCTGGGGATCCAGAACATCTGCTCGTCGAGGGTGGTGCGCAGGCCCTGGGCGGTGCCGAGCAGCTGCTTCTGGTTGAGCTGCAGGGTGATCGATTCGTTGAGCAGCGCCGACAGCTCGCGGTTCAGGCGTTCGAGCAGGTCGCTGCGGGTTATGGCGACTTCCAGCAGGGCTTTGCGCAGGGCCGGAGTGACGTCTTCCTGCGGCTGGTTGGCCAGCAGCTTGTCGACGTAGGTCACTGGGCTGCTCATCTGCTCGCGCTGCTGGTTGATCTCGAACTGGTACAGGCGGATGTCAGCGATCTGATCGGCGAGGTCGCGGTCGAGCTTCAGGTGCGGCAGCGCCTGCTTCTGCTTGTAGAGGATCTTGGACAGCAGCAGGCTGCCCTTGAGCACGCTGATCTGCTCGTCCAGCGCCTGGTCGGCCTGGGTCAGGCTGTCGAGCTGCTGCTTGGTGCGCAGGTTCTGCTGGGTCAGTTCGTTGAGGCGGTCGGTGCTCTTGAGCAGGTAGTCGGAGAGTTTGAGGTTGGCCGCGCTTTCGCTGGCCAGCAGGCTGCTGCCACCGGCTTTCTGCGCCTCGATGGACTGCTGGGTGACGGTTTGCTGGGACTGGGCCAGGCGCTTTTCGTTGATCAGCGTCTGCAGGTCCTGGATTTCCTGCTCCAGGCGCGCGGCGCGCTCGATCAGCAGGTCATGGCGGGCATTGCCCAGGTCCTGCAGCAGGCCGTTGCCGGCCAGTTCCTGGCGGCGCAACAGGGTCACGGCGTTGAGCGAGGCCAGTTCGGCAGCGAGCTGGTTGCGCTGGTCGGCGTTGATCGACTTGCCGCCATCCTTGCCGCTCTTGAGGATGTTGTTGATCTGCTGGGTGCGGGTCTGGTTGTTGCTGATCTCGGCCTGGGCGCGCTCGGGGCGGGTCTGCGAGTTGATGATCAGGCTGTTGGCGTCCGACAGGGCTTTTTGCAGCTCGCCTTGCTGGGTGTTGCGCTCGCTGAGCATCTGCTCCAGCTGCGGTACGTTGAGTGTCGCGTAGCGCTGGGCCACCGGTTGCGGCTTGCTGTCCTTGAGCTTGGCCAGTTCCTTCTGGTTGTCGCTGGTTTCCTTCGGCGCGCTGGCCAGCTGCTGCTTGAGCGCGGCCAGCTTCTTTTCGCTGTCTTCCTTGTTGGCGAGCAGGCTCAGGGTCTGTTCGAGCACCTGCTGCAGGGCTTTCTGGTCAGCTTCGGGCAGTTTGCGTTCGGCGATCTTGTCGAGGCTGTGCTGGATGCTGGCAGTGGTTGGAGCCTCGGCCGCGGCAGCCGCGAACGAAAGGGACAGGCACAGCCCGAACAGGGCTGTGCGAAGGTACACGCGCAGGGACATAGGCAGACTACTGTAGCTCGGGCGATAACGGAGTTTAGAGGAACAATCCTGGTCCGGGTCGCGTTCCTTCGGGGAATCTGACGCCCACTTTCTGGATCTTGTTCCCGTCCATGGTCGCCACGGTCCAAATGGTGCCGTGCCATTCGACCTGGTCACCTACTACTGGAGCGCCTCCGACCTTTTGTCGGATGAACTGCGCCAGCGGCATTTTCGCGTCCAGGCCGTCGAGTTTCAGGCCATACAGCGCGGCCACCGCGCCGAGTTCGGCATCGCCTTCGAGCACGAAGTCGCCGAAGAAGCGCAGGTCCAGGCCGCGCTGTGGCGCCTGGCTGAACAACTTGCCCAGCGCCGGCAGGTTATGTTCGTGGCCGATCACGCAGAGCATGTCGCCGACTTCCAGCACGGTACTGCCCGAGGGGTGCAGCAGTTGCTCGCCACGGAACAGCGCGGCGATGCGGGTGCCTTCAGGCATCTTCAGCTCACGCAGGGCGGCGCCGATGCACCATTTTTCCGCACCCAGGCGGTAGACGAACAGCTCCCACTCGCTGGTGATGTGCACCTCCAGCGCAGAGCGCGAGATAGGCGCTGGATCCGGCGGTACTGTGACCTTCAGCAGCTTGGCCATCCACGGCAGGCTGGTGCCCTGCACCAGCAGCGACACCAGCACGATGAAGAACGCCAGGTTGAAGAACAGCTGTGCATCCGGCAACCCGGCCATCAGCGGGAACACCGCCAGAATGATGGGTACCGCGCCGCGCAGGCCGACCCAGGCGATGAAGCCTTTTTCACGGCCATGAAAGGCCTTGAACGGCAGCAGCGCGGCGATCACCGACAGCGGCCGCGCGACCAGGATCATCCACAGCGCCAGGCCCAATGCTGGCAGCGCGATGGGTAGCAGGTCGTGCGGCGTGACCAGCAGCCCCAGCACCAGGAACATGCCGATCTGCGCCAGCCAGGCCATGCCGTCGAGCATGTGCAGGATGCCGTGGCGGCTGCGGATCGGCCTGTTGCCCAGCACCAGACCGCACAGGTACACAGCGAGGAAGCCACTGCCGTGCAGGGCGTTGGTCAGCGAGAACACCGCCAGGCCACCGGCGACCACCAGGATCGGGTACAGGCCGCCGGCCAGGTTGATGCGGTTGACCAGCTGCAGCATCAGCCAGCCACCGCCAAGGCCCAGCAGGCCACCGATGCCGAATTCGCGCAGCAGGTGGGTCAGCAGGCTCCAGTGCAGGCCGGTCTGGCCGCTGGCGATCATGTCGATCAGGGTGACGGTGAGGAACACTGCCATCGGGTCGTTGCTGCCGGATTCGATCTCCAGCGTGGCGGTGACCCGTTCGTTCAGGCCCTTGCCGCCGAGCAGCGAAAACACCGCCGCGGCGTCGGTGGAGCCGACGATGGCGCCGATCAGCAGGCCCTGGATCAGGCTCAGGTCGAACAGCCAGGCGGCTACCATGCCGGTGAGGGCGGTGGTGATCATCACCCCGACCGTGGCCAGCGACAGCGCCGGCCACAAGGCCACGCGGAAGCTCGCCACCCGCGTGCGCAGGCCGCCGTCGAGCAGGATGACGGCCAACGCCAGGTTGCCCACCAGGTAGGCGGTCGGGTAGTTGTTGAAGATGATGCCGCCACCGTCGACGCCGGCGATCATGCCGACGGCGAGGATGATCACCAGGATCGGGATGCCCAGGCGCGACGACAGCGAACTGACCAGGATACTTGCAGCAACCAGCAATGCGCCGATCAGAAACAGGCTGTTGATGGTGCTGGCATCCAAAGGCAGATACTCCGGGGTCGCGCGGGAAAGGGATATGACTGGCAAGTCGCGTGCCAATCGATTCTAACCTGATGAATTGGCGGGATGTAAAGCGTTTCTGCAGATGTGCAAAAGGCACCGCGGGGGGTGCCTTTTGGTGGGGTGCCTGTGTAGGCCCTTTCGCGGGCAAGCCCGCTCCCACAGGTACAGCACAAGTCTCAAGAGTTGTGATAATCCTGTGGGAGCGGGCTTGCCCGCGAAGAGGACAGAGCAGATTTACGCCTGTTTAACTTCCCGCATCGGCTTGCCCTTCACCGGCGCACCTTCAGCCTTGTAGTACTTGGCAGTACTGCGCGGCAGCGGCTTGCGGTTGCGGATCTTGTCGGAGATCTTCTCGGCGATCATGATCGTGGTGGCGTTGAGGTTGCCGGTGATGATGATCGGCATGATCGACGCATCGACCACGCGCAGGCCCTGCATGCCGTGCACGCGGCCTTCGCCATCGACCACCGCCATGTCGTCGGTGCCCATCTTGCACGAGCAGGATGGGTGGAAGGCGGTTTCGGCGTGCTCGCGGATGAACTTGTCCAGCTCTTCATCGGTTTGCACGTGCGCGCCCGGGCTGATCTCGCGACCACGGTACGGGTCCAGCGCCGGCTGAGCCATGATTTCGCGGGTCAGGCGGATGCCGTCGCGGAATTCCTGCCAGTCCTGCTCGGTGGCCATGTAGTTGAACAGGATGCTCGGGTGCTGGCGTGGGTCTTTCGACTTGGCCTGGATGCGGCCACGGCTTGGCGAACGCATCGAACCCATGTGCGCCTGGAAGCCGTGTTCCTTCACGCCGTTGGAGCCGTTGTAGTTAATCGCTACCGGCAGGAAGTGGTACTGAATGTTCGGCCACTCGAACTCAGGGCGGGTGCGGATGAAGCCACCGGCCTCGAACTGGTTGCTGGCGCCGATGCCAGTGCCGTTGAACATCCACTCGGCGCCGATGGCCGGCTGGTTCCACCACAGCAGCGACGGGTACAGCGACACCGGCTGGGTGCAGGCGTACTGCAGGTACAGTTCCAGGTGGTCCTGCAGGTTCTCGCCAACGCCCGGCAGCTCGTGCACCACCGGGATGTCGAGGCTTTCCAGCAGGGCGCGCGGGCCGACGCCGGAGCGCTGCAGCAGTTGCGGCGAGGCGATGGCGCCGGAGCTGACGATGACTTCCTTGCGGGCGCGGGCTTCGACGCGCTCTTCGCTGTCGCCGACCAGGTAGGTCACGCCAACGGCGCGCTTGCCGTCGAACAGCACGCGGTCGCTCAGGGCGTGGGTGACGATGGTCAGGTTAGGGCGCTTCTTGGCCTGGTCCAGGTAGCCGCGTGCGGTGCTGGAGCGGCGGCCTTTCTTGGTCACCGAACGGTCCATCGGGCCGAAGCCTTCCTGCTGGTAACCGTTGAGGTCTTCGGTGCGCGGGTAACCGGCCTGCACGCCGGCCTCGACCATGGCGTGGAACAGCGGGTTGTTGCCCGCTTTTGGCGTGGCGACGCTGAGCGGGCCTTCGCCGCCGTGGTAGTCGTTGGGGCCGATGTCACGGGTTTCCGCTTTGCGGAAATACGGCAGGCAGTCCAGGTAGGTCCAGTCTTCCAGGCCTGGCAGTTCTGCCCAGCCGTCGAAGTCCATGGCGTTACCACGGATGTAGCACATGCCGTTGATCAGCGAAGAGCCACCCAGGCCCTTGCCGCGGCCACATTCCATGCGGCGGCCGTCCATGTGCGGCTCTGGGTCGGTCTCGTAGGCCCAGTTGTAGCGGCGGCCTTGCAGCGGGAAGGCCAGGGCGGCTGGCATCTGGGTGCGGAAATCGAAGCGGTAGTCGGGGCCGCCGGCTTCCAGCAGCAGGACGGTGACGCTGGCGTCTTCGGTCAGGCGGGTGGCCAGGGTGTTACCGGCCGAGCCTGCGCCGACGATGATGTAATCGAATTCTTGGGACATGAACGTACCCTCGTGATGGCGGTGATCAGGGAGCGGAAACGCCCGTGCACGGCGGCACGGGCGTGGCTGGACTGGGCCTTAGAAGACCGAGTTGTAGCCGCCCAGCTCGACCTGGACCGACTTGATGCGAGTGTATTGAGCCAGCGAGCTGACGCCGTTTTCACGGCCAACGCCCGACTGCTTGTAGCCACCAACCGGCATTTCGGCCGGCGATTCACCCCAGGCGTTGATCCAGCAGATGCCGGCTTCGAGCTGGTGAATGATGCGGTGGGCGCGGCTGATGTCGTTGGTGCACACGCCAGCGGCCAGGCCGTATTCGGTGTCGTTGGCGCGGCGGATGACTTCTTCTTCGGTTTCGTAGGTGAGGATGCTCATCACCGGGCCGAAGATCTCTTCCTTGACGATGGTCATGTCGTCGGTGCAGTCGGTGAACACGGTCGGGGCCACGAAGGCGCCCTTGGCGAACTCACCTTCAGTCAGACGCTCGCCACCGCACAGCACGCGGGCACCTTCTTCTTTGCCCTTGGCGATGTAGCCGAGCACGCTTTCCATGTGCTGGAAGCTGACCAGCGGGCCGAAGTTGGTGTTTTCGTCTTCAGGGTTGCCAACGCGGATGCGGGCAACGCGCTCGGCGATCTTGGCTTCGAACGCGGCTTTCATCTCGGCAGGGATGAACACGCGGGTGCCGTTGGTGCAGACCTGACCGGAGCTGTAGAAGTTGGCCATCATGGCGATGTCGGCGGCCTTGTCCAGGTCGGCGTCGGCGCAGATGATCAGCGGCGACTTGCCGCCCAGTTCCATGGTGACTTCCTTGAGCGAGGAGCTCGAAGCGCTGGCCATGACTTTCTTGCCGGTGGTGGTGCCGCCGGTGAAGGAGACTTTCTCGATGCGCGGGTGCTCGGTCAGCAGGGTGCCGACTTCACGGCCGCTGCCGGTCAGGACGTTGAACACGCCGTTCGGCAGGCCGGCTTCGGTGTAGATCTCGGCCAGTTTCAGGGTGGTCAGCGAGGTGACTTCCGACGGCTTGAAGATCATCGCGTTGCCGGCGGCCAGGGCCGGGGCGGATTTCCACAGGGCGATCTGGATCGGGTAGTTCCAGGCACCGATACCGGCGGTCACGCCCAGCGGCTCGCGGCGGGTGTAGACGAAGGACGATTCGCGCAGCGGGATCTGCTCGCCTTCGATGGCCGGTACCAGGCCTGCGTAGTATTCCAGCACGTCGGCGCCGGTGACGATGTCGACGTAGCGGGTTTCCGAGTACGACTTGCCGGTGTCCAGGGTTTCCAGCATGGCCAGCTCGTCGTTGCGCTCGCGCAGGATGTCCACGGCGCGGCGCAGGATGCGCGAGCGCTGCATGGCGGTCATCGCGGCCCAGACTTTCTGGCCACGCTCGGCGCTTTCGACGGCTTTCTCGACGTCAGCCTCGGTGGCACGTTGCACGTGGGCGAGGACTTCGCCGGTAGCCGGGTTGATGGCTTCAAAGGTGGCATCGCTGCCAGCGTCGACGTAAGCGCCATCAATGTAGAGTTTTTGCGTTCCGAAACGGGCCATAGTGTCCTCGCAAGTGCAGTGTGTGGTTGGCGTGCGCGTCACGCTCCTGCCGGGTTGGCAAGGGCCATGCGCGCTTGTTCAGCAGCCTGGTCCGTGCTGTCCAGGGTGTGCTGCTTAGCCAGTTGTAGATCCATGTATTCGTATGCAATCCGTATCGCCTGGTCGGTGTCGAATGCATCACCCGACAGGGCGCCACGCAGCCACAAGCCATCGATCAGGGCCGCCAGGCCGCGGGCTGCCTTGCGCGCATGGTAGAGCGGCAGGGTGCGGCGGAACTGGCAACACAGGTTGGAGTAAAGGCGGTGATCGTTGATCCGCTGCAACCTGTGCAAATCGGGCTGGTGCATGCTGGAAGCCCAGAAGGCCAACCAGGTTTTCATTGCCGGGCCGTTCACCTGGCTGGCATCGAAGTTGCCCTCGATGATCACTTTCAGGTGGGCACGCGGGCTGTCGTCCGTCAGGGCCTGGCGACGTGCTCGAACGCCTTCGTTGAGCATGTTCATGATGTAACCCATCGTCGCTGCGATCAGGCCGTTCTTGTCCCGAAAGTAGTGACTGATGATGCCGTTCGACACACCGGCCAAACGGGCAATCAGCGCAATGCTGGCGTCCCCCAGGCCTACCTGATCGACCGCCTGCAACGTGGCTTCGATCAACTGCTGGCGGCGGATGGGTTGCATACCGACCTTGGGCATCTTGCTATCTCCTCAGGCCCTGCGAGCAGACGACAGGCGGCTGACTCGGCGAAGGCCAGTCTATTTTGTTTTGATTGAACGTTCAATCAATAAAGAATAAGCTCTGCGACAATTTGTGCCATTGACAGTTTTCAAGGCTGTTTCGAAGGCACTGATTGACACCCCAGGAAATCGTGTAACCCCCGGAATACAAGGCGTTGACGGGCATCAGCGATGCAAGATTCAGATTCTGCCGAGTGGTCGACGACCTGCGGCAGGCCCTTGGAGCGGGCGGGGTGCTCTGTGGCGAATGCGCGCACTTCAAGCAAGTGCGGGGCATTTTCAACAGGTCACCTGTCTGTTTTTTTGCAACGTATCGATTCGGGATCACGGTTTCCAAGGTGCTTTTATAACACCTGACGCAGTGGGGCTATTGCACCAATTGCTCGGGAAAGACTGATTAGCCTCCACAAGCCGTACTGCCCGGAGCATTCGTGCAATGAGTTCTGCCTCCCTTACCAAACCCCCCGCCGAGAGGGTACGGGTCAACCGCGTGGTGTTCTTCACCTCCGCGCTGATGATCCTCGTTCTGACTGCCTTGCTGATCGCTGTACCGGAAACCGCCGGCCAGGTGCTGGGCGTTGCCCAGAAATGGCTGACGCGTACCTTCGGCTGGTACTACATGCTGGTGATCTGCGGTTACCTAGTGTTCGTCGTCTACCTGGCGTTTTCCGACTACGGCAGCCTCAAGCTGGGCGGCAAGGACGACCAGCCGGACTTCAGCTACGGCGCCTGGGCCGGCATGCTGTTCTCCTCCGGTATCGGTATCTCGCTGCTGTACTTCGGCGCCTCCGAGCCGCTGGACCACTACTTCAACCCACCCGAAGGCACCCCGGCCAGCCTCGAAGCCGCGCGCCAGGGCCTGCAGCTGACCTTCCTGCACTGGGGCCTGCATGGCTGGGCGATCTACGCGCTGGTCGGCCTGGCCGTGGGTTACTTCGCCTACCGCCACAACCAGCCGCTGGCCCTGCGCTCGGCGCTGTACCCGCTGGTCGGTGAGCGCTGGGTCAAGGGCGCTGCCGGTAATGCCGTGGACATCTTCGGCATGTTCGTCACCCTGCTGGGCCTGGTGACCAACCTGGGAATCGGCTCGATGCAGGTGTCGTCGGGCCTGGAATACCTGTTCGGCATGGACCACAGCAAGACCAACCTGCTGGTGGTGATTCTGGTCATGGCTGGCGTGGCCACCGTGGCGGCGGTGTCGGGTGTGGAAAACGGCATTCGCCGCCTGTCCAACCTGAACATCGCGCTGTTCAGCGGCCTGTTGATCTTCGTCTTGCTGGGCGGCGAAACCCTGCACCTGCTCAACGGCTTCGTGCAGAACGTCGGCGACTACCTCAATGGCATCGTGCTGAAAACCTTCGACCTGTATGTGTATGAAGGCGAAGCGGGCAAGTCCGAGCGCTGGCTGGGCCTGTGGACCGTGTTCTACTGGGCCTGGTGGATTTCCTGGGGCCCATTCGTGGGTATGTTCATTGCCCGTATTTCCAAGGGCCGCACCGTGCGCCAGCTGGTCATGGGCGTGTTGTTGATTCCACTGGGCTTCACCCTGGCCTGGCTGTCGATCTTCGGCAATACCGCGCTGGACCTGGTGATCAACCAGGGCGCAGTGGAGCTGGGCAAGACCGCGCTGGAACAGCCGTCGATGTCGATCTACCAGCTGCTGGAATACTTCCCGGCAGCCAAGATCGTGATCGGTGTGGCGGTGTTCGTCGGCTTCGTGCTGTTCCTCACCCCGGCCGACTCCGGCGCGGTGATGATGGCCAACCTGTCGTGCAAAGGCGGCAAGGTCGACGAAGACGCCCCGCACTGGATGGTGGTGTTCTGGTCGGTGGTCATCACCCTGGTCACCATCGGCCTGCTGTTCGCCGGTAACTTCGAAGCCATGCAGACCATGGTGGTGCTGGCCGGCCTGCCGTTCTCGGTGGTGCTGGTGCTGTTCATGTTCGGGCTGTACAAGGCCATGAAGCAGGACGTTGCCGTGGAGCAGGAGCGCGCCGAACTGGCCGCCCGTGGCCGCCGCGGCTTCAGCGAGCGCCTGACCCAGCTGGAACTGCAGCCGACTCAGGCCGTGGTGCAGCGCTTCATGGACAAACAGGTCAGCCCGGCGTTGAAAGAAGCCGCCGCGCAATTGCAGACGCTCGGTTTCGAGGTGGAAAGCCGCGTCGGCCAGTCGCGCAACACGATGGGCCTGCGGGTGATGATGGACGAGGGCAACCCGTTCGTTTATGAGGTCAGCCTCGACGGCTACATGGCCGCGCCGAGTGAAGCGCCGGTCGAAGGCGAGCCGGAAGTACGCCAGCGCTTCTACCGCGCCGAGGTGTATCTGCACGATGGCAGCCAGGAGTATGACCTGATGGGCTTTGCGCCCGAGCAGATCGTGCGTGATGTACTGGACCAGTTCGAAAGCCACCGCCAGTTGCTGGGGCGTGTGTACAGCTGATTGCTGATCCATCGCGAAAAACCCTGTTCATGTGAGCAGGGTTTTTTTTTGCCAGTAACAAGTAACGCCAGCAAAGCCACGGTTTGCGCGACCTTCCTGCTTCATTTTCCAGGGAGCCGAGCCCATGCCCAACCCCGATACTTCAACGTTCGATTTCAAAAGCGCCGCTGCCGTGCATTTCAGTGATCGCCCAACACTGCGGCAAGTTGCCAGCAAGCACCTGCTCGAGGTGCTGTTGGAAGAACTGCCCTGGCTGGCAGCAGTGGAGCCTGCGCTAGGGTCCGCTGATCCCTTGATGCTGGACAGCCCGGTTCCCGGGGCAGATCACTGGACGACCGAGCCGCTGGTCGATCACCTCTTGAGTGCACTGCTCAGCAGCAGGCCTCTGGATGTCGAGCCCGTGGAGGGCCGTCACCACAACCTGGGGCTCAGTGGGGCCTATCGATTTGCAGGATCGCACAGCGAATTCGATACCCGGCAGACCTCCGGCTTGAGCGGACCCCTCAACGATTTGCTGGGCCGGCTGGCAACCCTGTTTGGCGAGGCGCAAGTCGAGTACTGGGGCAAGCTCGGCGCCGCCGGCGTCAGCCGCGACGTCTGGCTGCAATGGCTGCTCAAGGCGGCTCTGGCCTTTCGCTTGCCAGCGCAGGGGCTGGATGCGCATCAGCAAGCGTGCTTGCGCGGATTGCTGCGAGGGGGTAGCGAGCAACCCCAGGTGTATCTGGTCGAGGCACACCTGGGTTCGGCTAACGAGACGCTGGTTGAAACGCAAGTCGGTGTGCTGGTGGGCGGTGAGTGGGACGAGCAGCGCGTACTGCTGTGGTGTGAACCCACCGGCGACGTTCGCGCGTTCGACTCACTGCAGGCCTTTGCCCTGGGCCTGCGCAATGAGCTGGCGCAGCGGTATGCATTCGACAGCATGAGCTGGAGTCGTTATCCGATACAGGGCAACGTCTTTGCCCAATACGCTGCGCTGTTGCTTGAAACCCAGCTCGAGCGGATCGAGCGGCTGCGCTATTCACCCATCGCTGACCTGGCGCAGTTGGAGCACGTGTTCGCTCAATTGAGCGACCCCGGCCAATGGTTCGCCGGATTCATCGCCGACACAGCGAGGGTGCCGCCTCCGCCAGGGCTCGTTGCCGGCCCTGGGCGCAACAGCTTCGCCTATTGCGAGGCCCTGCTGCAGCTTGGCATCGACCAGATGGAGGCTGATGGCATCGCATCGCTCGATGGCATCCAGAACCTCAACGACTACACCCGGCAACGGCTGGCGGAGTTGATGCGCCAGAAGCACGGCTACCAGGACTCGGTGGACGACCTGGTACTGGAGCTGGGCCTGGCGCGCGGCATTCCAGGCGGCGCGGCCACCGGCAGTGGCGGCGGCGAGCCACTGGAACCTGGCCACAAGACTTTGATCGAGTTCGCCATCGGCAATCTCAGTGCTTTGCACGGGGCTGCCATTCTACGTATCAGGCACCAGGATGGACGCGACGGACCCTACTGGCTGAACGCCGATACCGTGAGGGCACTGGTATCCGAAGCGGACATCGGTGGCCGCTACCCTCGCTATGTGGCCGATGCCCTGGATGCTCCGGACAAGCGCCCCGATCGGTTGAAGCGATTTGCACGTGAATGGCGCAGTGCGATGGTGTTCAGCGCGCTGCAGGCGCAAGTCGACGGCAAACTGACAGAAGCAGGACTGCAGTGCGTAGTGGACTTCTGTGCGGGACGAATGGACCCGCTAACGCCCAGGGCCTCGATGATGCCGCTGGCGTTCAAGCGTCAGCCGCAGTCCCAGCAAATAGACCGCGTTCGCTGCATGTATGTGCTGTATTGCGCGGAACCAGAGCTGGTGCTGTTGTACCGTCCTCTCTATCAACAGGATGCCATTCGCCAATATGCCAGTCTCGCGGCATTGCTGGAGCATATTGGCGAGTCGGCGCTGCTGCAGGACAGCATCGTGCAATGGCTCGAGCCCCGGGTTCGGCACATCTACGCCAACGGCGGTTTCAAAGAGCCGCATGTCGCCAGCATTGGCATCGATCCGTTCGAGACCCTCGAGCGCCCGGCCCCCCCGGTGTTGGTCACTCAGTTCTGGTTCGCGGATTTGGACGAAGCACTGTATTCGGCCAATCGCGATCTGCTGGTTGAACTTGCCGATCTGCACTCTACTTCGGATGCCGAGAGCTACTGGGCGTCGTTGGCTGAGTTCGCCTGGCTGCTGTTCGATACCGTTACGGTCATCCTGAAGGGGCCGGTGGCCAGTGCAGCCTGGTTGCTGCAACTGCTCAGCTCCCTGGAGAGTGATATGGCGGTAATGGAGCAAGAGCAAGGGGTAACACGCAGCGCGGCAGTCGCCAACCTGCTGTTGAACCTTGGCATGGCGTTGTTGCATGTACGCCAACCGCGACCCCTCGGCGGCCCTGGTCCGCATTCTCCGCTTGTGGCCCGCTTCGAGGGCCTGGCAGAGCAGCGGGGCGCGTTTGCCGAGGTGGCGATCACGCCCGATGCCGGGTCTTTGCATGCCAGCGGCGCGTTCGCCAGCGGGCCAGACCGGCGCCTGGACTTCGCCTGGCGGGCGAGCCAGGGTTTCAACTGGCTGCCCGCTCCCCAGCGCGCTGCATTGAGGGCCATGCGCTCAAGCCTGTCACTGCACGGTCTGGCACCGTTGAGCAGTGGCGATAACCAAGGGCTCTATCGTGTGGATGGGCACTACTACGCGGCGCTGGCGGGCGATAGCTATCGTGTCGAAAAGGTGCCTGGCGGTGCGCGGGTCGTGAGTGACAGCGGTGCACAGGGGCCTTGGCTGGCGTACGAACACGGCGAGTGGCGCATAGACAGTGCGTTGCGTCTGAGGGCGGGGATGCCGCGTGAGACGTTGGCCCGCCGGCTCAAATCGAAATACGACAGCATGTTCCAGCTATCCAACGTCCTTTCAGAGCAAGCACGTGCCTCGGCGGCTCTCTATAACGCTGTGATTGACCAGAAGTTCGATACCAACAACAAGTTCGACAATTATTACAAACTCCAAGCCGCTGCGCAGGGCCGGATTGACAGCCGCGCACCCACTGCAGAGAACCAGAAGGCCAATGAGGATGATCAGAGAGTCATCAGCTTATGTGAAGAGAAGATCGAAGGATTGCGGGTCATTGCAAAAAAACTGGACAACCAGTCCGCAGAAATCCTGGAAAAGTCCGTCGGCCTGGACAAGCAGCTTTTCACCCTGCTGAACACCTTGCTTGAAGACAAGTACAACAGTTATCGCAGCGATGGGCATCTGCAATCTCTGGAAGCCATGAAGGTCATCAGTCTGGTCAGCATGATCAGAAGCACCGATATCATGCTCATCCAGCTGACCGAATTGGTCGATTATCCTCGTCTGGATCGGCTCAGAGCCAAGATCGTGGGCAAAAGGGTGGGTACTGTCGAAGAGGCCTATGCCGAGTATCGCCAGGGGCTCGAGCACGTCGTCGCTTACCAGGAGCGCATGTTGCTGGGCGAAGAGTACTTTGATCAATTACTGACGGATGCACCTGGCGACCTGGTGGTTGAGGGTGCAGTGGCAGGTCAAGGCCCTACCGTGGACCAGATCATTGGATTGCGAACTTACAGTACGGTCCAGTTACGTGTTCACCACGTCATGAATCTGGCGGATCTGGCACTGCACATGAACTCCCTCGAGGGTCACGAACGTATTGCTGAATTTCGCGAGAATCTGGCGGGCAAGTCTCTGCTTGCCGCTGCCGGCGCCCATGGCGAGCTTTCCTTCGCCAATGTGTCACTGGACGATCGAATTTCCATCCTTCAAGAAGCGTGGGACGAATATGCGGCGGCGCTGGTCAACAGCGCGACCATCAATAGCACCGGCGGCGCCCTGATCGATGCCCTCTGGCTGCAGCGCTATCGCGAGCATGTCGAGAGGCTCAAGCTGGATGCCGGGCAGCGGCTGGTCAAGGCCATCGAGGCTCAGGAAAGTGCCAACCCCCCACCGCAACGCCAGCCGTACCGGCCCACCGTGCAGCGCCAGCAGGTGCTGCATACGGCTGAAGGGCTGATTGTCATCGCCACCAACGTGCAGGAGAGCGGGCAGGAGATACTGCAGGTTCTCGACCCCATCAGCAAAGAGGTGCGTTCAGTCTACGAGCTCAGGGACAATATATGGCAAGAGCGCCCAGACCCCTCTGCAGCGACAGCCCCGCCGGACGATGAAGTCGTGACTGACACGGCCATGAGGGTTCAGGCGCTGGTTGATAAAAGCGATGAGGTGTTGGCCAAGGCGGATGATTACATCAAGAACAAGTTGCGCAGTCAGAAGGTGGTCCGACTCTTCGATCGGCACATCGACAAGCTTCGTCGCGCTATCGATATGCAGGGCAAGGAAAGTTTGCCGGATGCACTGGTCAGGCGCCTGGAAGAGGAGTTGGACAAGCTGCGCTCGCAAAAGGAGTTGAAGTTGATCAAGCTTTATACCGACACGCCCTATCCCTTTGCTGACGGTTTGAAGTTTCTGCACGACAAAGGCTTGATCAAGGCTGAATACATGTTCCCTCGCAATACCATGGCCGATGGCAGCGCGTTCGATGAGTACAAGATCATTCGTCTGGCCAACCCGGGCGACCAGAAGGGACGACCCTTGTGGGCGGCCCATTTCCACATGCCGTCAGCTGACACAGTGTCGCGTGGCTTTACCGTCGGGCATCTTAAGACATGGGCGCAACGGCGTCGCAGCGGACGCGAAGAGGAGGGTGGGCGAGTTCATCGGGGCAGGCTGACGCTGGAACAGGCGGAAGGCATCATTCCGTTCTGAAGCCGCGTCTGAGCATCGCCAGGCGCCTTGCGTGTGCTTGAAAACCGCCGCAGCCATGCAGCAATGCGCAGCTGCGGCAGGTTCATGGCGAGGTCAGGGCAACTTCGCCTGCAACAGATCGGTGCGAGAGTCGGAGCTTTGCAGATTCAGGTCGATGGCAACGCTGCACAGCTTCAGCGGCAAGGCGGATGCCTCGACCTCGCGGGTGTATCCAGGTAGCAAGCGATAACCGGAAAGATCGTCGCAGTCGGTCGTCTCGGGTGCGCCGCGTTTAACCCGATAAAACACGACGTCGCGCGCTCTCTGCCAGGTGACGCGCAGGTTGCCGTTGGTCAGCTGCTCGGTTGCCACCTGGGCCGTGGGTTTGCCGGCGGGCAGCAGCTCGGCGGCAATGCTGAGGCTGTTGGCCATTAGCGCGTTGGACGGCAACTGATCCGGATCTTGTACACCGAGCAGGCACAGATAGTGGATGCCCGGTGCCGGGCCAATGGGGTCATCGATCAGGTTTTCACTGGAAGAAACAGTGCCGCTGTAGCCGGTCGGATCCTCGCAGGCGAGGGCGTCGGTGCTGGTCTTGTAGCGGTAGCGTGGGGTGTCGATGAGAAATTCGAAGTTCCAGCTTGGCTGTTCAACGGAGCCGTCCGCCAAGGTTTTGATTTTGCTCAGGGGTTTGAACCGATTGCCTTGTGGCTCCAGTTGGAAGCCGGGCAGCAATTGGCAGGTGTCCAGCTCCAGGTCTGCCTTGCCCGCACTGAAGCATCCTTGTACGCGCTCGGTGGGTATGGCCCCCACGCCGTCGTCATGCAGGCTGTTGACCACGCTTACCAGGCGATTGCCGTGGGTTTCCAGGACGGGGCTGCCGGACGCGCCCTCAGCCAGGCCCTGGCAATCGTTGCGCCGTACATTGCGCCACACCCAGTTGCCAACACTCGTGATGGCCTGGTAGCGCTCCGTGCACGTGGAAAGTCGCAGGCCCTGGCCGATGGCGCTGGGTTCACCGATCACCTGGACGCTGCTTTGCGGCGGGGGCGAGGAGCCGAGCCTGATCGGCGAGATGCCCAGCGCCAGCAACCCTTCAAGCGTTGCATCCAATTCCACCAGCGCCAAGTCCGCCCCCTGCAAGCTATTCCACACGATACGCTTGAGGGGTACGGCGAGGCGTTGGGTGGGTGTATCAACGAAGTAGTTGAAGGCAATACTGCCGGTCACAGGCTGGTCGACGAGGACCTTGCCGTTGACGCCGCCAGCGCAGTGGCCGGCCGTCAGGATATAGGCCGGCCCCTGCGCCTGGGCTTGCGAATCACGGCTGTCGAGCAATGTCGCGATGCATTGGTGATCTGCCACTGACAGCCGGCCGATGCCATTCCACTGGCTGTTCTGGCCAGCGCTGTTGTGCAGGATTGCAGGTTCATGGGTGGAGTCGGGCAGCTGGTTGGCGCAGGTCAGCTGACTGAACAATGTCAGGCCGAGCATTGCCAGGAACATGTGCTTATGCATGGCGTACCTCCTAGGGGTGGAGTACGCAGGGTGAAAGCACTACACCCAGGTCAGGCGGTAAATAAGTGAAGGCCTCGATCAGCGGTTGCTGTAGCGGCCATGCTTGCCGTGCGCCGGCATGGCCTGATTGCCGCGTTGGGCGATCATCTGCGGCAGGTTGATCAGGGTGATGCCCTGGCTTTCCAGGCGGGGCAGTTCGCGCGCCAGCACTTCGAGCGTTTGCGGGTACGGGTGGCCGATCAGCACAGCCGAGCCTTGCCTGCGCGCCAGGTCGATGCCCACCTGCAGTTGCCCGGCGATCGCTTCAGGGGTGCGCAGGTCATCGAGAAACACATCTCGGGAGACATGCGCCAGCCCTTGCGCCTGCGCTTCGGCCGCCGCCACCGTGGCAGCACTGGTGCGGCTGTCGACGAAGAACAGGTGTCGTCGCTGCAACTCACCCATCAACCAGGCCATCGGCTCACGCTGGGCGGTCATGCGGCTGCCCATATGGTTGTTGATGCCTGCGGCATACGGCACTTTGGCCAGCGCCGCATCCAGGCGCTGGGCCAGCGCTTCGATCGGCGTCCCGGGGTGCCAGGCATAGGGGCCGGTGGCCGGGTCCATGGGCATGTGCAGGATCACCGTCTTGCCGGCCTTGTGTGCCTGGCGGGCGAAGTCAGTGGCGTGCGGGGTGTCGGGCATCACCGCCATGGTCACCGGGCCAGGCAGCGCCAGGGTGCGGTTGTCGCGCTCGGTGCTCTGGCCCAGGTCGTCGATGATGATGCTCAGATACGCCTTGTTGGCCGGCGCCGCTTGGGCGATGCCGGCCAACAGGCAGAACAGCGGAAACAGCCAGCAGCGCATGAGGTGAATCATTTGCCCGACGTGATGTTCAGGCCTTTGAGCAGGCTCAGGGCCTGGCTCAGCTGGAAGTCATCGTCTTGCGGGCGCTCCTTGCGCTTGCTGCTGCCGGTCGGCCGGTCAGCGCCGCCGTTGCCATTGCCCAGGTGGCCCTGCAGATCGGCTTCCTTGAAGTTGTCGGTGTCGATTTCGGCGGTCAGCTTGGCTGGACGCACTTCGATATCGGGCACGATACCCTGGGCCTGGATCGAGCGCCCGTTGGGGGTGAAATACAGCGCCGTGGTGAGCTTCAGTGCGCGGTCGTTGGCCAGCGGCAGCACGGTTTGTACCGAACCTTTGCCGAAACTGTCGGTGCCCATCAGCACGGCGCGCTTCTGGTCCTGCAGGGCACCCGCGACGATTTCCGAGGCCGAGGCGCTGCCGCCGTTGATCAGTACCACCAGTGGCACGCCCTCGCTGGCGTCGGCCGGGTCGGCGGAGAAGCGCAGTTCGGAGTTGGCGATACGGCCCTTGGTGTAGACGATCAGGCCCTTGGTCAGGAAGTGGTCGGCCACTTCCACCGCCGACTGCAGCACACCGCCAGGGTTGTTGCGCAGGTCCAGCACAACCCCGCGCAGCTTCTTGCCGTTGTCTTTGCGCAGCTTGGCCAGGGCCTTGCCCACCTCTTCGCCGGTCTTGACCTGGAATTGAGTGATACGGATGTAGCCGTAGTCGTTTTCCAGCAGCTGGCTCTTCACGCTCTTGACCTGGATCACCGCGCGGGCGAGGGTCACGTCGAAGGGGTTGCCGCCGTCACGCACCAGGGTCAGGGTGATTTTTTCGCCGACCTTGCCGCGCATCTTGTCAACGGCCTCGGTCATGGTCTGGCCACGGGTGGGCGCGCCGTTGATCTTGACGATCAGGTCGCCCGCCTGCACACCGGCACGTGAAGCCGGGGTGTCGTCGATGGGTGAAACCACCTTGATGAAGCCGTCTTCCTGGCCCACTTCGATGCCGAGGCCGCCGAACTCGCCGCTGGTGCTTTCCTGCAGCTCCTGGAAGTCCTCGGGGCCGAGGTAGGCCGAATGCGGGTCAAGGTTGCTGAGCATGCCCTTGATGGCGTTTTCCAGCAGGGTCTTGTCGTCCACAGGTTCGACATAGGCCGCCTTGATGCGGTCCATGACCTCGGCGAAGGTGCGCAGCTCTTCCAGCGGCAGCGGCGCCTTGGCGGTCACCTCGGTGGCCGGCACCGCCGCAGGCTTGGCTGTCTTGGCCGGCGCCGGCTCGGCGGCGAGGGCCAAAGGCGCGCCAACCGCCAGGGCGATGGTCAGGGCCAGCTGGGTGAGACGAGGCGAGTGCAGCATGTCGAACGAACTCCTGATCCTGTAGGCGCTCCCGAGGGAGCATCGGCGCAGCGCTGGGCGCCATGCCGTAAAAAGTGAACTAAGCCTTAACCTCGGCACCACTGCGATGGGTCGGTGGGCCGGCCCTGCTGGCGAATGGCGAAGTACAAGCCTGCGGCATCCTGGCCGCCGCTGTCGCCAACGGTGGAAATGGCCTCGCCGGCCTTGACGATGTCTCCAGCACTCTTGAGCAGGCTCTGGTTGTGGCCGTAGAGGCTCAGGTAACCATTACCATGGTCGAGAATGACCAGAAGTCCAGCGCCGCGCAACCAGTCGGCGAACACCACGCGCCCGCCGTGTACGGCGCGCACCTGGGTGCCGGGGTTGGCGCTGATCATCACCCCGTCCCACTTGGCCCGGGCATCGCTGCCACGGGCATCGCCGAAGCGTGCCAGCAGTCGACCATTGACCGGCCACGGAAGTTTTCCCCGGGCCGAAGAAAAAGCCCCGCCGTAGCTGGCGCTGTCGCTGGAAACCAGTGGGCCAAGGGTGGTGCGGGCCTTTTTCGGCGGTTCGGACGGTTCGTCGCGTTTGGCCAGCGCTTCCTGCTGTCGGCGCTTCTCGGCCTCCTGCTGGGCAAGCAGGGCTTTCTGGCGCGCCTCTTCGGCTTCGCGGGCCTGACGGGCCAGGGTTTCCTCGATGGTCTTGAGCACCTTGGCCAGGTCCGCCTGGTCCTGCTCGCGAGCCTGCAGCTTCTGGCCGCGGTCTTTCACGTCGCTGTTGAGCTTGGCCAGTACCTGCTGGCGCTTGCCGCGTTCGGCTTCGAGGGCCTGGCGGCGGCTGTCGAGGTCGGCGCGCTGGGCCAGCAACTGTTCTTGCTGGTGGGAAATGTCCTGCTCGACATTGGCCAGCTGGCGCAGGGTCTCGTTGAAGGCACGCAGTTGCTCCATGCGCGCCTTGCTCAGGTAATCGTAATAGCTGAGGGTGCGGGCGAACTTCTCGGGGTTCTGCTGATTGAGCAGCAGTTTGAGGTATTCCTCGCGACCGTTGTTCTGGTAGGCGGAACGCGCCTGGATGGCGATCAGGCGTTGCTGTTCAACGCGGGAGCTCTGGAGTTTTTTTTTCTCGGTATCAAGGCGCTCCAGATCGCCCTCGGTCTTTTTTAGTTCTTGTTGCAGGGCCTCCACCTGCTTCTCCAGGTTACCGATATCGGTTTCGGTGGTCTTGAGGTCCTTCTGCACACCGGCCTTTTCTTCCTGGAGCTTGCCCAGCGTCTTCTTGAGCTCGGCGATGTCCTGGCGGGTGGCGTCCAGTTGTTGCTGGGTCTGCGCGCGCTCGTCGGCGAAGGCCGGGCTGAGCAGGCAAGACAGGGCTAGGAGGATCAGGGCGCGAAGCATGAGGTCTGGCGTACCAAGGATGGAGACTGGCCTAGTATGCCCGCCTGGGGCGGCAAAAAAAACGCCCCACGGCAGATGCGGTGGGGCGTTTGTCTGGAATTGCGGTTATCAGGCGTCGACGAGGATCGAAGTGCCGGTCATTTCGGCAGGTTTTTCCAGGCCCAGCAGCTTGAGCATGGTCGGTGCCACGTCAGCCAGCACGCCGCCTTCGCGGACCTTGACCTTGCGCTTGCCGACATAGATGAACGGCACTGGCTCGGTGGTGTGGGCGGTGTGCGCCTGGCCGGTGCAGGCGTCTTCCATTTGCTCGACGTTGCCGTGGTCGGCGGTGATCAGCGCCTCGCCGTCGACCTTTTCCAGGGCATCGACGATGCGCCCGACGCAGGTATCCAGCGCTTCGACGGCCTTGACCGCTGCTTCGAACACGCCGGTGTGGCCGACCATGTCGCCGTTGGCGTAGTTGACCACGATCACGTCGAAACGCTGCTGCTCGATGGCTTCGACGATGCGGTCGGTGACTTGCGGTGCGTTCATCTCCGGCTGCAGGTCATAGGTGGCGACCTTCGGCGATGGGATCAGGATGCGCTCTTCGCCTTCGAACGGTTCTTCGCGCCCGCCGGAGAAGAAGAAGGTGACGTGGGCGTACTTCTCGGTTTCGGCGATGCGCAGCTGGGTCTTGCCATTCTTGGCCAGATATTCGCCGAGGACGTTGTCCAGGCTGGAAGGCGCAAAGGCCGCCGGTGCCGGGATTTTCGCCGAGTACTGGGTCAGGCCGATGTAGGCAGCCATCTTCGGCAGGCGCGCACGGGGGAATTCGTTGAAGTCCGGCTCGACGAAGGCACGCGACAGCTCGCGGGCACGGTCGGCGCGGAAGTTCATGAAGATCACGGCATCGCCATCTTCGACCTTGACCGCTTCGCCAATGCGCGTGGCTTTGACGAACTCGTCGCTCTCTTCACGGGCGTAGGCGGCTTCAAGGCCCGCCAGGGCGGTGTCTGCGGTGTAGTCGGCAACGCTGTCGACGATCAGGTTGTAGGCGGCGCTGACCCGGTCCCAGCGGTTGTCGCGGTCCATGGCGAAGTAGCGGCCGATGAGGCTGGCGATGCGGCCCTTGCCCAGTTTGTCAAAGGTCGCGTCGAGCAGTTCGAGCGACGACTGCGCACTGCGCGGCGGCGTATCACGGCCGTCGAGGAAGGCATGCAGGTAGATTTCTTCGGCACCACGCTGTGCAGCCAGTTCGGCCATGGCGATCAGGTGGTCCTGGTGGCTGTGCACGCCACCGTCGGAGAGCAGGCCGAGGATGTGCACGGCCTTGCCGGCACTCGCTGCCTTGTCGACCGCGCCGGTCAGTACCGGGTTGGTGAAGAACTCACCATCGCGGATGGCCTTGGTCACGCGGGTGAAGTCCTGGTAGACGACCCGACCGGCGCCGAGGTTCATGTGACCGACTTCGGAGTTGCCCATCTGCCCGTCCGGCAGGCCGACATCCATCCCCGAGCCTGAAATCAAGCCATTCGGCTGACTGGCGCGCAGGCGGTCATAGACCGGGGTGTTGGCGGAATAGATGGCGTTGTATTCGGGGCTTTCGCTGTGGCCGAATCCATCCAGGATGATCAGGACCAGGGGTTTGGGCGTGCTCGTCATCAATCAAACTCACGGTTGTTCAAAGATGATAAAGACACGCATTTTAGGGCAAATACGCCACCTGCGGCGAATAATCGTCCTGTCCCCTGACCGGCGCAGCGCCTGCGGCAACATGAAGGTACCTCTGCCACCGGCCCGTCGGGCTTTGGTGGCACTGGGGGGCTGTGTATACTGGCCGGCATTTTCAATCGCCTGGAACACCGCTGATGGTTGCTCACCTGATTCAATTCGCGACAGATCACTACATCCTGGTTGCGATCTTCGTTGTTCTGCTGGTCCTGCTGCTGCTCAATGAACTCAAACGCGGCGGCCAGAGCCTGAGCAATGGCCAGCTGACCGCTCTGGTCAACGCCGACAAGGGCCTGGTGGTCGACATCCGTACCGCCAAGGAATATTCCGCCGGCCACATCGTCGGTGCGATCAACATTCCGCAGGACAAGCTGGCCGCGCGCATGAGCGAGCTGGACAAGCATAAAGACAAGACCCTGATCGTCGTCGACGCGATGGGCCAGCAGTCCGGCAGCCACTGCCGCGAGCTGCTCAAGGCCGGTTACACCGCCGCCAAGCTGAGCGGTGGCGTTTCCAGCTGGAAAGCCGATAATCTGCCCCTGGTGAAGTGATATGAAGCCCGTCATCGTCTACTCCAGCGACTACTGCCCCTACTGCATGCGCGCCAAGTACCTGCTCGAGAGCAAGGGCGTGGCCTTCGAGGAAATCAAGGTCGACGGCAAACCGCAGGTGCGCGCCGAGATGAGCCAGAAGGCCGGCCGTACTTCGGTGCCGCAGATCTGGATCGGCAGTACCCATGTCGGTGGCTGCGATGACCTCTATGCCCTGGAGCGCGCCGGCAAGCTCGACGCGCTGCTGGCGGCCTGATTTGCACTGCATTCAAAAACATTTGGATAAGGATCTGCCATGACTGACCAACAGACCAACGGCGCCGCCGCCGAAGACACCAGCCCTCAGTTTTCCCTGCAGCGCATCTACGTGCGCGACCTGTCGTTCGAGGCCCCGAAAAGCCCGCAGATCTTCCGCCAGACCTGGGAGCCGAGCGTTGGCCTGGACCTGAACACCAAGCAGAAAGCCCTGGAAGGCGACTTCCATGAAGTGGTGCTGACCCTGTCGGTAACCGTCAAGAACGGTGACGAAGTGGCCTTCATCGCTGAAGTTCAGCAGGCCGGTATCTTCCTGATCAAGAACCTCGACGCGGCCTCGATGAGCCACACCCTTGGTGCGTTCTGCCCGAACATCCTGTTCCCGTACGCCCGCGAGACCCTGGACAGCCTGGTGACCCGTGGTTCGTTCCCGGCCCTGATGCTGTCGCCGGTCAACTTCGACGCCCTGTACGCGCAAGAAATGCAGCGCATGCAGGAAGCCGGCGAAGCACCGACCGTGCAGTAATTGCAGCGGACATGAAAAAGCGCCTTTCGGGGCGCTTTTTTGTTTCCTGTACCGGCCGATTCGCGGGGCAAGCCCGCTCCCACAGAGGTTTGCGCAATACCTGTGGGAGCGGGCTTGCCCCGCGAATCGGCCGGTACAGGCTACCAATCAGCTCCCTGCAAAGCCCTGCTGGCGCCACGCCTCATACACCGTCACCGCCACAGTGTTGGACAGGTTCAGGCTGCGGCACCCCGGCCGCATCGGCAGGCGCAGGCGCTGTTCGGCCGGCAAACTGTCGAGCACCTCGGCCGGCAGGCCACGGCTTTCAGGCCCGAACAAGAAAGCATCGCCCGGCTGGTAAGCGACTTCATGGAAAGGGTGCGAGCCCTTGGTGGTGAAGGCGAACAGGCGCGGGTTGCCGAGGCTTTCCAGGCATCCGGCCAGGCTTTCATGGCGCTTGAGCGTGGCATACTCGTGGTAATCCAGCCCCGCGCGACGCAGCCGCTTGTCGTCCAGCTCGAAGCTGATCGGCTCGATCAGGTGCAGGTCGCAACCGCTGTTGGCGCAGAGGCGAATGATGTTGCCGGTATTCGGCGGAATTTCAGGTTGAAAGAGGATGACGTGAAACATGCACGGCTCCAAGCATGAAGATGGCGAGCATTCTACCCCCGAACCCGAGTCGCGTTCGAAGGGCTTGCCGCGTGTGATGTTGTCGCTGGCGATCGTCGGGGTGATGGTCGGCCTGATGATCGGTCGCCTGACTACACCTGAAGAGCGCGTGCTTGAGCAGGTGGAGGTGGTGCAGGACGGGCTGGACCTGTGGTTCAACGACGAGCCGAAGCTGCATGGTGAGAATGTCGAGGGGACCGTCGCGCTGCTGTTCCAGGCCGAGGGCAAGGCCCAGCGCGGACAGTTGAGCCTGCAGGGCAAGCCGGTGGGCTGGCGGTTGCAGAAGAGTGAGGAAGGGCTGTTGCTGACCGTGGTTGCCGCTCGTCCCCTGCACGGCGAGTGGGCCGGTGCAGAGGACGATGGGCGTTGGCGGGTGCAGGTGAGGCTGCACGAATAAAAGAGGGGATGTCCCGGCCTGCCTGTACCAGGGTCCCCAAAACTTGCACGACTGCGAATAAAAGAGGGGTTCACCCGGCCTGCCTGTACCGAGGCCCCCAAAACTGGAGATACAGTACTTATTGCAGGTGGCGTGCCAGTTTTGAAATGCCCGTAAATATTGGGTTTCAGGGTGATTTGGCCGTGATCAGAGGGAATTTGTGCCATGAGGCGGTGCAGAGGGCACAGCTTCGGTGCATGAGTCAGGTACCGCGTTGACTTTAAGCATTCGCGGGCAAGCCGGATCGCCGGACCGCCGCTCCCACAGGTACTCTGCAAGGCTTGAAACCTGCGCGGTAGTTGTGGGAACGGCGGTCCGGCGATCCGGCTTGCCCGCGAAGAATCCAGCTAAGATTTCAGGGATTAGTGCTCCTCACCCTCGTCATCATCCCCGCCGTCCACATTCATCCCCAATTCCTTGATCTTGCGGGTCAGGGTATTGCGACCCCAACCCAGCAGCAACGCGGCATCACGGCGCCGTCCGGCGGTGTGCTTGAGCGCCGTCTCGATCATGATCCGTTCGAAACTCGGCACCGCGCTGTCGAGCAGGTTCGACTGCCCGCGGGCCAACGCCTGATCGGCCCACTGGCGCAGGGCCTGTTCCCAATTGGTTACTGGCGCGGCGTCCTGCGGCAGGTTGAGCAGCTCTGGCGGCAGGTCGCCGATCAGCACCTCGCGGCTGGAGGCCATCACCGTGATCCAGCGGCAGGTGTTTTCCAGCTGGCGCACGTTACCGGGCCAGGGCAGGTTGCGGATGAACTCTTCGGTTTCAGGTTTGAGCAGTTTCGGTTCGACGGCCAGCTCCTGCGCGGCACGACCGAGGAAATGGCGGGCGAGGGCGGGAATGTCCTCGCGGCGGTCGGCCAGGCGTGGGATGTGGATGCGGATGACATTGAGGCGGTGGAACAAGTCTTCCCGGAACTTGCCGGCTTGTACCAGTGATTCGAGGTTCTGGTGCGTCGCGGCGATGATCCGCACGTCGACCTTTACCGGTATATGACCGCCCACACGGTAGAACTCGCCGTCGGCCAGTACCCGCAGCAGGCGGGTCTGGGTGTCGGCCGGCATGTCACCGATTTCGTCGAGGAACAGCGTGCCGCCATCGGCTTGCTCGAAGCGGCCACGGCGCAGGTTGGCGGCGCCGGTGAAGGCGCCTTTCTCGTGGCCGAACAGCTCCGATTCCATCAAATCCTTGGGGATGGCGGCCATGTTCAAGGCGATGAACGGCGAGGCGGCACGCGGGCTGTGGCGGTGCAGGGCGTGGGCGACCAGTTCCTTGCCGGTGCCGGACTCGCCATTGATCAGCACGGTGATGTTGGAGTGGCTCAAGCGGCCAATGGCGCGAAACACCTCCTGCATCGCCGGCGCTTCACCGATGATTTCCGGGGTGCGCGCCAATGCCTGGGGCACGTCGAGGCCTTGTTGTTCCTGGGCATGCTGGTTGGCGCGCTTGACCAGCGATACCGCCTCGTCGACGTCGAACGGCTTGGGCAGGTACTCGAAGGCGCCGCCCTGGTACGAAGCTACCGCGCTGTCCAGGTCGGAATGGGCGGTCATGATGATGACCGGCAAGCGCGGGTGTTGTTCGCGTATCTGCGCCAGCAGATCGAGGCCGCTGGCACCGGGCATGCGGATGTCGGAAATGATCACGTCCGGTTGCTGCCGGGCCAGGCGGCCCATCACGCCATCGGCGCTGTCGAAGCTCTGGGTGGTCATGCCTTCCTGTTGCAGGGCTTTTTCCAGGACCCAGCGGATGGAGCGATCATCGTCGACGATCCATACGGTTTCACTTCGGCTCATGAGGCGGTGGCTCCTTGTTCCAGGGGCAGGAAGATCGAGAAGGCGGTGTGCCCGGCGTGGCTTTCGCACTCGATCAGGCCCTGGTGCTGGCTGATGATGTTCTGGGTAATGGCCAGGCCCAACCCGGTACCGTCCGGGCGACCGCTGACCATGGGATAGAAGAGCGTGTCCTGCAGTTCACTGGGAATGCCTGGGCCGTTGTCGATGATCTCGACACGGGCCACCAGGCGATGGCGCACATGGCCGATGGTGAACTGGCGCATCGCGCGGCTGCGCAGGGTGATGCGGCCCAGGCGCAGTTCGTTCTGCGAGCTGATCGCCTGCATGGCGTTGCGCACGATGTTCAGCACGGCCTGGATCATCTGCTCGCGGTCGATCAACACGTCCGGAAGGCTCGGGTCGTAATCGCGCACCAGGGTGATGCCGCCCTGGCTTTCCGCCTCGACCAGGCTGCAGACCCGTTCCAGTACTTCGTGGATGTTGGTCATGGCCAACGATGGCAGCTTGTTCGAGCCGAGCATGCGGTCGACCAGGTTACGCAGGCGATCGGCCTCTTCGATGATCACGTTGGTGTAGTCGCGCAGGCCATCTTCCGGCAGCTCGCGGGCGAGCAACTGGGCAGCGCCGCGGATGCCACCGAGCGGGTTCTTGATCTCGTGGGCCAGGCCGCGCACCAGCATCTTGGTGGTTTCCTGTTTGCTCAGCTGAGCTTCTTCCTTGGTGATCCGCAGCAGCCGGTCGCGTGGATGCACCTCCAGCAGCAGCAAGGTACTGCCTTGGTGCAGGATCGGCGTGACGGCATAGTCGACGGTGATGGCCTGCCCGGTCAGCGAGGTCAGTTGCGCTTCGCGCTTGGTGAATGGGTGCGCCTGTTCCACGGCCTGGCGCAGGGAGTTGAGTGCCTCGGTCGACTCGGTGAACAGCTCGCTGATGAACTGCCCATGGCTGCGCTGCCCGCTGACGGCAAGGAGCATTTCTGCCGCCGGGTTCATGTATTCCAGGCGCAGCTCGGCGTTCAGCAGGAGCGTGGCGGTGGTCAGGTTGTCCAGAAGCAGACGGTGCTGTGCATCGCTGATGGTCATAGGGCGTCGTTGACCTCTTTTGGCGCATGTCGGGCAGGGCCCGGCGATAGCCGGGCGCGCGGTGAATCCGCAGATGCCAGTCCTCTCACGAAAATGCAAGAAACAAACCAAGGCTCCGAAAAGAAGCGGAATTGCCTGATAAAGACCTTAACTTGCGCTTATTCGGACCAGAAAGTTCTGGTCTGCCGGTTAACGTGACCTTTTTTGGGGAGTGATGAACGGTGCAGGATGAGCTTCTGCACCAATATAGAGCACTATTGCTACGATTGTTGTGTGCAGAGTTGCAAAGTGGCCCGCAACAACGCCTGGTGGTGCAGCCAGTCATTGGCACGCTGCGCCAGTGCGTGTGACAGCTTGCGCTGACAGTCCTCTGGTTGCTGCTGGTCGAAGCGGCTCAGCTCTTTCAAGAGGCTTACCTGGAGCTTGTCCAGATGCGGCCGAAGATCTCTGGCGAGGTCCATGCGCGTGGCTGGCGGGCGATAGCCCATTCTCGTCCAGCGGTCGAGCAGGGTGTACTGGATAATCTTGTTGGCTTCGATCTGGTCAGTGAAGAACGCGGCGGCGCGCTCCGGGCTGAGGTTATGGTCGGGCGCCATCTCGCGAGCCTGCGACAACACCTGGGCCTCACGTCTGGTGGACTCGACCGGCAGATGCTTGTCCCATTTATGCACTGCGACCGAACTTGCCAGATTCAGTCGTTGTTCGATGCTGGTCAGCAATGGCGTAAATTCGGATGGCGAGGAGTGGGGAGTCTGACAGCCGACAAGGCCGATCGAGAGGCAGAGGGTGATAGGGATGAGGCGCATATGATCTCCTTATTCATGGAGACCTGATTGTGAGCGGGCTGACAATTTCTGAAGGTAGGATTCGTCCGACACTGGTGCTTGGAAAAACCAAAAACGGCCTTCAGAAGAAGGCCGTTTGGGGTGATGTCATCGACGCCAGGCGCCGATCAGATCAGCAGCTGTAGTACAGCTCATATTCCAGCGGGTGTACGAAGGTGCGGACCTTGATCTCTTCTTCGCTCTTCAGCTCGATGAAGGCATCGATGAAGTCGTCGGAGAACACGCCGCCCTTGGTCAGGAACGCACGGCCCTTGTCCAGCTCTTCCAGGGCTTCCTTCAGGCTGCCGCAAACTTGCGGGATGTCCTTGGCCTCTTCTGGTGGCAGGTCGTACAGGTTCTTGTCGGCAGCATCGCCTGGGTGGATCTTGTTCTGGATGCCGTCCAGGCCAGCCATCAGCAGGGCCGCGAAGGCCAGGTATGGGTTGGCCGATGGGTCCGGGAAGCGCGCTTCGATACGGCGGGCTTTAGGGCTGCCGACGTAAGGAATACGGATCGAGGCGGAGCGGTTGCGGGCCGAGTAGGCCAGCATGACCGGGGCTTCGAAGCCTGGGACCAGACGCTTGTAGGAGTTGGTCGACGGGTTGGTGAAGCCGTTAAGGGCCTTGCCGTGCTTGATGATACCGCCGATGAAGTACAGCGCGGTGTCGGACAGGCCGGCATAGCCTTCACCGGCGAAGGTGTTCTTGCCGTCTTTCCAGATCGACATGTGCACGTGCATGCCCGAGCCGTTGTCGCCGTACAGCGGCTTCGGCATGAAGGTAGCGGTACGGCCGTAGGCGTCGGCGACGTTGTGCACGACGTATTTCAGGGCCTGTACTTCGTCAGCTTTCTTCACCAGGGTGTTGAACTTGACGCCGATTTCGTTCTGGCCGGCAGTCGCCACTTCGTGGTGGTGAACTTCGACGACCTGGCCCATTTCTTCCAGTGCGTTGCACATGGCAGTACGGATTTCGTGGTCATGGTCGAACGGCGGAACTGGGAAGTAGCCACCTTTAATGCCAGGACGGTGGCCTTTGTTGCCGCCTTCCACGTCCGCGCCAGTCATCCACGAGCCTTGCTCGGAGAAGATCTTGAACATCGAACCGGAAATGTCCGACTGGAACTTCACTTCGTCGAAGATGAAGAACTCGGGCTCTGGGCCGGCGAACACGGTGTCACCGATGCCGGTGCTCTTCAGGTACTCTTCGGCGCGCTTGGCGATCGCACGTGGGTCGCGATCGTAGCCCTGCATGCTCGATGGGTCGACGATGTCGCAGGTGATGATCAGGGTTGGCTCTTCGGTGAACGGGTCCAGCACGGCGGTATCGTCGACCGGCATCAGGATCATGTCGGAGGCTTCGATGCCTTTCCAGCCAGCGATGGAGGAGCCGTCGAACATCTTGCCGACTTCGAAGAAGTCTTCGTCCAGGCCATCACGCGCTGGCATGGTCACGTGATGCTGAATGCCCTTGGTGTCCGTGAAACGCAGATCAATCCACTTGACGTCATGATCTTTGATGAGTTGAACCGACTTCGACATGTTGTCCTCCGGATGGTCTAGAGCGCGGTGGGCCGCTGCCCTGGAAAAAGGGTGATGCTGGGCGCGGATAGTCGGCCAAGCTTACCTGCCTCACAAGGGAGCAAATTGCATGCCAGTGCCCGAAAATGGCGAGGGCGGGATAAAAGGGGGCGTTTGCGGGCTTGTGATCAGTGATGGTGGCGGGAAATTGCACCCTTAGGAGGCAGGAAAATCGTCTTGAGCACCAAGTTGGTGCAATGCTTGAGGGTTGTGCTGTTTTTGAGGGCCTCATCGCGGATGAATCCGCTCCTACACGCACCTGTAGGAGCGGATTCATCCGCGAGAGGCCCGCACAGGCACCCACAAATACCCCTCCAGCATCTATCTCAAACCTTCTGATCAAAAGTTGCTCAAATCCTGAGCAATTTCCGCTATAATTCGCGCCCCTCATTTTCGGCAGGCCCTGCGCGCGCTGTTAAACCAATGAAACTTATCGTCAAAGTCTTCCCAGAGATCACCATCAAGAGCCGGCCGGTGCGCAAGCGCTTCATTCGCCAGCTCAGCAAGAACATCCGCAACGTGCTCAAGGACCTCGATCCTGAGCTCGCGGTCGATGGTGTCTGGGACAACCTCGAGGTGGTCACCCGCGTCGAGGACGAGAAGGTCCAGCGCGAGATGATCGAGCGCCTCACCTGCACCCCGGGGATCACCCACTTCCTGCAGGTCGAGGAATACCCGCTGGGTGATTTCGACGACATCGTCGCCAAGTGCAAGCAGCATTTCGGTCACCTGCTGGCCGGCAAGCACTTCGCCGTGCGCTGCAAGCGCGGTGGCCACCATGACTTCACCTCGATGGACGTCGACCGTTACGTCGGCAGCCAGCTGCGCCAACAGTGCGGCGCAGCCGGCATCGAGCTGAAGAACCCCGAAGTGCTGGTACGCATCGAAATCCGCAACCAGCGCCTGTACGTGATCCACAACCAGCACAACGGTATTGGCGGCTATCCGCTGGGCGCTCTGGAACAGACCCTGGTGCTGATGTCCGGTGGCTTCGACTCGACTGTGGCGGCCTACCAGATGATGCGCCGCGGCCTGATGACGCACTTCTGCTTCTTCAACCTGGGCGGCCGTGCCCACGAACTGGGGGTGATGGAAGTCGCCCACTACCTTTGGAAGAAATACGGCAGCAGCCAGCGCGTGCTGTTCATCAGCGTGCCGTTCGAAGAAGTGGTCGGCGAGATTCTCAACAAGGTCGACAACAGCTACATGGGCGTGACCCTCAAGCGCATGATGCTGCGCGGCGCCGCGCACATGGCCGATCGTCTGCAAATCGACGCGCTGGTGACCGGCGAGGCGATCTCCCAGGTATCGAGCCAGACGCTGCCGAACCTGTCGATCATCGATTCGGCCACTGACAAGTTGGTGCTGCGCCCATTGCTGGCCAGCCACAAGCAGGACATCATTGACCAGGCTACCGAAATCGGCACCGCCGACTTCGCCAAGCACATGCCTGAGTATTGCGGCGTGATCTCGGTAAACCCGACCACCCACGCCAAGCGTCACCGCATGGAACATGAAGAGAAGCAATTCGACATGGCCGTGCTGGAGCGCGCCCTCGAGCGTGCCAAATTCATTTCCATCGACCATGTGATCGATGAGCTGGGCAAGGACATCGAAATCGAGGAAGTGGCCGAGGCACTGCCGGGCCAGATCGTCATCGACATTCGCCACCCCGATGCCCAGGAAGACGAACCCTTGGCGCTGGACGGTATCGAAGTCCAGGCCATGCCGTTCTATGCGATCAACAGCAAGTTCAAGCACTTGGACCCTACGCGCCAGTACTTGCTGTATTGCGACAAGGGTGTGATGAGCCGTTTGCACGCACACCACCTGCTCAGTGAGGGACATGCCAATGTGCGTGTTTATCGTCCGACATAAGACGCCAGGGCTGTATGGCGGCAGCATCCGCCATCGCCCTCCCGACCGCCGGGCCTGCTGAGCCTTTTACCTTCATATTGGCCGCCTAGACTGGCGGCAACCGAATCCTCTGATCGAGATACAGTTGTGATCGAAAATCTGCGTAACATCGCCATCATCGCCCACGTTGACCATGGTAAAACCACCCTGGTCGACAAACTCCTGCGTCAGTCCGGCACTCTGGAGCGTAACGAGCTCAACGACGAGCGCGTCATGGACTCCAACGACCAGGAAAAAGAGCGCGGTATTACCATTCTGGCGAAAAACACCGCCATCAACTGGAATGGCTACCACATCAACATCGTCGACACCCCCGGCCACGCCGACTTCGGTGGCGAGGTTGAGCGTGTAATGTCGATGGTCGACTCCGTGCTGCTGCTGGTCGACGCCCAAGACGGCCCGATGCCGCAAACCCGCTTCGTGACCAAGAAGGCCTTCGAAGCTGGCCTGAAGCCAATCGTCGTGATCAACAAGGTCGACCGTCCGGGCGCGCGTCCTGACTGGGTTCTGGACCAGATCTTCGACCTGTTCGACAACCTCGGTGCCACCGACGAACAGCTGGACTTCAAAGTCGTCTACGCCTCGGCCCTGAACGGCATCGCCGGTCTGGACCACACCGAAATGGGCGAAGACATGACCGCCCTGTACCAGGCAGTCATCGACCACGTTCCAGCGCCAGCTGTAGACCGTGACGGCCCGTTCCAGATGCAGATCTCCGCACTGGACTACAACAGCTTCCTGGGTGTGATCGGCGTTGGCCGTATTGCCCGTGGTCGCATCAAGCCGAACACCCCGGTTGTTGCCATCGACGCCGACGGCAAGAAGCGTAACGGCCGTATCCTCAAGCTGATGGGCCACCACGGCCTGCACCGCGTCGACGTCGAAGAGGCCCAGGCTGGCGACATCGTCTGCATCAGCGGTTTCGACGAGCTGTTCATCTCCGACACCCTGTGCGACCCGACTGCCGTTGAGGCGATGAAGCCGCTGACCGTTGACGAGCCTACCGTTTCGATGACCTTCCAGGTCAACGACTCGCCGTTCTGCGGCAAGGAAGGCAAGTTCGTCACCAGCCGTAACATCAAGGACCGTCTGGACAAAGAACTGCTGTACAACGTTGCCCTGCGCGTTGAAGAAACCGACTCCCCAGACAAGTTCAAGGTCTCCGGCCGTGGTGAGCTGCACCTGTCGGTACTGATCGAAACCATGCGTCGCGAAGGCTTCGAGCTGGCCCTGGGCCGTCCTGAAGTGATCATCCGTGAAGTCGACGGCGTGAAGCAGGAACCGTTCGAAAACGTCACCATCGACATCCCTGAAGAATCCCAGGGCAAGGTCATGGAAGAGATGGGTCTGCGTAAAGGCGACCTGACCAACATGGTCCCGGATGGCAAGGGCCGTGTGCGCCTGGAATACAACATCCCGGCTCGCGGTCTGATCGGTTTCCGTAACCAGTTCCTGACCCTGACCAACGGTGCAGGCATCCTGACCTCGATCTTCGATCGCTACGACGCAGTGAAGTCCGGCCACATGTCCGGTCGTCAGAACGGCGTACTGGTTTCGGTCGAAACCGGCAAGGCGCTGACCTACTCGCTGGAAACCCTGCAGGCGCGTGGCAAGCTGTTCGTTGAACACGGCCAGGAGATCTACAACGGTCAGATCATCGGCCAGAACAGCCGCGACAACGACCTGGGCGTCAACCCTACCAAGGGCAAGAAGCTCGACAACATGCGTGCTTCGGGTAAAGACGAAGTGATCGCCCTGGTTCCGCCAGTTCGCTTCACCCTGGAACAGGCTCTGGAATACATCCAGGAAGACGAGCTGTGCGAAGTCACGCCGAAGTCCATCCGTCTTCGCAAGAAGATCCTGGACGAAAGCGAGCGTACCCGCGCTGCCAAGAAAGCCAAGAACAGCTAAGTTAGTTCTGGCTGAATGAAAACGCCCCCGGTCGAAAGGCCGGGGGCGTTTTTGTTTGTCTGCAGAATGTGCGCTGGCTTTGCTGGCCTCATCGCGGCTAAAGCCGCTCCCACAGGTACACCACAGATTTCAAGCCATGTGGTTTACCTGTGGGAGCGGCTTTAGCCGCGAAGAGGCCCTGACAGGCCATCAATCAGCGCGAGGCAACCTTCGGCTTGTAAGCACAATACCCCGGCCGCGGCCCGATCTTGGGGTGGTTGCGGCAGGTATCCGGGCGCTTGTCATAAATGGTGCACAGCCGGCTCTTACGATCCAGGTACATGCAGTCATCGTTGCTCATCCGGGTCAGGGTGAAAATCCCTGACTTCTGGTTGAAGCGCTCGATGATGCCTTCTTTCTGCAGGCGCTTGGCCACGTTCTTCGGCGGCTCGTCCTTTTCGAACTCGTCCACCACGCCGATGCGGATCAGGTCTTTGATCTTCACTTCCACGGGCAGCGTGCAGCAGGTCGAATGGCAGCCTCCGCACATATGGCTGGCGTAGCGCTGCCAGGTTTCCAGGCGGTCGACTTCGGCCGCGGCAATCAGGGTCGTTTTCATCTTTATAGGGGGTGGATCACGGTGTTGGGGCGCGCGATGATACCGGAGTTGTTCAATTTGTGAACAACCTTTTGCCGGATTGGCCATGGGAGCATGAAAACTGCGAACACAGGCTGCCACTCCCTGTCGAAGGGTCTAGTCTCAACAATCTCCCTGAGCTTTCGTTCTATTTGCCCGAGGAAACCGCATGTCCCAGGAACCCAAAGCACGTGATGCCGAGGTGGCCGATTTTCGCGCCGCTGTACTGGACAAGCTGACCTATGCGGTCGGCAAGGACCCGGAGCACGCCTTCGACCACGACTGGTTCGAGGCCATTGCCCTGGCCGCCCGTGATCACATGGTCGACCACTGGATGGACCACACCCGTCAGGCGTACCGACGCAGTCAGAAGCGGGTCTACTACCTCTCCCTGGAATTTCTCATCGGCCGCCTGCTGTACGACAGCCTGAGCAACCTGGGCTTGCTGGACATCGCCCGCGATGCGCTGGAAGGGCTGGATGTGGACCTGGAGCGCATTCGCTTGCTCGAACCGGACGCGGCACTGGGCAACGGCGGCCTGGGGCGCTTGGCGGCCTGCTTCATGGAGAGCATGTCGACCCTGGGTATCGCCGCCCACGGCTACGGTATCCGTTATGAACACGGGCTGTTCCGCCAGGCCGTGGTCGATGGCTGGCAACAGGAACAGACCGAGAACTGGCTGGATTTCGGCAACCCCTGGGAGTTCGAGCGCGCCGAGGTGATTTACCCGATCAGCTTTGGCGGCAGCGTTGAAACCGTGAGCGATGCTCACGGCGAGCAGCGCCAGGTCTGGTGGCCGGGCGAAACGGTGCGGGCGGTGGCGTATGACACGCCGGTAGTCGGTTGGCGCGGGGCCAGCGTCAACACCTTGCGGCTGTGGCGTGCCCGGGCGCTGGAAGAGCTGCACCTGGAGCGCTTCAACGCCGGTGATCACCTGGGGGCCGTGGCCGAAGTGGCGCGGGCCGAGAGCATCTCGCGGGTACTGTACCCGGCCGACAGTACCGAGGCCGGCCAGGAGCTGCGTCTGCGCCAGGAGTACTTCTTCGTCTCGGCATCGCTGCAGGACCTGCTGCGACGTCATCTGAACATGCACAAGGATTTGCTCAACCTGCCCGATGCGGCGGCGATCCAGCTCAACGACACGCACCCCTCGATCGCCGTGGCCGAGCTGATGCGGCTGCTGGTCGACCAGCATGAAATCCCCTGGGAAAAGGCCTGGGAGCTGACCGTCGGCACCTTGGCCTACACCAACCACACCTTGCTGCCCGAAGCGCTGGAAACCTGGCCGGTCGCGCTGATGGAGCGCATGCTGCCGCGGCACATGCAGATCATCTATCTGATCAATGCCTTCCATATCGATGCCCTGCGCGCGAAGGGCCTGCACGACTTCGACGTGTTGCGTTCGGTGTCGTTGATCGAAGAGGACAACGGCCGCCGGGTGCGCATGGGCAACCTGGCGTTCCTCGGCTCGCACAGCGTCAACGGGGTGTCGGCGTTGCACAGCAAGCTGATGAAGAGCACGGTGTTCGCCGAGCTGCACAAGCTCTATCCGCAGCGGATCAACAACAAGACCAACGGCATCACCTTCCGCCGCTGGCTGTATCAGTCCAACCCGCAACTGACCGCCATGCTGGTCGAGGCCCTGGGCCCGGAGCTGCTGGACGACGCCGAGGGACGGCTGGCCGATCTGGTGCCCTTTGCCGACAAGGGCAGTTTCCGCAAGCAATTCGCCGCACAGCGCCTGCACAGCAAGCGCGCGCTGGCCAGCATCATCCAGGACCGCGTGGGCGTCACGGTCAACCCCGAGGCGCTGTTCGATGTGCAGGTCAAGCGCATCCACGAATACAAGCGCCAATTGCTCAACCTGCTGCACACCGTGGCGCTGTACCAGGCGATCCGCAACGACCCCGGCACCAACTGGGTGCCACGGGTAAAGATTTTCGCCGGCAAGGCCGCAGCCAGTTACCACCAGGCCAAGTTGATCATCAAGCTGGCCAATGACATCGCCCGTGTGGTCAACAACGACCCCACGGTGCGTGGCCTGCTCAAGGTGGTGTTCCTGCCCAACTACAACGTCAGCCTGGCCGAGAGCATCATCCCTGCGGCGGACCTTTCGGAGCAGATCTCCACGGCAGGCTACGAGGCCTCGGGCACCAGCAACATGAAGTTCGGCCTCAATGGCGCATTGACCATCGGCACCCTCGACGGTGCCAACGTCGAGATGTGTGAACAGGTGGGCGCCGACAACATGTTCATCTTCGGCCTGACCGCACAGCAGGTCGAAGCGCGCAAGCGGGCCGGTGATTTCGGTGCCAGCGCCGCGATCGCCGCCTCCAATCGCTTGAACGATGTGTTGCAGGCGATTCGCAGCGGTGTGTTCTCGCCGGATGATCCGGGGCGTTATGCCGGGCTGATCGACGGGCTGGTGGCCTATGACCGCTTCCTGGTGTGTGCCGACTTCGATGCCTACTGGGATGCCCAGCGGCGTGTCGAGGAGCTGTGGCACACGCCGCAGGAATGGTGGCGGATGGCGGTGCTGAACACGGCGCGGATGGGCTGGTTCTCTTCGGACCGGACCATTCGTGAATATGCGACCGATATCTGGAAGGCACTGGATTGAGCGTTTGGGGCTGCACCGCAGCCCCACTCGACAGCCGGCCTGGCCAAGGCTGAACTACCGACCTATTGTGCCGTCTGACTGCCCAGGCGAGTCTCTTCGCTCGCTAGCATTCAACTCTCCCTGTAAACTGCGGGGGTTTAATCCCCCAATCCGTTCGGAGCCATACATGTCCCGCGTTACCCTGAGTCGCTATCTGATTGAGCAGACCCGCAGCAACAGTACCCCTGCCGATCTGCGCTTCCTGATCGAAGTGGTGGCGCGTGCGTGCAAGGAAATCAGCCACCACGTGTCCAAAGGCGCCCTCGGCGGCGTGCTGGGCAGCATGGGCACCGAAAACGTGCAGGGCGAAGTGCAGAAGAAGCTGGACGTGATTTCCAACGACATCCTGCTCGAAGCCAACGAGTGGGGCGGTCACCTGGCCGGCATGGCCTCCGAAGAAATGGACAATGCCTACCAGATCCCGGGCAAATACCCGAAAGGCGCCTACCTGCTGGTCTTCGACCCGCTGGACGGCTCGTCGAACATCGACGTCAACGTGTCGGTCGGCACCATCTTCTCGGTCCTGCGTTGCCCTAACGAATACCTGAGCCAGAACGAAGCCCTCAACGAAAACGCCTTCCTGCAGCCAGGCACCCAGCAGGTCGCCGCCGGTTACGCCATCTACGGCCCGCAGACCATGCTGATCCTGACCCTGGGCAATGGCGTCAAGGGCTTCACCCTGGACCGCGAGCTGGGCAGCTTCGTCCTGACCCACGAGAACATTCAGGTTCCGGCCACCACCGCCGAATTCGCCATCAACATGTCCAACCAGCGCCACTGGGAAGCCCCGGTACAACGCTACGTTGGCGAGCTGCTGGCCGGCGAGACCGGGCCGCTGAAGAAGAACTACAACATGCGTTGGATCGCCTCGATGGTGGCCGACGTGCACCGCATCCTCACCCGTGGCGGCCTGTTCATGTACCCGCGCGATGCCCGCGAGCCAAGCAAGCCGGGCAAGCTGCGCCTGATGTACGAAGCCAACCCGATGTCGTTCATCATCGAACAGGCTGGCGGCGCCTCCACCAACGGTTACGAGCGCATCCTCGACATCAAGCCGGAGAGCCTGCACCAGCGCGTGTCGGTCATTCTCGGCTCGAAGGAAGAGGTCGAGCGCGTCACCGCCTATCACAAGGAGTAAGTCATGCTCGCACCTTGGCAGCCGTTGCTGGAATGGTGGTTCGGTTGGGGCACCAGTGCCCAGGCCGTGGCTGACGAGAAGAGCACGCTATGGTTCGGCAAGCATCACGATGCCGACGCCCAGGCCATGTTCGGCGACCTGGTCGAGCAGGCCCTGGCGGGCGGGCTCGAAGAGTGGCAGCAGAGCCCGCAGGGCTGGCTCGGCCTGCTGATCCTGCTGGATCAGCTGCCACGCATGATCTACCGCGACACGCCGCGTGCCTTTGAAGGTGACCGACGTGCTCAGGTGGTGGCGATGCAGGGGCTGCAGAAGGGCTGGGATTACCAGTTGCTGCCGATCCAGCGGGTGTTCGTGTTGCTGGTGCTGGAGCATGCCGAGGTGCTGGACTGGCAGAACCTGAGCGTCGAGCGCTATCAGGTGCTGCTCGATGAGCAGCCTGAAGCGCAACGGCGCTTGTTCGAAGGTTTTCTCGACTACGCCGAGCAGCATCAGCGGGTGATTGCCCGGTTTGGGCGTTTCCCGCATCGCAACCTGATGCTGGAGCGGCCGAGTACCAGCGAAGAGATGGATTTTTTGCTGGAGCCTGGGTCCAGGTTCTAGGTCGCCTCTACCGGCCTATTCGCGGGGCAAGCCCGCTCCCACAGAGATTGCACCAACCCTGTGGGAGCGGGCTTGCCCCGCGAAGGCAGCACCGCAGAACTCAGATCCTGAAACTGCCCACCAGATGCTTCAACCGATCGACCTGATGTTCCAGGTCGGTGCAGGCACGCAACGTGCTCTGCAGGTTCTGCACCCCTTCCTGATTCAACGTATTGATCTCGGTAATGTCGACATTGATCGACTCGACCACGGCCGTCTGCTCTTCGGTAGCGGTAGCGACCGACTGGTTCATGCCATCGATTTCACCAATGCGCTGAGTCACGCTGCCCAGGCGCTCGCCCGCCTGGTTGGCGATGCCCACGCTGTGGTCGCTATGCTCACGGCTCTGGTTCATGGTGCTGACGGCCATCTGCGCGCCGGCCTGCAGTTCTTCGATCAGGCGTTGCACTTGCTGCGCCGACTCCTGGGTGCGGTGTGCCAGGTTGCGCACTTCATCGGCGACCACGGCAAAGCCACGGCCCGCCTCACCGGCGCGGGCGGCCTCGATCGCGGCGTTGAGCGCCAGCAGGTTGGTCTGCTGCGAAATGCCGCTGATCACATCAAGAATCTGGCCGATGTTGGCAGTGTGGGCATTGAGCGTTTCGATATTGCCGCACGAGTCGCTGATGCGCGCCGACAGCTGGTTCATCACGTCGATGGTGCGCCCGACCACTTGCTGACCCTCTTCGGCCAGGCCCCGTGCATCGCTGGAGTGCTGCGACGCCAGTGCCGCGTTCTGGGCGATTTCCTGCGCGGCGGCGCCGAGCTGGTTGATGGCAGCCGCCACGCTGCTGGTGCGGCTGGATTGCTGATCGGCGTTATGGATCGAAGCATTCGAGGCACTGACCACCTGGGTCGCCACCGCGTTGACCTGGCCAGTGGCCGAAGCCACTTCACGGATCGACTCGTGAATGCGTTCGACGAAGCGGTTGAACGACTGGCCAAGGCTGCCGAATTCGTCCTGGGCGTGGATGGTCAGGCGCCGGGTCAGGTCACCTTCGCCTTCGGCGATGTCATGCATGGCCCGGCCCATCAGGTGCAGCGGCTCCATCAGCACGCGGATCAGCAAGCCGAGCAGGGCGATGATCACCAGCACGGCGATCAGCGTGGCGACCATGGCCGAGCTGCGCAGCTCGCTGAGCATGGCGAAGGCCGCATCCTGGTCGACCACCAGTGCCACGTACCAGTCGGCCGAAGGCACGCCATCGACGTGGGTGAAGCTGATGAACTGCTTGCGCCCGTCCAGTTCGACTTCCTTCAGGCCTGTGCCAATACGTGGCGTGTCGACAGGATAAACGTCGGCCAGGGTCTTGAGCGCGAGTTCTGCCTTCGGGTGGATGAGGATCTTGCCCTCGCCGTTGACGATGAAGGCGTGGCCGTGGCCATCGAAGTCGAGGGTGTTGATGAGTTTGCTGATGGTTTGCAGGTCGGTGTCGACACCGCTGACGCCGATCATCCGGCCCGCCTGCTGCACGGGGGTGGCCAGGGTGATCACCAGTTTGCCGGCCGAGGCCGAGATGTAGGGCTCGGTCACGATGGTCCGGTTGGCGGCGCTGGCCGCCTTGTACCAGCCGCGCACCCGCGGGTCGTAGTCGGCGGCGCGGCTGCCGACCGGCACCGATTGCATGCTGCCGTCCTGGCCGCCGAAGTAGGTGAGCTGGAAGTTGCTGGCATACACCGGCAGCGCCAGGCTGCGGTCGAGGCTGGTTTTGCCAGGGCCGTCGACGGCGATCTGTTGCGCCAGCGAGTCGAGCAGCTGGATGCGGCTGTCGAGCCAGTTGCCAATGTTGCCGGCGGTGAGGCTGCCGAGGTCCTGCAGGTTGGTCTGGGTATCGCTGCGCAGGGACTGGCGCTGGCGATAGTCGTTGAACAGCACGAAACAGGTAAAGGCGACGGCCACCACCAGGGCGGCGGCGAGCAGGATCTTGTGGCTGAACTTCAGGTTCTTGGTCATTTTTTGTGATCTGCACAAGGCAAGGCGGAGGAGGTGCTGCGACCATGCGTCACAGCGTGCTCGCTGTGTCGACGCGGCGCGGCAAAACATTAATCGTTTGCGCGCGGCCAGCCGACCAACGGTGTAGAACGAAAGGGGGGTTGTCAGGGAACCAGGGAGGGATTTTCTCGTCGAAGGTCACTGCAGGCCACTCGCCTGCATCCACCTTTCAGGAGTGTTCCTTCATGTCGTTGCGTTCCCTCGCCCTGTTGTCCTTGTGCGTCGTCCTGACTGCGTGCAGCAAGATCAATCAGGAAAACTATTCCAAGCTCAAGGCCGGCATGAACAAGGCCGAGGTCGAGCAACTGCTCGGCACGCCCACCGAGTGCTCTGGCGCGCTGGGCATGAGCAGTTGCACTTGGGGGGACGAGAAGAGCTTCATCAGCGTGCAGTACGCCGCTGACAAGGTGTTGATGTATTCAGGGCAGGGCCTCAAATGACGCGTCTGCACCTGCTGCTGGGGTTGTGCCTGGTGATGCTGTTGGGTGGCTGCGCCACCTCGGCCAACGACCCGCTGGCACCGAAGACCGCCGGCAACGTCGACCTCAAGCGCTACCAGGGCAAGTGGTACGAGCTTGCACGTTTGCCCATGCCGTACCAGAGCGAATGTGCGCAGTCAGAGGCGCACTACAACCTCAAGCCCGATGGCTCGTACGGCGTGCTCAACCGCTGCCGCACGATGGGTGATGAATGGCTGCGCGCCGAAGGCCATGCCAACATTCAGCAGCCGGGGCATACCGACAGGCTGTGGGTGGAGTTCGACAACTGGTTCACTCGCCTGGTCCCAGGCCTGACCAAAGGCGAGTACTGGATCCTGTACGTGGATGATCGCTACCGCACGGCAGTTGTCGGCAGCCCCGATCGCAAATACTTGTGGATCCTGTCGCGCACACCGACACTACCGGCATGGGAGCGCGAGAGCCTGCTGGCCAAGGCCCGCCAGCAGGGTTATGACACCAGCCGTTTGATCTGGCGGATGGCGGACAAGCAGATCGTGCAGATGCACTGAGTCTATTGTGTTACCCCTGTGGGAGCGGGCTTGTCCCGCGAAGCAGGCACCGCGCTGGATGGCACGGGCTTCGCCCGTGTTCGCGGGACAAGCCCGCTCCCACAGGGATCGCGCTCCTCAATTATTGACCCAACAGTTGCCGCAATACTTCCAGGAACGCCCGCGCGCTTTCCCCTTCCTGCCCGTGCCGCCCTTCGCGCACCACCCATTGCCCATTGACCATCACATCTCGCACCTGACGATCCCCCCCGGCGAACAGCCAGCGGTTGAGAATGGCATCGCCATCGGCCATGGCGATGTACGGGTCCTGACCATCGAGCACCAGCCAGTCGGCACGTCTGCCCACCGCCAATTCGCCAACCGGTTGCCCAAGCGCCTGCGCACCGCCGCTCAGCGCCGCGTCATACAGGGTGCGCCCGATCATCGGCTGGTCTTCGCGATACAACCGATTACGCCGTTGGTCACGCAGGCGCTGGCCGTACTCCAGCCAGCGCAGTTCTTCGACCACGCTCAGTGACACATGGCTGTCCGAGCCAATGCCCATGCGTCCACCCTGGGCCAGGTAATCCACCGCTGGGAAAATCCCGTCCCCCAGATTGGCCTCGGTAGTCAGGCATAGCCCAGCCACGGCGCCACTGCGGGCCATGGCGGTCACTTCATCGGGCTGCGCGTGGGTGGCATGCACCAGGCACCAGCGCGCATCGACTGCCACATGTTCATATAGCCATTGCAGCGGGCGCATTCCGCTCCAGGCCAGGCAGTCGTCGACTTCCTTCTGTTGCTCGGCGATATGAATATGGATCGGGCACTGCTGGTTGCTGGCAGCCAAAACTTCGGCAATTTGCCCCGGCGTAACCGCGCGCAGCGAATGGAAGCACAGGCCCAGCTGCTGCGCAGGTTGAGCCGCTAGCACCGGGGCCAACTGCGCTTGCAGTTGCAAGTATTGCTCGGTGGAATTGATGAAGCGCCGTTGCCCTTCGTTGGGTGCCTGGCCGCCGAAGCCGGCGTGGCTGTACAGCACCGGCAACAGGGTCAGGCCGATGCCGCTGGAGGCGGCTGCGGCGCTGATGCGACGCGACAGCTCGGCCGGGTCGGCGTAGGCCTTGCCCGCTGGGTCATGATGCACATAGTGGAATTCGGCGACCGAGGTGTAGCCAGCCTTGAGCATCTCGATGTACAGCTGACGGGCAATGATCTCCAGTTGCTCCGGGGTGATCTTGCCGACCATTCGGTACATCAGTTCACGCCAGGTCCAGAAGCTGTCGTTGGGGTTGCCCGCCACCTCCGCCAGGCCCGCCATCGCCCGCTGGAATGCATGCGAGTGCAGGTTGGGCATGCCCGGCAACACCGGCCCGTTGAGGCGCTCGGCGCCGTCGGCACTGGCATCCGCCTGCACTGAAATCAAATGGCCGTCAGCGGCCACCTCGAAACGGACATTACGGGCCCAGCCGTTGGGCAGGAGGGCATGTTCAGCATAATAGGCGGGCATTGCGCTATCCTGTTATTTTCCGACTTGTATATACATATACAGCCGTTTGCCTGCCGGGTAAACTCCGGCAAGCTACCGTTCACCCCATTAGCACAAGGATCAAATGCCGTGCCGACACCTCCTGTCTCCGCGCTGGTACCCCAGATGGGCGAGGGCCCGGCGCCGCTGTACGCCCGAGTCAAGCAGATGATCATCCAGCAGATCGAGAATGGCAGCTGGCCGCCGCACCACCGAGTGCCATCGGAGAGCGAGCTGGTCAGCCAACTGGGCTTCAGCCGCATGACCATCAACCGTGCGTTGCGCGAGCTCACCGCCGAAGGGTTGCTGGTACGCATGCAGGGTGTCGGCACCTTCGTCGCCGAGCCCAAAACCCGATCAGCACTGTTCGAAGTCAACAATATCGCCGACGAGATCGCCGCGCGCGGTCACCAGCACAGCTGCGAGGTGATCACCCTGGTCGAAGAAGCGGCCGGCTCCGAGCGTGCCCTTGCCCTGGACATGCGTGAAGGCCAGCGGGTGTTCCATTCGCTGATCGTGCATTACGAAAACGGTGTGCCGGTGCAGATCGAAGACCGTTACGTCAATGCACAAATCGCCCCAGACTACCTCAAGCAGGACTTCACCCGGCAGACGCCTTACGCCTACCTGTCCCAGGTGGCGCCGCTGACCGAGGGCGAGCACGTGGTGGAAGCCATTCTGGCCGAGCCTGAAGAGTGCCGGTTGCTGCAGATCGAACCCGGCGAACCTTGCCTGCTGATCCGCCGTCGCACCTGGTCCGGTCGCCAGCCTGTGACCGCGGCGCGCTTGATCCACCCTGGTTCCCGCCATCGCCTGGAAGGACGTTTCAGCAAATGAGGCAGCTGCATTGGTTGCGTGCCAAGGACTACCCGCGGATGCCGTGGAAGAACGGCGGCGGTTTCACCGAAGAGATCACCCGCGATGCGGGCGATGGGCTGGATGGCTTCGGCTGGCGCCTGTCAATTGCCGATATCGAAGCATCCGGCGGTTTTTCCAGCTTCGCCGGTTATCAGCGCGTCATCACCGTGCTGCAGGGCGATGGCATGCGCCTGACGGTGGACGGTGAACACAGCCGCTCGTTGTTGCCATTCGACGCCTATGCATTCAGGGGCGAAAGCCAGGTGAGCTGTGCGCTGCTGGGCGGGGCGATCCGTGACTTCAACCTGATCTACGCACCTGCCCGTTACCGGGCGCGGTTGCAGTGGTTCAACGGCGACAGCCGGCTGTTCAGTGCGGCCAGTACCGTGCTGGTGTTCAGTGCCCAGGCAGCGCTGCAGGTGAGCATCGATGGTCAGGTGCAGCCGGCGCTGGAGCGGTATGACTGCTTGCAGCTTACTGGCAACGATCAACTGGCTGAAGTGGATCTGCTGGGTCGCTGCTGTGTCATCGAGCTCAGCCAAATCTAGTCACGATGCTACCGGCGATGGGGCCGGTATAGGCAACATCTAGTTACGTGGTAACGCCTCCGTCTGTTACCGAACGCCCCAAGATGGCGCAATGCCGTCTAGTTGCCACCCTGTTCTCGAGTCCACGGCAAATTTTTTTGTTCATCAGTGCAGCCCACGAATCACCTGGGCTGTTCCGCTCTCGGCACGGTTGGAAAAAGCGCTGGACCACGACTTGGCAATTCAATTGCATATGCTTGTATGTACAAGTAAAGCCAAGTGCGCGAAAGTGGATAGGCCGTCCCCATTCGCGCTGTACGCACCCGAGGAGCACTTTTCGTGACTGACAACAAACTCAACAAATTCCGTGACGTCGAGATCCGCGCCCCGCGTGGTAACAAGCTGACGGCCAAAAGCTGGCTGACCGAAGCCCCGCTGCGCATGCTGATGAACAACCTCGACCCGCAGGTAGCCGAGAACCCGAAAGAGCTGGTGGTGTATGGCGGCATCGGCCGCGCCGCGCGCAACTGGGCCTGCTACGACAAGATTGTCGAGAGCCTGACCAACCTGAACGACGACGAAACCCTGCTGGTGCAGTCGGGCAAGCCGGTCGGCGTGTTCAAGACCCACGCCAACGCCCCGCGCGTGCTGATCGCCAACTCCAACCTGGTACCGCACTGGGCCAACTGGGAGCACTTCAACGAACTGGATGCCAAGGGCCTGGCCATGTACGGCCAGATGACCGCCGGCAGCTGGATCTACATCGGCAGCCAGGGCATCGTCCAGGGCACCTATGAAACCTTCGTCGAAGCCGGTCGCCAGCACTACGGCGGCGGCCTCAGGGGCAAGTGGGTACTGACCGCCGGCCTGGGCGGCATGGGCGGTGCCCAGCCACTGGCCGCGACCCTGGCCGGCGCCTGCTCGCTGAACATCGAATGCCAGCAGAGCCGCATCGATTTCCGCCTCGACACCCGTTATGTCGACGAACAAGCCAACGACCTCGACGACGCCCTGGCGCGCATCGCCAAGTACACCGCCGAAGGCAAGGCCATCTCCATCGCCCTGCACGGCAACGCCGCCGAGATCCTGCCGGAGCTGGTCAAGCGTGGCGTGCGCCCGGACATGGTCACCGACCAGACCAGCGCCCACGACCCGCTCAATGGCTATCTGCCGGCGGGCTGGACCTGGGAGCAGTACCGCGACCGCGCACAAACCGAGCCTGCCGCCGTGGTCAAGGCCGCGAAACAGTCCATGGCCGTGCACGTGCAAGCCATGCTCGACTTCCAGAAGCAAGGCGTGCCGACCTTCGACTACGGCAACAACATCCGCCAGATGGCCAAGGAAGAGGGCGTTGCCAATGCCTTCGATTTCCCAGGCTTCGTTCCGGCCTATATCCGCCCGCTGTTCTGCCGTGGCATCGGCCCGTTCCGCTGGGCGGCGCTGTCCGGCGAGGCTGAGGACATCTACAAGACCGACGCCAAGGTCAAGGAGCTGATCCCCGACGACGCCCACCTGCACCGCTGGCTGGACATGGCCCGCGAGCGCATCAGTTTCCAGGGCCTGCCGGCGCGTATCTGCTGGGTAGGCCTGGGCCTGCGCGCCAAATTGGGGCTGGCGTTCAACGAAATGGTGCGCAGCGGTGAGCTGTCGGCGCCGATCGTGATCGGCCGCGACCACCTCGATTCGGGCTCGGTGTCCAGCCCCAACCGCGAGACCGAAGCCATGCAGGACGGCTCGGATGCGGTGTCCGACTGGCCGCTGCTCAACGCCCTGCTGAACACCGCCAGTGGCGCCACCTGGGTCTCGCTGCACCATGGCGGCGGCGTCGGCATGGGCTTCTCGCAGCACTCTGGCATGGTGATTGTGTGTGATGGCACCGATGAGGCGGCCGAGCGTATTGCCCGTGTGCTGACCAACGACCCGGCGACCGGGGTGATGCGTCATGCCGATGCGGGGTACCAGATTGCGATCGATTGCGCCAAAGAGCAGGGGTTGAACCTGCCGATGATTACTGGCTGAAGGGCTTTGGGGCCGCTTTGCGGCCCATCGCGGATGAATCCGCTCCTACAGTCATGTGGGAGCGGATTTATCCGCGATGCCAATGGACTGCCGATTTCCACTTTCAAGTTTGGGAGCGTCACGCAATGAAAACCAACAAGACCTTGCTCGCCTCGCTGTTCGCCCTCGGCCTGCTCGGCGCTGCCGGCAGCAGCCAGGCCGCTGGCTGGTGCGAGTCTGGCAAGCCGGTGAAGTTCGCCGGGCTGAACTGGGAAAGCGGCATGCTGCTGACCGACGTGATGCAATTCGTGCTGAAGAACGGCTACGGCTGTGAAGTCGACAGCATGCCCGGCAACTCCATCACCATGGAAAACGCCCTGGGCAGCAATGACATCCAGGTGTTCGCCGAAGAGTGGGTCGGCCGCAGCGAGGTCTGGAAGAAGGCCGAGGCCGCCGGCAAGGTGGTCGGCGTCGGCGCCCCGGTGGTGGGCGCGGAGGAGGGCTGGTACGTGCCGCGCTACGTGATCGAGGGCGATGCCAAGCGCAAGCTCGAAGCCAAGGCGCCGGACCTCAAGAACGTGGCCGACCTGGGTAAATATTCCAGCGTGTTCAAGGACCAGGAAGAGCCCGAGAAGGGCCGCTTCTACAACTGCCCGGCCGGTTGGACCTGCGAACTGGACAACAGCAGGATGCTCAAGGACTACGGCCTGGAGAGCAGCTACACCAATTTCCGCCCCGGCACCGGCCCGGCGCTGGATGCCGCAGTGCTGTCGAGCTACAAGCGCGGCGAACCGATCCTCTTCTACTACTGGACCCCAACCCCGCTGATGGGCCAGGTCGACCTGGTCAAGCTGCAGGAAAAAGCCGGTGTGGACAAGACCGTGTCGATCAAGGTCGGGCTGTCGAAAACCTTCCACGAACAAGCCCCAGAACTGGTCGCTGTGCTGGAAAAGGTCAACCTGCCGATCGACCTGCTCAACCAGAACCTGGCGCGCATGACCAAGGATCGGATCGAGTCGCCAAAGCTGGCGAAGCTGTTCCTCAAGGAACATCCTGAAGTCTGGCAGGCCTGGGTCAGCGATGAGGCGGCCATGAAGATCAACGCGGCGCTCTGAGCGTCCTCAGCCGATGAGTGGAACCTATGTTTCCTGACAACCTGACATTCTCCATCGCCGATTGGGTCAACGGCTGGGTCGACGCCCTGGTGACCAACTATGGCGATGTGTTCCGGCACATCTCCGACACCCTGCTGTGGGCCATCGTCAGTCTCGAAGGCCTGCTGCGCGCTACTCCGTGGTGGCTGATGCTCGGCGTGGTGGCGGTGATCGCCTGGCACGCCACCCGGCGCATCCTGCCGACCCTGGTGATCACCGGCTTGCTGTTCCTGGTCGGCGCCGTCGGCCTGTGGGACAAACTGATGCAGACCCTGGCGCTGATGCTGGTGGCGACGCTGATCTCGGTGCTGATAGGCATCCCGCTGGGCATCCTGTCGGCACGCAGCAATCGCCTGCGTGCGGTGCTGATGCCGCTGCTGGACATCATGCAGACCATGCCCAGCTTCGTGTACCTGATCCCGGTGCTGATGCTGTTCGGCCTGGGCAAGGTGCCGGCGATCTTCGCCACGGTGATCTACGCCGCGCCGCCGCTGATCCGCCTGACCGACCTGGGGATTCGCCAGGTCGACGGCGAAGTGATGGAGGCGATCAACGCCTTCGGCGCCAACCGCTGGCAGCAGCTGTTCGGCGTGCAGCTGCCGTTGGCGCTGCCGAGCATCATGGCCGGCATCAACCAGACCACCATGATGGCCCTGTCGATGGTGGTGATCGCCTCGATGATCGGTGCCCGTGGCTTGGGCGAGGACGTGCTGATCGGCATCCAGACCCTCAACGTCGGCCGCGGCCTCGAAGCGGGCCTGGCCATCGTCATTCTCGCGGTGGTGATCGACCGCATTACCCAGGCCTATGGCCGGCCACGCCATGAGGTGAACCAATGAGCACGCAGCCGATCAGCAAGATTGAGGTGAAGAATGTCTTCAAGATCTTCGGCGACCGCGCCGACGAGGCCCTGCGCCTGATCCGCAACCAGCAGAGCAAGGAGCAGGTGCTGGCGCAGACCGGTTGCGTGGTTGGGGTCAACGACTTGTCGTTATCCATCGGCAGCGGCGAGATCTTCGTGATCATGGGCCTGTCCGGCTCGGGCAAGTCGACCCTGGTGCGCCATTTCAACCGCCTGATCGACCCCACCAGCGGGCAGATCCTGGTCGATGGCGAAGACATCCTGCAGTACGACATGGAGGCGCTGCGCGATTTTCGCCGGCGCAAGATCAGCATGGTGTTCCAGAGCTTCGGCCTGCTGCCGCACCGCAACGTGCTGGACAACGTCGCCTACGGCCTGAAGGTGCGCGGCGAGAGCAAGCAACTGTGCGCCGAGCGCGCACAGCAGTGGATCGAGACCGTTGGCCTGAAAGGCTACGAGAAAAAATACCCGCACCAACTGTCCGGCGGCATGCGCCAGCGCGTCGGCCTGGCTCGGGCACTGGCGGCCGACACCGACATCATTCTCATGGACGAGGCCTTCAGCGCCCTCGACCCGCTGATCCGCGCCGAAATGCAGGACCAGCTGCTGGAGCTGCAGAAGACCCTGCACAAGACCATCGTGTTCATCACCCACGACCTGGACGAAGCCGTGCGCATCGGCAACCGCATCGCCATTCTCAAGGATGGCCGGCTGATCCAGGTGGGCACGCCGCACCAGATCCTCCACAACCCGGCCGACGAGTATGTCGACCGTTTCGTTCAACGCCGCGCAGTCGCGGTATGAGGAGCAGCATGTCGCAGGTTGAAAGCGTCATCTTCGCAGGCAGCGCGCTGCGCTGGCAGGACATCGCCGCTGTGGCCCGCCGGGGCGCGCGCCTCGAGTTGGCGCCGCAGGTCTGGGCGCGCATCGACAATGCCCAGGCGATCGTCCGTCATATCGTCGAAAGTGGTGAGCGTGCCTATGGTGTGAACACTGGCCTCGGCGCGCTGTGCAATGTGTCGCTGCAGGGCGAGCAGCTCAGCCAGTTGTCACGCAACACCTTGCTCAGCCACGCCTGCGGCGTTGGCCCGGCGCTGCCCGACGAGCAGACCCGGGCGATCATCTGCGCCGCCATCGCCAACTACAGCCACGGCAAGTCGGGCCTGCAGCGCGGCGTTGTCGAAGCGCTGCTGGCGCTGCTCAACCACGGCATCACCCCGCAGGTGCCGTCGCAGGGCTCGGTCGGCTACCTGACCCATATGGCCCATGTCGGCGTGAGCTTGCTGGGCATCGGCCAGGTCAGCTATCGAGGGCAGATCGTCGACGCCGCCGATGCGCTTGCTGCCGAAGGCCTGGCGCCGGTGCAGCTGGGCGCGAAGGACGGCCTGTGCCTGGTCAATGGCACGCCGTGCATGACCGGCCTGGCCTGCCTGGCGCTGGACGATGCCAGCCGCCTGCTGCAATGGGCCGACGTGATCGGCGCCATGAGCTTCGAGGCCCAACGTGGCCAGATCGCCGCCTTCGACCCTGAGATCATCGCCCTCAAGCCGCATCCGGGCATGCAGGCAGTTGGTGAGAACCTGCGCGCCTTGCTGGCGGACAGCGAAGTGATCGCCACGAGCAAGGGCATCCGTACCCAGGACGCCTTGAGCATCCGCTCCATCCCGCAGGTGCACGGCGCCGCCCGCGATCAACTGGCCCATGCCGCGAAGCAGACAGAGGCCGAGCTCAACGGCGCCAACGACAACCCACTGCTGTTGGGCACCCCGGAAGACTTTCGCGTGGTTTCCCAGGCCAACCCGCATGGCCAGTCGGTAGCGATGGCCGCTGACCTGCTGGCCATCGCCATGGCCGAGATCGGCTCGATCGCCGAGCGCCGCCTGGACCGCCTGATCAACCCGCACGTCAGTGGTCTGCCGGCGTTCCTGGTCAGCAATCCCGGGGTCAACTCGGGAATGATGATCGTCCAGTACGTCGCCGCCTCGCTGTGTGCGCAGAACCGCCAACTGGCGCAGCCGGCGGTGCTTGACAACTTCGTGACGTCGGGCCTGCAGGAAGATCACCTGAGCCTCGGCACCAGCGCCGCGCTCAAGCTGCACCAGGTGCTGGAAAACTGCACCCAGATCCTGGCCATCGAGTACCTGCTGGCCGCCCAGGCCTTCGAATTCCTCAAGGACCAGCGCTTTGGCGCAGGTACCGATGCCGCCTGGCGCCTGCTCCGTGAGCAGGTTCCGGCTTACCTGGAAGACCGCTGGCTGGCGCCGGACATCGCCCGCGCCGCCACGTTGCTGAAAACTTCGCCGCAGCGCGTGCTGCCGGCCTTGCACTGAAGAATTGAAAGGAGAATGCACATGGAAGCCCTGAACCTCATCCCGGGCCAGTTGACCTTGGCTCAGCTGCGCCGCATCCACCAGGCGCCAGTGTCGCTGATGCTGGATGCCAGTGCGGATGCAGCTATCAATGACAGCGTGGCCGTGGTCGAGAAGATTATCGCTGACGACCGCACCGCCTACGGCATCAACACCGGTTTTGGCCTGCTGGCCTCGACGCGCATCGCCCGCCACGACCTGGAAAACCTGCAGCGCTCGCTGGTGCTTTCGCATGCGGCTGGCATCGGCGCACCACTGGATGACGCCATGGTGCGCTTGATCATGGTGCTCAAGATCAACAGCCTCAGCCGTGGCTTTTCCGGCATCCGGCGCAAGGTCATCGATGCCTTGATCAAACTGGTCAATGCCGAGGTCTACCCGCATATCCCGCTCAAGGGTTCGGTAGGCGCGTCCGGCGACCTGGCGCCGCTGGCGCACATGTCGTTGGTGCTGCTGGGTGAAGGCAAGGCGCGGTACAAAGGCGAATGGCTGTCCGCCAGCCAAGCCCTGGCAGTGGCTGGCCTGGAGCCGTTGACCCTGGCTGCCAAGGAAGGTCTGGCACTGCTCAACGGTACCCAGGCGTCTACTGCCTACGCCCTGCGCGGCCTGTTCGAGGCAGAGGACTTGTACGCCTCAGCCATCGCCTGCGGCGGGCTGACCGTCGAAGCAGTGCTGGGCTCGCGTTCGCCGTTCGACCGACGCATCCACGATGCACGTGGGCAGCGCGGCCAGATCGACACTGCCGCGTGCTTCCGTGACCTGCTGGGCGACGCCAGCGAAATCTCGCAGTCTCACCAGAACTGCGGCAAGGTCCAGGACCCGTACTCGCTGCGTTGTCAGCCACAGGTCATGGGCGCGTGCCTGACCCAGCTGCGCCAGGCCGCCGAAGTGCTGGCAGTCGAGGCCAATGCGGTGTCGGACAACCCGCTGGTGTTCGCCGCCGAAGGCGATGTGGTGTCGGGTGGCAACTTCCACGCCGAGCCGGTGGCCATGGCGGCCGACAACCTCGCCCTGGCCATTGCCGAAATCGGCGCGCTCAGCGAGCGCCGCATCTCGCTGATGATGGACAAGCACATGTCGCAACTGCCGCCATTCCTGGTGAACAACGGTGGCGTCAACTCCGGCTTCATGATCGCCCAGGTCACGGCCGCGGCGCTGGCCAGCGAGAACAAGGCCCTGTCGCACCCGCACAGCGTCGACAGCCTGCCGACCTCGGCCAACCAGGAAGACCATGTGTCCATGGCTCCGGCCGCGGGCAAGCGGTTGTGGGAGATGGCCGAGAACACCCGCGGCGTGTTGGCCATCGAATGGCTGGGCGCGTGCCAGGGGCTGGACCTGCGCGAGACACCGGATCGCCAACGGCTGAAGACCTCGGAGAAACTGGAGCTGGCCCACCGGATATTGCGCGACGAGGTGGCTCATTACGATCACGACCGCTTTTTCTCGCCAGATATCGAAAAGGCCAGCACGTTGTTGGCGCGAGGCATGCTGACCCGCTTGTTGCCGGCTGGCGTGTTGCCAAGCCTGTGATGCCGCGTAACGGAGACTGTGTATGAGAACCCTCTGGCAGCACTGCCACGCCGCAACCATGGCCCAGGGCAGCTATTCGATCATCGAGAATGCGGCGATCGTCAGCAATGCCGGCTTGATCGAATGGATCGGGCCGCGTGCCGATGTGCCGGCGCTGGACATTACCCGCACCGTGGACCTGGGCGGCGCCTGGGTCACCCCGGGGCTGATCGACTGCCACACCCATGCGGTGTTCGGCGGCAACCGCAGCGGGGAGTTCGAGCAACGCCTGCAGGGCGTCAGCTATGCCGAGATCGCCGCACAGGGTGGTGGTATCGCCAGCACGGTGCGCGCCACCCGCGCCGCCAGCGAAGATGAACTGTTCGCCAGCGCTCGCCAACGGGTGCAAGCGCTGATGCGCGATGGCGTGACCACGATCGAGGTGAAGTCCGGCTATGGCCTGGACCTGGCCAACGAGCGAAAAATGCTCCGCGTGGCCCGGCGCCTGGCGGAGGAATTGCCGCTGGCGGTACGTGCCACTTGCCTGGCTGCCCACGCCTTGCCGCCTGAGTTCGCGGGCAGGGCGGACGACTATATCACGCATATCTGCGACGAGATGCTCCCGGCGCTGGCCGAGGAAGGCTTGGTGGACGCAGTGGATGCATTCTGCGAACACCTGGCGTTCTCCCCGGCACAGGTCGAGCGGGTGTTCATCAAGGCCCGCGAGCTGGGCCTGCCGGTCAAGCTGCACGCCGAGCAGCTTTCGTCGCTGCACGGCTCCAGCCTGGCGGCGCGCTACCAGGCGCTGTCGGCCGATCACCTGGAGTTCATGACCGAGGAAGATGCCATCGCCATGGCCGAGGCGGGCACCGTTGCCGTGCTGCTGCCGGGCGCCTTCTACTTCCTGCGCGAAACCCAGCTGCCGCCAATGGACGCCCTGCGCCGCCACGGCGTGAAGATCGCCCTGGCCAGCGACCTCAACCCCGGCACCTCGCCTGGGCTGTCGCTGCGTCTGATGCTGAACATGGGCTGCACGTTGTTCCGCATGACGCCGGAAGAAGCCTTGGCCGGCGTCACCACGCATGCCGCCACGGCATTGGGCCTGGGCGATAGTCGCGGCTCGCTGGAAGCGGGCAAGGTGGCGGACTTCATCGCCTGGCAGATCGAACGCCCCGCCGACCTGGCCTACTGGCTCGGCGGCGACTTGCCCAAGCGCGTGGTGCGCAAGGGCCATGAGATTTCCAACTGAGCGAGGCGAGATGGACAAGGTACTGAGTTTCCACCAGGGCCGTTTGCCCCTGCTGATCAGCATGCCCCATGCGGGCGTGAAGCTGACCCCAGCCGTAGACCAGGGGTTGGTCGAGGCAGCGCGCAGCTTGCCCGACACCGACTGGCATATCCCGCGGTTGTACGACTTTTCCCGTGAGCTGGGGGCGAGCGTGGTGGCAGCGGAATATTCGCGCTTCGTCATCGACCTGAACCGGCCGGATGACGACAAGCCGCTGTACGCCGGCGCGACTACCGGCTTGTACCCCGGCACGCTGTTCGAAGGGGAACCGCTGTTCAAGCCAGGCTTGGAGCCGGGCGCTGAAGAGCGCAGCACTTATCTGCAACAGATCTGGCGCCCCTACCACAAGACAATCCAGCAAGAGCTGGCGCGGTTGCGCGAAGTTCATGGCTACGCACTGTTGTGGGATGCCCACTCGATCCGTTCGCTGATCCCACACCTGTTCGAAGGCAAACTGCCGGACTTCAACCTTGGCACCTTCAATGGTGCCAGTTGCGATCCGGGTCTGGCCGAGCAGCTAAAGAACGTGTGTGCTGAGGCCCAAGGATACAGTCATGTGCTCAACGGCCGCTTCAAGGGTGGGCACATCACACGCCACTATGGCGACCCTGCCAATCACGTTCACGCGGTGCAGTTGGAGCTGGCGCAAAGCACTTACATGGAAGAGGTGGAGCCTTTCGCTTACCGAGAGGACCTGGCTACACCCACGCAAGTCGTCTTGCGCAATCTGCTGAAGGCCTTGTTGAGCTGGGGCAAGGAACGTTACGGTCGTTAACTGGCAGTGCCCCCTCGGCGGGGGCACTGCAGGCGGTCAATTGCGTGTGATGTACTGGCGGGTCAGTTCCTCGAGCAGCTCCGTCTGCTCCTGCTCCTTGTCGTTGTAGAGGCCCTGCTGCAGCGCCAACTCGTCATTCAAGGGTAAATCCAACGCACTCAGTTCCTGGACGCGCTCGCCGAAACGCTCGACGATGCTGGAAAAGCGTTCGGCGTGTTCGGCACGCAGGCGGTCGGTCCAGTAAGCGTTCGCTATCAGGTATTGCAGCAACCCATCACTGTTTTCACGGCGGCGTACCTGCTCCAGCACATTGGCCACTTCGCCATGGGCTAGCTGGGCGGCGCTGCGAAAACGCATCACGTCGGCAATCGGCAAGTCCAGTTCGGCGGCAAGTTCGCGGCGATAGGCAAGGCGTACCGAGACATGATCGCCCCGGGCCGTGCGCTGGCTCGCCAGCAGCTCCAACTGCCCCATCCGGTACAGCTGGCGCAGGCGCATGAACAGCGTCTGCAAGGAATCGCCGGCATCGGTCAGCACTCGGTTGTTCATCACCAGTAGCTCGATGTTATTGAACGCCTGAAGCGCGCCATCGTGGCAGGTCTGGAAGCCAGTGTCCGGGTCGAACAGCCCTTCTGCGGCGATTGCGTTCATGGTTGGCCGCAGTTTCTGGTCGGTCGCCGCAGTGACCAGCATCAGGCGCACGCGTTCGCAAAATGCGCCTTGCGATGTCGAGTCGACATACGGCGCGGCATTACGCAAACGGCCAGCCAGGCGTAGCAGGTTGCCGCCATCCTCCGACTGCTCCAGCGTGTTCCAGCAGTCGTTCAGGGCTTCGTTCTGCGCAGGGGTGCCCAGCGCCCATAACTCGACCCTCGGTGTGTCGTCACCGGCCAGTGGGAAGTGTGGATGGTCAGAGATTGAACCTTCGTCCGAGCTTTCGGTGTTCAGCATGCTGGTATCGATGGCGAAGGTGAAGCTGTTCTGGCTTTCCGAGTAGGCGCGAAGACGAAGAATGGTGTCGATCGCCAGTGGGTTCTCGAATAACGCGATCGACGAGATCGGCATCGGATTTTCCAGGTTCTGCAGGATGTAGTCGGGGAGCTGCGAAATGTTGTTGGTACTCAAGTCCAGCAGCTCCAGCGGCAGCAGCTGCTCGCACCAGCTCGGCCAGTTTTGCAGGCCCATGTTGCTTAGCGACAACGAGCTCAGCCGCGCGGCGAAACTGCTCGGTACCTGGGTGATGCTTCCCATCCGATTGCCGGAAATGTCCAGCGTCGTGAGCTGGGTCAGCTGAGCGAAGGTGTCTATCATGGACTGGTCGACTTCCAGCCCCATGTTGCGGAACTCCAGGTGCGCCAGGCGTGGCAGACGTGACAGCGCCGATGGCAGCGTGGGCATGGCGTCGACGTGGGCATCGATGGTCAAGCGGGTGATGTTGGGAAAGCGGCTGAGCATGGCATCGAGCTGGGCAGTGGCACCGCTCATTCTGGTCATCGTCAGTGCGTTCACGCGCTCGGTGAAAAACTCAGGCAGGTGGCTCGGGACATGTTCAAGTGCCGCCTCTTCAAGATGCAGTCGCAGGTATTGCAGCCCTCGCTCCTGGTTGTCCCAGAAATGATTGATTGCCGAGGCAATGCGCTCCCGGCCTTCCATCACGGCCTGGGTCAGGGGATCGCTCGCACTGGAATCGTGCACCCAACTCTCTATGGCATCGCGCAATTGCTGGCGTTCTCGGCCCATGCGCTCGAGCCGTTCGTTCAGCGCATCCGAACGGTCCACGTTGATGTGCGAGACCAGCCGGTTTTCGTTCAGTAACAAGCGCTGCAGATGGTTCTCGCTGATGTCGTTGCCTTCCAGTGAGATCACCGCGTGGCTCAGCGCGGCCTCTGTTTCATTGAGCAGGAATGCGGGTAGGGACCGCAGGTTGTTGTTGCGCAGCGAGACATGTGCGATCCGCCCCAGAGCGTCGCTGCCCAGGCCGATGGGCCATTGGCTCAGCTGCATGTTGTCCAGGCCCAGATAGTCCAACGACAGTTCGTGCAGACTGGGGCTGTTGTTTGGAGCAAAGCGGTTGCCCCGCAGGTCGAGGCGCCTGAGTTCGGGCAGGCCGGCAAGCAAGTCGATATCGGTCGCGGTCAGCGCGATGTTCTGGTTGGTCATGCTCAACATGCGCAGGCCTGGCAGTTGCTCAGTGATCGTGGGCATGCTGAACAGAAACGCCGACGGGGTGGACCGTGGGTTATAGGGGCGGCTGATTTCCAGCTCTTCGAGTTGCGGGAACTGACGCAACAGGCGTTGCAGCAGGCGATCGTGCTGTGCCCAGCTGGCAAGGGTTTCCGGTGTCAGGTCTTGCAGACGCAGCCGGTGCACGCGGTGGGACAGCGACTCGGGGAGGTTCAGCGGGATGTTGGCCAGGGACACGCGTTCCAGGCTGAGTACCGCAGGATGCTGGTTGTCTTCATCCAGCGCGGTGTCGTACCAGTGTCGCATGATTGCGCTGCGCAAACGCTCATGCTCATGGGCGGTTTGGCCCCCTGCAGGTGATACGTCCGCACTCCAGTCGTCCAGCCTGCTGTGCAACTCGAGACGCTCCTCCAGCAACGCCTGCAGCCTTTCCAGGACCTGCGTCTGAGAGCGACCCCGGCGTGCCAGCAAACTCAGGATCTGCTCTGCCGAGCGATGGGTATGCTCGCTCAGGCCGGTCGCCGCCACTGCGTCGAGCAGGGCCTGGCGTGAACTGCCTGGGGCCGTGGGCAACCCACCACTCAACGGATAACCGAGGCGGCCATCGGCAAGCCGCATGGGGGAGCGATAGGCGGGCCGGACGGCTTGCATGCCCAACGCCTTGCGCAATCGAGGGCGGGGCAGCAGAGGGCTTTGTTGAAGCCTGCTGCGCAGTTGGCGCGCGTCGGCAATGCCCAGTTGTGCCATGGTTTCAGGCAGCGCGCTGTGCAGCGCCGAGTAAAGCGTGGAGTGGGCCGTGACGGCTGCGTCTGCGGGGCCAGGGGCGTGGACGATGTAGCCTGCCTCGGCGCGGGTGATGACGCGTTGCTGTTGGGCCGCGGCGGCCCCCACCTGGGTGCGTTGGCTTGGCCAGTTACGGTGCTCTCGCAGTTCCAGCGAGGTGTCCGCTGGCCAGTCTTGGAGCTGCTCGAGAGACTGAATGATCAGGCGGTCGTTGTCCCAGCTTTGCGCGCCTTCCAGGTAAAGCCCTTCGTAGGCGCGGGCAAGGCGAATCTGTTGCTGATAAATGCGTACTTCCTCCGCCAGGCGCAAGGGCACCGTGCCCGACTGCAGGGTTTGCAGTTCGCCGGTGGTGGCGCTGCGCAGCAACTCGTCGGTAACCACGGTGGGCAGGCGCGGATAGATCCGCTGCATCAATTCACCGCCCGCGAGCTGACTGGCGGGCAAGCGACGGTAGGCACGTTCGAACTCGGTCGCCAGCTTCCCGCCCTGGCTGCGCTGGCGGACGACCGCGTCCAGCTTGAAGCGCGCCAAGGTGTCTTCGAGCAGGGCGGGCAAGCGCTGACTTTCGGCCAACGTGCGGCGCAGTGCCTCTTCGCTGATGTCGCTGATGCGCAGCATGGCCAGGGCCGTCTGCTCGCTGAAGCCCTGGTGCGCCTGGCCCATGCGCTGCAGCAGGGTCGGCAATGGCCACTGCACAGGTTGCTCCAGAGGAAGCAACCAGGCACCCGCGCCGTTGTGGCGCAAGGTCGGCCGGTAGGCCTGCGGCCTGGTCGGATGCACCAGGCGATACTCGTCACTGGCTGGCGAGGCCTGCACGATGTACCGGTGACCCTCCAGTGTCAACCATTGCTGGCCTTGATGTTGCCGCAGGCCCAGCTCATCGGGCTCCAGGTCGTTGGGGAGCGCGTCGCGGCGGCGGTAGGGCGAAAGGTCCGGCTTCCACAGTTGAACCCGGCCATCGGGCATCTCGACATCGTGCAATTCTTCTATGAACGAGGGCGTTTCCACGGGGATTCGCTGCACTTCTGCGACCTCCTGCCCGGCACCTGCTTCACCACCGCCTGGCCGTTTCAGTGCTTTGGCTGCGGCGGCCAGTGCTGCCATGATGGCCACGTTTTCGATGACGTCGATCATGTAGCCGTAGGCGATATCGCGTTCGTCGTTGTGCCACGCTTCGACGCCTTCATAAACCTCGTAGGCCAACTGAGCGACGCATACAGCCAGCATCGCCTCACCCAGGCCGGGCACGAAGAAGCCGGCGATGTTCAAGGCGGTCAATGCTCGACCGGCGATCAATTGCCGATGCGCCTGGGCTGCACGGCGGTCGACGATCTCGGTCGGGATGGCGTGAAACAGCACGTCCATTTCATGGCGCTCGGCTTTCTGGAAGGCCATGACGCCCTGGAACGCGTAACGAAAAGGCTGCAGCACCGGGTGCAGCGTGGCGTGTGGATCAGCCACCGGCTCATGCATGCCGCGGGTGCTCCAGCCGAGCGGGGCCAGGCGCTGCTGCAGGCGGGCACTGAGCGAAGCCTTGTCGCGGTCGGGAATGTGCTGGTCCAGATAAGAGATGTTTGCCTGCAATCGGTCGCGTAGCTCGGTGTGCATGGCTGGCAGCGAGGCAAACTCCTTGAGCGGCGCTTCGTCGTCTGCAGGGATGTACAGGGCAAAGGCGGTTCTCCCCTGCGACTGCAAGGTGATCAGCGCGACCCCAGTCAGTTCGACTTCCCAGAGCTTGAGCAGGCTGAAGGTAACGGCCTGAGCCTCGCTTGCCGCCGGGTTGCGGTCCAGGGGCGTGGCCAGGGCAGCGCTGTACAGTGCATCGCTGATGTCGCCCTTGAGCCTGGCGAAGTGCAGGGACTGCCTGAATGCCGACACCTCGGCCTGGCCCAAGGTCTGGTACACGCCCAGCGCTACTTCATCGGCGCTCTGATGTTCGCTGGCGGCGGGGTAGTAGATGGCATGCACCTGGTCATGGTAGGTGCGGCCGATGTCCAGCGTACGGCACAGGTCGGCGAAGGCTTCTGCCGGGATACTCAAGGCATTGGTGATGGGCACTGTGCCCATGAAGCGCCGGTGGTCGAGGATCACCGACTTTTTCAGCAAGGCGTCGGCGGCGTCCATTCCCTGTTCGAGAGTGCTGGCCTGGTCGAAGTTATGCAGGGCGCAGTGCAGCAACGAACGCGTCGCCCGTTCGACGGCCTGGCGACCATCGCGGGCGTTGACGCTGTCGATCAGGCGGGCGTCGACCAGAAAGGTGTGCTCGACGTCGAGGGTGACGCCAAACCTGTTGCTGATGGCTTCCGTCAGCGCCTGTCTGGCAAAGCTGTGCAGGTCGGGAAGGGACTCGAACAGCGCATCGATCTGCGCCTGGTGCTGGCGATGCAGGGCGTGTTCCTGCTGCCAGGCCCTGGCGATTTCTGGCTGGCGCTGGAGGGCGGCATCCAGCCAGCTCGGCGCCTGCTTCCAGTTGCGCATCGCGCGGTGCGTTGCGGGTGGAGCCTGTTTCATCCAGGACGGCAGGGCGCGCTCGATGAGCGAATAATGAAGGCCGGGGGTGGTTGCGGTGCTATCGGTTGGCATGGTCATTCCATTGCGTCAGGTCGAGCAATGGAATGTGGCGGACCTGCGTCGGCGCGGGGGGTAGTTAATTAGGGCGGAACCCGTGAGGCAGGTATAACTTCAGGTCACCGTCACGTGTATCCATCCTCTGTCGCGTGGCCTCGTCGAGCGGATTGTCACGCAGCGAGATGGTCGTGCTCGGCTCGTCCACCACCGGCACGCCGAGGATGACATCGGGCAGGCTGGTCATGTGATTGCTCTCCAGGTCCAGCGTGCCTGTAGGCATCAGCTCGTACAGCCAGGTTGGCCACGCGCTCATGCCAACCTCGTTGAGCACCAGGCACTTGAGCCGGCGAGCGAAGTTGAACGGGCCGCGCAAGCTGGGGCTCAAGCGGTTCCCCGACAGGTCGAGCATCTCCAGTGAGGGCAAGCGTGCCAGCAGTTGCAGGGTGGCATCGTTGATATCGAGCCCCAGGTTGCTCAGCTCCAGCTCGGTCAACAGGGGCAGTTGGGCGATCGAGGCCGGCAGTGCCGGCAAGTCCGTGGGCAGTTCATCCAGGGTCAGGGTCACAAGGTTTGGGTAGCGGCTCAGCAGCTGGTCGAATTGCTGCATCGAGCCGTCCACGCCTTCAAGAATCAGGCTGTCCACCGTTTGCTTGAAAAAATCGGGCAGTCGGTCAGGCAGGTCTGCCACGTCCTGGTCGATGATATGCAGCGGCAGGTCATCGAAGCCGCGCATACGCGCTATCCAGAACTCGCAGAAGTCCTCCGCCATCTTCTTTTTACGGAGGCTGGCCGGGTGCGCGTTCAGCCAGTCGGCGAGGGCTTGGCGCAATTGCCGGCGTTGCTCGACGAGCCGGTCCAGTGCCTGTTGCACGCTTTGGTTGAGGCTCAGATTGAAGCGGAACCTGCGTGTTTGCTCGTCTTCGCTGAAGGCCAGGCTGATCAGCTGTCGCCGGCTGAGCGGATTGCGTTCCAGGGTGACGATCGTGCTTTGCTCGGCAGGCAGGTTGAGATTGAAAAAATCGGGCAGTGAGCGCAGGGCGTTGTCGCTGAGTGAGACGGCGTTGATTCTGCTGAGCGTGGCGCCATCCAGCCAGGCCGGCCATGTGCTCAATGCCATGCGATCCAGGCAGAGGAACTGCAGCGTCCAGTTGCCCGTCGCCGCCGGGGCAGGTGCGAGGGTATTGCCACTGAGGTCGAGGTATTGAAGCGTAGCGGGGCTGGCAAGCTGTTCGATGTCGGCAACCGAAAGCGTCAGGTTCTGATTGACCAGGTGCAGTTCGTCGAGGTTGGCAAAGTACTGATGGATCAGCGGCAATCTGCCCGTCAGTTCTGCTGAGGCATTGGCAATGTAAGGCCGGTCGATCGCAAGAATCTCCAGGTTGGGGAATTGCCGGAAAAGATTTTCGAAAGGCCAGGCTTCCTGCCCAGGCGGGATGAGTGCGTCTGGCCTGAAGTTGAATACCACGTCTTCCAGAAACAGGTTCCTGACGGTTTCACTGAAACTGTTGGGCAGTTGGCTTGGGAACTCTTCCAGGAACGCGGTGTGCAGATAGAGACGGGTTTCCAAGGTGTCACGCAGCCCTGTCGCGTTCTGCACCCAGTGCCACCAGATGCCGGTCTCTATCATGTCCCGGCTTTGATTTGCCAACAGTGGATCGGCGATGCGCAGCGGGTCGGCTCGCCATGCAGCCAGGCAGGCTTGCAGTTGCTGCGCCGCATCCGGGGCAGGCAAGTTGTTGATGGCCCGGAGGATCTGAGCATCGGTCGCATGCTCCTCAAGCAGGGCATTGGTCAGCCAGTCGGCTACCTGGGGGGGAAATCCCTGTTCTTCGATCAGCCGGGCAAAGCGGCTGAAACGGTCGATGCGGGCCAGGTCCTGGACCAGAGGGCTCAAGGGATAGCCAAGGCGGCCATCGGCCAGACGCATCGGTGAACGGAAAGCGTGGCGTTGCATGCCCAGCTTCCTGCGCAAGAGGCCTCTGGGCAGGGGTGCTGCCTGCAGCATTCGCTCGCGCAGGCCAAAGCCACCGGCATGCGTATCCAGCGCCTGCTGCAAGGCCGCGTATAGCGTTTCGTGGAGGGGTGCAGAGAGCGCCGACGGCAGGGGATTGCTGGCTGTGTATCCCTGCGGATAGCGCGTGATGATCCATAGGTGCGCTGCATTGTCGGGGCCGATGGAGTCGATCAGCTCGGCCTGGAGTCCGCCGTCGTGAAGTTCGAATTTCAGGTCCGCAGGCCAGTTTTCCAGTTGCGGCAAGCTATTGAGGATCAGCAGGTCGGAGTCGCCGTTGCGCACCGAATCCAGGTACACGCCTTCATAGGCACGTGCCAGGCGGATCTGTTGCTGATAGTGCCGCACTTCATGGCCAAGGCGCTTGGGCACTCTGCCCTCGTTCAAGGTCGTCAGCTCACCCGTGGCGGCGTTACGCAGCAGCTCTTCGAGTACCGCGTTGGGCAGTTGCGGGTAGATCCTGCGCAACAATGCCGACTGGGGTGTGGTACTCGATAGCTGTTGTTGATAGCGCTCCTGGAATGCTGCCTGACGCAACCTCGCCGGCGCGTGCGGCAGGCTTTGATTGACCTCCCGATCGAGCCTGAAACGCAGCAGGGTGTCTTCGAGAAGTGCCGGCATCCGCTGGTTTTCTGCCAAGGCATGACGCAAGGCGCCTTCCTCGACGCCGCTGACCTGAAGAATGCGCGCCAGGGTGGGCTCGCCGAAGGTCTGGCTGAGCGGGGCGAGCCGATTGAGCAGGCGGCTGCCTTGCCATTCCCTTGGCCGGTCCAATTCGTGCAGCCAGGCACCGGCGCCGTTGTGGCGCAGCGGCGGCTGGTAACCCAGGTATCTGGAAGGGTGCACGACACTGTAGTGGCCGCCTGTCGAATTCCACTTGAGCGCATAGAGCTTGCCATCGAGTTTCAGCCAAAGCCGATCGGCATGCCGGTAGATCCCCAACTGATCGGGCGTGGCCTGCGGCGGCAGGGACACGTTCTGGGCGTAGGGCGTCAAGTCGGGGTTCCACAAGCGTTTGCTACCGTCTGGCAGTTCGACTTCGATCAGTTCTTCGATGAACGAGGGCGTCTCGACCGGTACCGTAGGCACGGCAGGCACGTCGTGCAACGCTGCCTTGGCTCCCTGCGCAACGGCGGTGCCGAGCCCGATGAGCGCCAGGTTCTGCAGAACGTCGAGCAAATAGGCCAGTGCCTGCTGGCGGTCGTCGTTGGCCCAGCTGTCGATCCCTTCGTAGACTTCCTGGCTCAGTTGCAGGGTGGCCAGGGCCATCATCATGTAGCCGATTTCAGGTACCACGAAGCCGACCAGGTTCAGTGCATCGAGCGCAAGCGACTCGAAGTAGGCCAAGCGGTCATGCAAGGTCTTGGCGTCCATGGCCAAGGTGGGCACGGCGTGAAACCTGGCGTCATCTCTGAGCCGCGTGTAGTTCTGATAGAGCAGTTCGGCGCGAAACGGGTAGTTGAACGGGCGCGCAGCAATCGGCAGCACGGCTTCAGGGTCGGCCACCCGCTCGTAGATGTTTTTCCGGGTGAAGGTCAGTGGCAGTAGAAGGTCCTGCAACTTGGCGATGGTCTGCGCCTTGTGCGCATCCGGGATGTGGCCGCTAATGAACGCGAGGTCATTCTGGATCGCATTGCGTAGCTCCAGCTTCAGCGCCTCGAAGGAAGCAAACGCTTTGAGTGCCGAGTCGCCGGCATTACGGGTATAGAGCGCGACGGCGGTGGTGTGCTCGAACTGGATCAGCACCCAGCCAGTCAGCTCGATGCCCCACAAGGTCAGGAAATTGAAACTGGCCAGCTGCTTGTCTGCCTGCGCCAGGGTCTCCAAGGGTGTGGCCCAAAGTGCGCCATGCGCGTGGTTGCTGATCAGCCCTTGAAGAAACGCGCCATGCAAGCTTTGCTTGAAGGCGGACAACTCGACCTCGCCAAGCGTATCGAGCACAGGCGTTTGTGCGACCAACCTGTCTTGCCAGGGTGCCTGTGCAGGGGTTGCAGGGTAATAGATGCCATCGAGAAGCGCCTGGTACTGCCCGCCGATGTCCAATGAGCGGCACAGTGCGGCGAAGGCCGTTGGCTCGATATCGACGACGTTGGCGAAAGGGGGGCCGTTACCGTAGCCCCGTTGGTCGAGGATGACCGAGCGCATGTGCGGCATCGGTACCTCCAGCGTATCGGCTTGGGTAGCGGCGACCTCGAAATTCTGCAAGGCGTGATGCAGCAGCGGCCTGACGAAACGCTCCGGTGCCACGTCTGCCTGCTCCCGGCGCTTGGCATAGTCAACGGCGTCGAAGTAATAGGTCTTCGTCACATCGATGTCCTGCTGAAACTGCTCCTTGATGGCCTCGGTCAGCAAGCGTGTGGCGAAAACCTGCAGAGGCGGCAACCGGCTGAACAACGTGTGCGCCTGGGCTTTGCTCGTACGCAAGCGCGCATGCTCTTCGGCCAGCATCCTGGCGACCTTTGGGTGTTTCAGGCAGGCTTTTTCAAGTGTCGGTGGGGCCTGTTCGACAGCGCCACGCAGGGCGCCGAAGGTAGCCGCCGGTGCGGTCAGCATCCAGGCAGGTGCTTTACCTTTGATCAAGTCGTAATGGGTGGAGCGGGTGCCGGTCGAGGCGGGCGACATGTGCGAGTCCTAACAGGGTCAAGGTCCTGCACATTCATCCGCACAAGGTCGCGTCGGGTGCTATCTATTTCTTCGAGCGCGAACCGGGCGGTATTGGCCCTTTGATCATTGCGCGAGCAAGGCTGAACGTGGGGCATGCTCAAAGCGCAATTCAGGTTTATGATGGCCAACGGTCGAACCAAACCTCACACGGAGTGCGCAATGCAGACCCTGTACCCGCAGATCAAACCCTACGCCCGGCACGATCTGGCCGTGGAAGCGCCGCATGTGCTGTATGTCGATGAAAGCGGCTCGCCTGAAGGTTTGCCGGTGGTGTTCATCCATGGTGGGCCTGGTGCCGGTTGCGATGCCCAGAGCCGCTGCTACTTCGACCCCAACCTGTACCGCATCGTCACCTTCGATCAGCGCGGCTGTGGCCGCTCCACGCCGCACGCGAGCCTGGAGAACAACACCACCTGGCATCTGGTCGAGGACCTGGAGCGCATCCGCGAGCACCTGGGCATCGAGAAATGGGTGCTGTTCGGTGGCTCCTGGGGTTCGACCCTGGCCCTGGCCTACGCACAGACCCACCCCGAGCGGGTGCATGGCTTGATCTTGCGCGGCATCTTCCTGTGTCGCCCGCAAGAGATCGAGTGGTTTTACCAGGAGGGCGCCAGCCGCCTGTTCCCTGACTATTGGCAGGACTACATTGCGCCGATACCGCCGGACGAGCGCGGTGACCTGGTCAAGGCCTTCCACAAGCGCCTGACGGGTAATGACCAGATCGCTCAGATGCACGCGGCCAAGGCCTGGTCCACCTGGGAGGGCCGTACCGCCACCCTGCGCCCCAATCCGCTGGTGGTCGACCGCTTCTCCGAGCCGCAGCGAGCACTGTCGATCGCCCGTATCGAATGCCACTATTTCATGAACAATGCCTTCCTCGAGCCGGATCAGCTGATCCGCGACCTGCCGAAGATCGCCCACCTGCCGGCCGTCATCGTGCATGGCCGTTACGACGTGATCTGCCCGCTGGACAACGCCTGGGCGCTGCACCAGGCTTGGCCGAACAGTGAGCTGAAGGTGATCCGCGACGCCGGCCACGCGGCCTCCGAGCCGGGCATCACCGATGCCCTGGTACGTGCTGCCGACCAGATGGCCCGGCGCTTGCTCGATTTGCCCCTGGAAGAAGCATGAGGGGGCTGCTGCAGCGCGTGCGTGGCGCACGGGTAGAGGTGGCAGGCGAAATTGTCGGCGCCGTCGACCAGGGCCTGCTGGTGCTGGTGGCCGTGGAGCCTGAAGATACCCGTGCACATGCCGATAAGCTGTTGCACAAGCTGCTCAACTACCGCGTCTTCGGCGATGACCAGGGCAAGATGAACCTCTCGCTCAAGGATATCGGTGGCGGTTTGTTGCTGGTGTCCCAGTTCACCCTGGCTGCGGATACCCGAAGTGGCATGCGTCCAGGCTTCTCGACGGCCGCACCGCCAGCGCTGGGTGCCGAGTTGTTCGACTATCTTTTACAGCAGGCCCAGGGCCAACACCCCACCGTGGCCAGTGGGCGCTTCGGGGCGGACATGCAGGTCCACCTGGTCAATGATGGCCCTGTGACATTCTTGTTACAAATATGAGCGAAAAAAACCCCTTGTTTATAGGGAAACAAGGGGTTTTGAACGATAAATAGTTGCTCCAGCCTGATGCGTTGTAACGCGACCTGCTGGATAATCGCGCGCTGCATGGGCCTGCGTTCGCAGGTTCGTATTACTCTTACTCGAGCATTGTCTGACACCGTTTGGGGAATCATTACGCCCTCACGGGGTCCGAACAGTGCTCGCCAACCCGGCATTTGTCGCTGGCCGTTGGTTTCATGATCTGTTTTCGGCGAGGGTTGCTCGTGATTGTTAGTCCCCAAAAAGCATCAAGAATCCCCGGCACACGGCTGCGCAAGGCCCTGATGGCCAGTGTGGCACTGGCAGGCCTGATGAGCGCGGGCCAGCTGTGGGCATTCAATCTTGACGATGTTGCAGCCAAGGCACAGGATCTGGCCGGCCAGAAGTACGAAGCACCGAAAAGTAACCTGCCGGCAGTCTTCCGCGACATGAAGTTCGCCGACTACCAGAAGATTCACTTCCTGCAAGAGAAAGCGGAGTGGGCCAAGGACAAGACCCCCTTCAAGCTGTCCTTCTACCACCAGGGCATGCACTTCGACACGCCGGTGAAGATCAACGAAGTCACCGCCAGCAAGGTCGAGGAAATCAAGTACGACCCGAGCCGCTTCGAGTTCGGTGACGTGCCGCACGACCCGGAAACCACCAAGAACCTGGGTTACGCCGGTTTCCGTGTGTTGTACCCGATCAACAAGGCCGACAAGCAGGATGAAATAATGACCCTGCTGGGGGCCAGCTACTTCCGCGTGGTCGGCAAGGGCCACGTGTACGGCCTGTCGGCCCGCGGCCTGGCCATCGACACCGCGCTGCCGTCGGGCGAAGAGTTCCCGCGCTTCACCGAATTCTGGGTCGAGAAGCCCAAGCCGGCCGACAAGCACCTGGTGATCTACGCCTTGCTGGACTCGCCACGTTCCACCGGTGCCTACAAGCTGATTCTGCGCCCGGGCAACGACACCGTGGTCGACGTGCAGTCGCGCGTGTTCCTGCGTGATCACGTCAGCCGCCTGGGCGTTGCGCCGTTGACCAGCATGTACCTGTTCGGCCCGAACCAGCCGTCCAAGGTCATGAACTACCGTCCGGCCCTGCACGACTCTGAAGGCCTGTCGATCCACGCTGGCAACGGCGAGTGGATCTGGCGCCCGCTGAACAACCCGAAACACCTGGCCGTGAGCAACTTCAGCGTCGAGAACCCGCGTGGTTTCGGCCTGATGCAGCGTCATCGCGACTTCAAGGATTACGAAGACCTCGACGACAACTACCAGAAGCGTCCAAGCGCCTGGATCGAGCCCAAGGGCGACTGGGGCAAAGGCACCGTCGATCTGGTCGAGATCCCGACCGCCGACGAAACCAACGACAATATCGTTGCGTTCTGGAGCCCGGAGACCCTGCCAGAGCCAGGCAAGCCGTTCGAGTACGCCTACCGCCTGCACTGGACCATCGACGAGGCCAAGTTCCAGGCTCAGGACGTCGGTTCGGTTACCCAGACCATGCGCTCCACCGGTGACGTCAAGCAGTCCAACCTGATCCGTCAGCCAGACGGTAGCGTGGCCTTCCTGGTCGACTTCGCTGGCGCCGCCCTGGCTGCCCTGCCGGAAGACGCCCCGGTACGCAGCCAGATCAGCGTCGGCGACAACGCCGAGGTGGTCGAGAACAACCTGCGCTACAACCCGGAGACCAAAGGCTGGCGCCTGACCCTGCGACTGAAGGTCAAGGAAGCCAACAAGTCCACCGAAATGCGCGCCGCGCTGGTGCGTGATGTGCCGGTCGAGCCGGCCAAGCCTGCCGAGGAAACCAAGCAGGACAAGGCCGCCGCCAAGCACGCCAAGCATGAAAAAACCGCCAAGGCGCAGGAGCCAGCCAAGGCCGAACAACCTGCCGCCGATGCGGCGACCACCAACGGGACCCCGGCCACCACCGAACAAGTGCTGACCGAGACCTGGAGCTATCAGTTGCCTGCCGATGAGTAACTCAAGCGCAAGGCCGGAATCGCTTGGCGAGTACCTGGCCCACCTCCCACTGAGCGACGAGCAGCGCGCGGAACTCGCCAGCTGCTCCTCGTTCAGCGAGCTGCACCAACGCCTGGCGGCCAACCCGGCCGCCAACTCCGCCGAGGCCGTGCAGGCCTCGGTGGGCCCCCGCCTGACCGTGGGCAGCGCTGCCGAGCTGGAGGACGCCGAGATGCTCGGCGTCGACGGCAGTGGCCGGCTGTGCCTGAAGATCGCCCCGCCGATCAAGCGTACCCGCGTGGTGCCTGAACCATGGCGCACCAACGTGCTGATTCGCATGTGGCGGCGCATGACCGGCCGTACCAATGCCCCGCAGCCCGAGAAACGCGAGCTGCCCAAGGCACGCTGGCGCACGGTCGGCTCGATTCGCCGCTACATCCTGCTGGCCCTGATGATCGGCCAGACCATCGTCGCCGGCTGGTACATGAAGGGCATTCTGCCGTACCAAGGCTGGTCGTTCGTCGACCTCAACGAAGTGGTCAACCAGCCGATCTGGGATACCGTGGTGCAGGTCTGGCCGTATGCCCTGCAGACGTCCATCCTGATCCTCTTCGGTATCCTCTTCTGCTGGGTCTCGGCGGGCTTCTGGACCGCACTGATGGGCTTCCTCGAGTTGCTCACCGGGCGTGACAAGTACCGTATCTCCGGCAGCAGTGCCGGCAGCGAGCCGATTGCGCCCGAGGCGCGCACCGCTCTGGTGATGCCGATCTGCAACGAAGACGTGCCGCGCGTGTTCGCCGGCCTGCGGGCGACGTTCGAGTCGGTGGCCGCCAGCGGCAACCTCGACCGCTTCGACTTCTTCGTCCTCAGCGACACCAACGACACCGACATCGCCGTGGCCGAGCAACAGGCCTGGCTGGACGTGTGCCGCGAAACCAAAGGCTTTGGCCGCATCTTCTATCGCCGTCGCCGGCGCCGTGTGAAGCGCAAGAGCGGCAACCTCGACGACTTCTGCCGTCGCTGGGGTGGCGAGTACAAGTACATGGTCGTGCTCGACGCCGACAGCGTCATGAGCGGCGAGTGCCTGAGCAGCCTGGTGCGCCTGATGGAGGCCAACCCGGACGCCGGCATCATCCAGACCGCGCCCAAGGCGTCGGGCATGGACACCCTGTATGCGCGCATGCAGCAGTTCGCCACCCGCGTGTACGGCCCACTGTTCACCGCCGGCCTGCACTTCTGGCAGCTGGGCGAGTCGCACTACTGGGGCCACAACGCGATCATCCGCATGAAGCCGTTCATCGAGCACTGCGCCCTGGCGCCGTTGCCGGGCAAGGGCGCGTTCGCCGGGGCCATCCTTTCCCACGACTTCGTCGAAGCTGCGCTGATGCGCCGTGCCGGCTGGGGCGTGTGGATCGCCTACGACCTGCCGGGCAGTTACGAAGAACTGCCGCCGAACCTGCTCGACGAGCTCAAGCGTGACCGCCGCTGGTGCCACGGCAACCTGATGAACTTCCGCCTGTTCCTGGTCAAGGGCATGCACCCGGTGCACCGTGCGGTGTTCCTCACCGGGGTGATGTCGTACCTGTCGGCGCCGTTGTGGTTCTTCTTCCTGGTGCTGTCGACCGCGCTGCTGGCGACCAACACGCTGATGGAGCCGCAATACTTCATCGAGCCGTACCAGCTCTACCCGCTGTGGCCGCAGTGGCACCCGGAGAAGGCCGTCGCGCTGTTCTCCACCACCATCGTGCTGCTGTTCCTGCCCAAGCTGCTCAGCATCATCCTGATCTGGGCCAAGGGCGCGGTCGAGTTCGGCGGGCGGATCAAGGTCACCCTGTCGATGCTGATGGAGATGCTGTTCTCCATGCTGCTGGCGCCGGTGCGGATGATCTTCCACACCCGCTTCGTGCTGGCTGCGTTCCTTGGCTGGGCCGCGACCTGGAATTCGCCGCAGCGTGACGACGACTCCACGCCATGGAGCGAAGCGGTGCGCCGTCATGGTCCGCAGACGCTGCTGGGCTTTGCCTGGGCCGCGCTGGTGGCCTGGCTGAACCCGAGCTTCCTGTGGTGGCTGGCGCCGATCGTCGGTTCGCTGGTGTTGTCGATCCCGGTGTCGGTGATTTCCAGCCGCACCCGCCTGGGCCTGGCGGCCAAGGACGAGAAGCTGTTCCTCATCCCCGAGGAATACGCGACGCCGCAGGAACTGCTGGCAACCGACCAGTACACCCACGAGAACCGCTGGCATGCCCTGCACGACGGCTTCGTGCGTGCCGTGGTCGACCCGCGGCAGAACGCCCTGGCCTGCGCCATGGCCACTGCCCGGCATGGCCAGGCTGCGCCGATCGAAGCGCTGCGTGCTGAACGTGTGGCCAAGGCGATCGAGGTTGGGCCGAAGGGCCTGGACCTGAATACTCGCCTGGCGTTGCTCAGCGACCCGGTGGCGATGAGCCGCCTGCACGAGCAGGTCTGGGCCGAGCACAATGCGGCCTGGATCGACGTGTGGCGTGCTTCGATCAACAACGACCCGCATTCGCCGTTGTTGCCGCTGCATCCAGAGAATGAAGGCCAACCGGCACTCGTCGGCGCCTGATCTGACGCAATCGCGGATGAATCCGCTCCTACACTTGTAGGAGCGGATTCATCCGCGATGTTGTTTTTGGCCAACAAAGTCCCCCCCGGCTCTAGGTCCCAGGGCCGCCATGCGTTAGCATCGCTCCCCGGTAAACCACGCCGGCCGCCAAGGCCGTGCCAACGATAAGATTCGCTACATTTCTTGCTAGGGGACTTGGTGATGATGAAGAAATACCTTTCGCGACTGCTGGTCGGCGTCACCGCGCTGGTCGCAGTGGCTTCGGCCCAGGCTGGCGCCATCGACGACGCGGTCAAGCGCGGCACCCTGCGGGTGGGCATGGACCCAACCTACATGCCGTTCCAGATGACCAACAAACGTGGCGAGATCATCGGCTTCGAAGTCGATATCCTCAAAGCCATGGCCAAATCCATGGGCGTCAAGTTCGAGGCCGTTTCCACCGCCTACGACGGCATCATCCCGGCGCTGCTGACCGACAAGTTCGACATGATCGGCAGCGGCATGACCCTGACCCAGGAACGCAACCTGCGCCTGAACTTCAGCGAACCCTTCATCGTGGTCGGCCAGACCCTGCTGATCCGCAAGGAGCTGGCGGGCGAGATCAAGTCGTACAAGGACCTGAACAACGAAAAGTATCGCCTCACCTCCAAGCTGGGCACCACCGGCGAAATGGTCGCCAAGAAGCTGATTGCCAAAGCCAAGTACCACGGCTACGACAACGAGCAGGAAGCGGTGATGGACGTGGTCAACGGCAAGGCCGACGCCTTCGTCTACGACGCGCCGTACAACGTGGTGGCAGTGGAGAAGGCCGGCGCTGGCAAGCTGCTGTTCCTCGAAGAACCCTTCACCTACGAGCCGCTGGCGTTCGGCCTGAAGAAGGGCGACTACGACAGCATCAACTTCATCAACAACTTCCTGCACCAGATCAAGCATGACGGGACCTACGATCGTATCCACGACAAGTGGTTCAAGAACAAGGACTGGCTGAAGGAAATGGAATAAGGCCCAGGCCACAAGCCCCAGGCTTTGACCCGACGCGCAGGTAAACCCTGCGCGTTCGCATTTACGGACGTACCCACGTGATCAAACACAAGAAAGCCCAATGGCCCTGGCATGCGCTGACCGCGCTGGTCCTGGTGGGCCTGGCGATCAGCCTGTACCTGGCCACCTCGATGATTTCCTACGAGTGGCGCTGGAACCGCGTTCCCCAGTACTTCGCCTACCAGGCCGAGGAAACGCAGCGCGCCAGCGGTTATGGCACGGTCCAGGAAATCGTCGTCTCCGGCGATAACGCCCGCGTTACGCTGAAGGACGAGAACGGCGATGAGCAAGTGCTCGACGTGGCCAAGGACAGCCTGCAACTGAGCCGCGGTGACGACGTCGCCGAAGGCGACTCGATCGGTGTGACCCGCCATTGGGCCGCCGGCCCGCTGGCCTGGGGCCTGTGGACCACCTTGTGGCTGTCGGTGGTGTCCGGGGCGTTGGGCCTGGTGATCGGCCTGTTCGCAGGCTTGTGCAGGCTGTCGAACAACCCGACCCTGCGCGACCTGTCCACCGTTTATGTCGAACTGGTGCGCGGCACGCCGCTGCTGGTGCAGATCTTCATCTTCTACTTCTTCATCGGCACCGTGCTCAACCTGTCCCGGGAGTTCGCCGGGGTGGCAGCGCTGGCGCTGTTCACCGGCGCCTACGTGGCCGAGATCGTGCGTGCCGGCGTGCAGTCGATCGCTAAGGGCCAGAACGAGGCGGCCCGCTCGCTGGGCCTGAATGCCGGCCAGTCGATGCGCCATGTGATCCTGCCGCAGGCCTTCAAGCGCGTGCTGCCACCGCTGGCCGGGCAGTTCATCAGCCTGGTCAAGGACACCTCGCTGGTGTCGGTGATCGCCATCACCGAACTGACCAAGAGCGGCCGCGAGGCCATCACCACCTCGTTCTCGACTTTCGAGATCTGGTTCTGCGTGGCAGGCCTGTACCTGCTGATCAACCTGCCGCTGTCGCACCTGGCCAGCCGGCTCGAGCGGAGGCTTGCGCAAAGTGATTGAAGTCCGTGACCTGCTGAAAGTCTTCGACACCCGTGGCCAAGTGGTTCGCGCGGTGGACAACGTCACCACCCAGGTGGCCAAGGGAGAGGTGGTGGTGGTGCTCGGGCCTTCAGGCTCGGGCAAGTCGACCTTCCTGCGTTGCCTTAACGGTCTGGAGCATTTCGACCAGGGCTCTGTCGCCATCAACGGCGTGCAACTGGCCGACCCGAAGACCGACATCAACGCCTACCGCCGTGAAGTCGGCATGGTGTTCCAGCATTTCAACCTGTTCCCGCACATGACCGTGCTGGAAAACCTGTGCCTGGCGCAAAAGGTCGTGCGCAAGCGCGGCAAGGCCGAGCGCGAGGCCAAGGCACGGGCGCTGCTGGAGAAGGTGGGCATTTCGCAGAAGGCAGACGAGTACCCATCGCGCTTGTCCGGTGGCCAGCAACAGCGGGTGGCGATCGCCCGGGCGCTGGCGATGGAGCCCAAGGTGATGCTGTTCGACGAGCCGACCTCGGCGCTCGACCCGGAAATGGTCGGCGAGGTGCTGGACGTGATGAAGACCCTGGCCCAGGAAGGCATGACCATGGTCTGCGTGACCCACGAAATGGGCTTTGCCCGGGAAGTGGCGGACCGGGTGCTGTTCTTCGACCATGGCAAGCTGCTGGAAGACTCGGCGCCGGTGGCGTTCTTTGATTCGCCGAAGGATCCGCGGGCCCAGGCCTTCCTGCGCCAGGTGCTGTAGGCCTCTTCGCGGGGCAAGCCCGCTCCCACAAAGGCTTTGTGCGATCTCTGTGGGAGCGGCGGTGCGGCGATCCGACTTGCCCCGCGAAGCAGGCGACTCGGTCTCAGAGACTGAACCGCCCCACCATCCCCCGCAACTGCCGCCCCAACTGCTCCAGCTCCCCACTCGAAGCCGCCGTCTGCTCACTGGCCGCGCTGGTCTGATCCGACCCATCGCGCACGCTCATCACGCTGCGGTTGATCTCCTCGGCCACCACGCTCTGCTCCTCGCTGGCCGTGGCAATCTGCTGGTTCATGCCCTGGATGCTCGACACCGTATCGGTGATCTGGCTCAACGCATGCCCAGCCTTGCGGCTCAGCTGCACGCTCTGCTCGGTCAGGCGCTTGCTGTCGTCGAGCAGGCCAGTGACCTCGTCGGTGCCGCTGTGCAGGCTTTCGATCAACTGCTCGATTTCTTCGGTGGATTGCTGCGTGCGCTGGGCCAGCCCGCGCACTTCGTCGGCGACCACGGCAAAACCACGCCCGGCCTCGCCTGCGCGCGCCGCTTCGATGGCGGCGTTCAATGCCAGCAGATTGGTCTGCTCGGACACCGACTTGATCACATCGAGGATGCTACCGATACGCTGGCCTTCCCCCGCCAGGTGTTGCATGGCCACCAGGCAGTCGTCCATTTGCCTGGCCAGTTGTTCGATGTGATCGATGGCTTCAGCCACCACCTGGTCGCCCACTTGCGCCTGCTGATCGGCATTGGTCGCGGCCATCGACGCCTGTTCGGCATTCTGCGCCACTTCCTGCACCGTGGCGCTCATCTGGTTCATGGCGGTGGCCACCTGGTCGGTCTCCTCGCGCTGCTGGTCGATGCGCAGCTTGGTGTCCTCGCTGCTGGCCGCCAGTTGCGTAGCCGCCTGTGACAGGTGGCCGACGCCCTGCTCGATACCGCCGATCAGTTCGCGCAGGCTCAGGGTCATCTCGCGCATGCTGGTCTGCAGTTGGCCCATTTCATCACGGCGCTGCACGGGTTCGACCTGGCTCAGGTCGCCACGGGCGATGCGCGCCGCCACGGCCAGGGCCTGGCGCAGCGGCTGGGTGATCTGACGGGTGATCAGCCAACCGGCCAACACCCCCAGCACCAGCGCCAGCAGGGCTACGCTGGTCAGCAGCGAGCGGGCTGCCAGGGCTTCGCTGTCGCGCTGCTCGACCTTTCTCTGGCCAAGCTCCAGGCTGATGCTGCCAAGCTCGTCATTCATCTGCTGCATGTCGTTGTGCAGCGGCTCGACATCGGCCTGGTTCGGTCGTTGTCCTGGCGCATCGTTGAGTGATTGCAGGGCGGCGAAGCGCTCGCGCAAGCGTTGCAGCAGCTGCAGCTTCTGGCTCAGCATCTGGCGTGTCTCAGCGACCCGGCTGCGTTGCTGCAGCGTCGTCAGCCTGGCTTGCAGCTGTTGCAGGAGGCGGGCGATCTGCGCCTTGCTGGCGTCGTCGGCAAATACCCGATAAGTGATGCGCTCGGCGCGCAGATCCTTGACCAGCTCATTGATCTGGCCGATTTCGCTGAGTTCCTGCGAGCGGCTGATGGCGCCATCCAGTGCGCGCCAGCCACTGACGGTGGTAGCCAGGGTGAGCAGCAGCACCACGGCGAAGCCCAGGGCGAGCTTGGCGCCGACACTGATATTGCCGAGCCTGCGGTTGAGGTAGCCAAACATGGCAAGTCTCCATCCAGTTGAGTAGGGAGCCATGCCAGCACTTCGCTAGCATGACCCCCTGCCCATCGGCGGAGAGCGCGTAGGACTTGACCTGAAAATCAGGTAGGAAATTTCACCGTAGCTTGTAGGACTGTCAGAGTTTGAACCGTCCGACCAAGCCCTGTAGATGAGTGCCCAGCCGCGCCAGTTCGACACTGGAGCTCGCCGTTTCTTCACTCGCCGCCGAAGTCTGGTCAGAGATGTCCCGCACATTCATCACGCTGCGGTTGATTTCCTCCGCCGTCGCACTTTGCTGCTCGGCCGCCGTGGCGATCTGCTGGTTCATCGCCTGGATCGACGACACGGTGCGGGTGATGGTCTCCAGCGAGCCCCCGGCGCGGCGGGTCAGCTCGACGCTGCTGTCGGTGAGCTGGCGGCTGGCGTCCATCACGCTGGCGACCCGTTGGGTACCGCTTTGCAGGCCGGCGATCAGTTCCTCGATCTCTTCGGTGGATTGCTGGGTACGCTGGGCCAGGCTGCGCACTTCGTCGGCGACCACGGCAAAGCCGCGGCCGGCTTCACCGGCACGGGCCGCTTCGATGGCCGCGTTGAGGGCCAGCAGGTTGGTTTGCTGGGCCACCGACTTGATTACATCGAGCACGCTGCCGATCTTGCCGCTTTCGGCCTTGAGCTGGTTCATCGCTTCGCTGGAGTTCACCACTTCGCGGGCCAGGCGCTCGATCTGCGCGACGGCCTCGCTGACCACCCGATCACCTTCGCGGGCCTGTTGGTCGGCGGCCAGCGCCGCTTCCGATGCTTGCTCGGCATTGCGCGCCACTTCATGCACGGTGGCGGTCATCTGGTTCATCGCGGTGGCCACCTGGTCGGTCTCGACCTTCTGATTGTTGACCCCGGCGCTGGTCTGCTCGGTCACTGCCGACAGCTCTTCGGCGGCACTGGCGATCTGAGTGACGCCGTCACCGATGCCGCCGATCAGCTCGCGCAGGCCTTGGGTCATGCGCTGCATGCTGGCCTGCAGCTGGCCGAGCTCGTCGCGTCGCGTGCTGTGCAGGTCCTGGCGCAGGTCGCCGCTGGCGACGCGTTCGGCGGCTGCCAGCGTCTGGCGCAAAGGCAGGATGATCTGCCGGGTGATGACCCAGGCGGCGAGCAGGCCCAGGACCATGGCCAAGGCAGTGGCCCCGGCCAGCATGGCCTTGGCCTGACTGGCGCCGGCATCACGCACCTGGGTCTGCGAAGCGGTCATGGCCTGGCTGGTCTGTAGCAGGACCGTACCCTGGTCAGCCATACGCTGCAGCGCGGGTTCGCCAGCGCCTTGCTTGAGTTCGGCGAACGCCTGGCGATACAGGCGGATCGCCTCGAGCTGTTGCTCCAGGCGTTGGTGATCGGCAGGTTGCTCGATCTGGCTGACCATGAACTGCACCTGGCGCTCCAGGGTGGCCAACGCCTGCTCCAGTTCGCCGATCGATGCCGGGTCTGGCTTGCGTTCATAGTGCTGGCGGGCGATGCGCAGGTCCTGGGTGTATTGCTGGATGACCGAGATGTTACCCAGCTTGTCGCCTCGGTTGATGATGCTGTCCATGCCCATCCACCCGGTGAAGGTGATGGCCAGGGTCATCAGTAACACCAGGCCGAAGCCCAGGCCCAGCTTGCGATTGACGCTTATATTCCCCAGCGATTGGGAAAACCATTGGTACATGTTCGACTCCCCGGCAACGTGGCAGCATGGCTTATTGTTGTGTTGCCATAGCCATCGGCCTGGGCCGGGGAAACTTGATGGGTGAAAGCTGACCCGTTTGTCAGAAAATCCTTGAGAGCAGGGCAGTTACGGCAGTTTCCACCCGCAGGATTCGCTCGCCCAGTTGCACCGGCGCCAAGCCGGCTTTGCCCAGCAGTTCGACCTCGTAGGGAATCCAGCCGCCCTCTGGGCCGATTGCCAGGGTCACCGCGCCTTCCACCGCGCGTGGGCAGGCGGGGTAGGGGCCGGGGTGGCCGACCAGGCCGAGGGTGCCTTCGGCGATGGCGGGCAGGCGGTCTTCGACGAACGGTTTGAAGCGCTTCTCGATGATCACCTCGGGCAGCACCGTGTCGCGGGCCTGCTCCAGGCCCAGGATGAGGTTCTCGCGGATGCTTTCCGGGTTGAGGAACGGCGTCTGCCAGAAGCTTTTCTCGACCTTGTAGCTGTTGACCAGGATCAGCCGTTGCACACCCAGGGTGGCCACCGTCTGGAACAGCCGACGCAGCATCTTCGGCCGTGGCACGGCCAGCACCAGGGTCAGTGGCAGCTTGGCCGGCGGCGGTTGGTCGAAGCCGACCTGCAGTTCGGCTTCGTGCTGCTCAAGGCGCAACACCGTGGCGCTGCCCATCAGGCCATTGATGCGACCCACGCGCAGGCTGTCGCCCACTGCTACGCGGTGGATTTCCTGCATGTGGGTAAAGCGCCGATCGGCAAGGACGACGCGGTCGGCTGAGACGAAGTCGGCCTCTTCAAGAAGCAACAGGTTCACGGTTGGGTCGCTGGCGGCTGGTCGTTGTGGTCGTTGGCCGCTTCATCGTCGCCGTGGCTGCGCTTGCGGATGAGGCTGCCACACAGCACGCCGATCTCGAACAACAGCCACATGGGCACGGCGAGCAGGGTCTGCGAGAAGATGTCCGGCGGGGTGAGGATCATGCCGACCACGAAGCAGCCGATGATCACGTAGGGGCGGATCTTCTTCAGGTACTGCACATCGACCACGCCGATCCACACCAGCAGCACCACCGCCACCGGGATCTCGAAGGCCACGCCGAAGGCGAAGAACAGGGTCATGACGAAGTCGAGGTAGTTGGCGATGTCGGTCATCATCGCCACGCCTGCCGGGGTGGCAGCGGCGAAGAACTTGAACATCAGCGGGAACACCAGGAAGTAGGCGAAGGCCATGCCGGCGTAGAACAGCAGGATGCTCGACACCAGCAGCGGGATGGCGATGCGCTTTTCGTGGCGGTACAGCCCCGGTGCGATGAAGCCCCAGATCTGCTGGAGGATGAACGGGATCGCCAGGAACAGCGAAACGATCATGGTCAGCTTGAACGGCGTCAGGAACGGCGAGGCCACGTCGGTGGCGATCATCGTCGCGTTGGCCGGCAAGTGGTCGCGCAGCGGCGCCGAGACCAGGGTGTAGATCTGCTGGGCGAAGGAGAACAGCCCGGCGAAGATCAGAAAGATCGCGGCCACGCAGCGCAGCAGGCGGGTGCGCAGTTCGGTCAGGTGCGAGACCAGCGGCATGGGCTGGTCGTCTTGCGGTTTTTCGCTCATGGGGCTCGTGGCGGTTGAGGCGGCGCGGGCTGCTCAGGCGCAGGCGTAACGGCTGGCTGCTCGGTGACCGCAGTGGCGGGCGGCTGGGCCGGCGGCGTCAGCGGGTTGAGGATGCGCTTGGCTTCCTGCTCCATCTGCAGGATGTGCTCGTTGTGCAGCTGGCGGCGGATGTCGTCGGCGCCAATCTCGCGCTCGACCTCCATCTTGATCGCATTGAAGCTGCGCTTGAGCCGGCCAATCCACAGCCCCGCAGTCCGCGCGGCGCCGGGCAGGCGCTCGGGGCCGAGCACCAGCAAGGCGACCAGGCCGACGAGCAGCAACTCACTGAAGCTGATGCCGAACATGGCTCAGTCTTTCCGCTGCGGCTCTTGGACCGGCTGGGCCTGGCCCTCGATGGTGTGGCCCTGCTGCGGCGCGGCGGCCTGCTGCTGGGTGGCCTGTACCGGCGGCACTGGCTGAGCGGGCGGCGGAGTCTGCTCGGCCGGCTTGGTTTCTTCTTCGTTCATGGCTTTGCGGAAGCCCTTGATCGATTCGCCCAGGTCACTGCCGAAGTTCTTCAGCTTCTTGGTGCCGAATACCAGCACGACGACGACCAGCAGGACGATCCAGTGTTTCCAGTCAAAAATACCCATGGTGCTCTCCTAGAATTCTCTCTACTCAGGCCGACGGCTGGCGCGCGGCTTTTTCATCGTGCCCGGAAAGGCCGAAACGGCGCTCCAGTTCATCGAGCACGGCTTGTGGATGCTGGCCCAGTGCGCTGAGCATGACCAGGCTATGAAACCACAGGTCTGCGGTTTCATAGATGACATCGCTGTAATCCTTGCTCACCGCGGCGTCTTTGGCTGCGATGATGGTCTCGACGGATTCTTCGCCGAGCTTTTCCAGAATCTTGTTCAGGCCCTTGTGGTACAGGCTGGCCACGTAGGAGCTGTCGGCGGCCGCGTGCTTGCGTTCTTCGAGCACTTCGGCCAGGCGGTTGAGGGTGTCGCTCATGTCAGTGTCCTGCGCTGTAGATGGCATCCGGGTCTTTCAATACCGGGTCGACGGTTTTCCACTGGCCGGCTTCGAAGACGCGGTAGAAGCAGCTTTCACGGCCGGTATGGCAGGCGATATGGCCCAGTTGCTCGACCATCAGGATGATCACGTCGGCATCGCAGTCCAGGCGCATTTCGTGCAACTTTTGCACATGGCCCGATTCCTCACCCTTGCGCCACAGCTTGCCACGCGAACGCGACCAGTAGATGGCACGTTGCTCGGCGGCAGTCAGCGCCAGCGATTCGCGGTTCATCCAGGCCATCATCAGCACGCGTCCGGTCTTGTGGTCCTGGGCGATCGCCGGTACCAGGCCATCGCTGTTCCACTTGATCTCGTCCAGCCAGTCTTTCATCGTCGACTCCAGAACGGGCCCGCTCCTGTACCGGGCCCTTTGCGCTAGTGTGCCAGCCAGCCGCGCGGCTGGCTATTGGCGTACGATCAGGTACAGGCCGGCGGCCAGCATCAGCCACGCCGGCCAGGCGCTGGGAGCCGCCAGGTTGGCGGCTTCGGCGGCGCCGGCAGCCAGGACCGCGCCACCGCCGAGCAGGCCGGCACCGAGCAGGCGCAGCGGCCAGCGGTCGCCCTGGCGGCGCCGCTCGGGCAGTTGCGGGTCATGCAGGTGCGGCTGCGACATACGTTCGAGCAGGTCGCGGGTCATGCCGGCCAGGTGCGGCAGCTGCTCGGCCTGGCTGTAGATGTTGCCCAGCACCGCCTTGGGGCTGTAACGCTCGCGCATCCAGCGTTCGAGGTAGGGTTGGGCGGTGCTCCACAGGTCGAGGTCGGGGTACAGCTGACGGCCCAGGCCTTCGATGTTGAGCAGGGTTTTCTGCAAAAGCACCAGCTGTGGCTGCACTTCCATGTTGAAGCGCCGGGCGGTCTGGAACAGGCGCATCAGTACCTGGCCGAAGGAAATATCCTTTAACGGTTTTTCGAAGATCGGCTCGCACACGGTGCGGATCGCCGCTTCGAATTCGTTGACCTTGGTGTGCGCCGGCACCCAGCCGGAGTCGATGTGCAGCTGCGCCACGCGGCGGTAATCACGCTTGAAGAAGGCGAACAGGTTGCGCGCCAGGTAGTCCTGGTCTTCGGCGGTGAGGCTGCCGACGATGCCGCAGTCGATGGCGATGTACTGCGGGCTCCACGGTTTGACCGTGCTGACGAAGATATTGCCGGGGTGCATGTCGGCGTGGAAGAAGCTGTCGCGGAACACCTGGGTGAAGAACACTTCCACGCCGCGTTCGGCAAGCAGCTTCATGTCGGTGCGCTGGTCGGCCAGGGTCGCCATGTCGGTCACCGGCACACCATAGATGCGCTCCATCACCAGCACCTTGGGGCGGCACAGGTCCCAGTACACCTGGGGCACGTACATCAGCTCCGAGCCTTCGAAGTTGCGTCGCAGCTGGCTGGCGTTGGCCGCTTCGCGCAGCAGGTCGAGCTCGTCGTAGATGGTCTTTTCGTAATCGTTGACGATCTCTACCGGGTGCAGGCGGCGGGCATCGGCCGAGGCGCGCTCGGCGGCCTTGGCGATCAGGAACAGCCAGGCCAGGTCCTGAGCGATCACAGGCTTGAGGCCCGGGCGCACGACCTTGACCACCACCTCTTCGCCGCTTTTCAGACGCGCGGCATGCACCTGAGCCACCGAGGCCGAGGCCAGCGGCTCGACGTCGAAACGGCTGAACACGGCGCCGACCTTGGCACCCAGCTGCTCTTCGATCAGCGCCACGGCCTGCTGTGGGTCGAATGGCGGCACACGGTCCTGCAGCCCCATCAGCTCGTCGGCGATGTCGGTGGGCAGCAGGTCGCGGCGGGTGGACAGCAACTGGCCGAACTTGATGAAGATCGGCCCCAGGTCCTGCAGCGCCAGGCGCAGGCGGGCGCCACGGGTCAGCTCGGACGGCTTGCGCGGCAGCCAGCGCCACGGCATCAGCAGGCGCAGGCTGCGCAGCCACCAGGGCAGCGGCAGGTCGAACAGCAGGTCATCGAGGCGGTAGCGGATCACCACGCGCTGGATGCGGAAGAGACGGCGGACGGCGAGCAGCTTCATGCGTTATCGCTGGTATCGAGGGATCGGGAGAGGCGCTGCAGGCGCGCCTCGAGGCGTTCTATGTCGACCTTCAGGCTGTCGAGTTCGCTGAAGGCGGCTTCGGCTTCGCGCTTGCCCACCAGGGTGCGCGACTCTTCGGCCAGGTATTCGGAAAGGTTCTGACTGAAGCGTGCCAGGCCCTGGCGGGTCCAGCGCGCGCGCAGGCGCACGTGGCCGGCGAGCAGCGAGGTGGCGACCGGGCCGAGCCAGCGTTGCAGCTCGTGCTCCCAGTCCAGCTCCAGGTCCTGCAGCACGCCGAACAGGTCGAGCAGCACGGCGCTGTCGCCATGCAGTTCGACCTGCGGGCTGTGCAGCACGGCGCTCTTGTCCTTGGCCACGGCCAGTTGCAGCAGGCTGCCCGCCGGGGCGCGCAGGCTGCAGTCGACCTCGCCCTCCCAGTGAGCGGCGAGCATCAGGCCCTCTTCATCGGGCAGGATGAACACCTGCAGGGCCGGCTGGCGGCAGTCGATTTCGATGACCTTGCCTTCCAGCGCGGCCAGCCGCGGCAGCGCCGTGCTGTCCATGCGCAGGACGCGGTTCAGGCCATGTTCGACGCTGGCGAGCAGCCCTGCCAGCAGCATCAGGGCTTGATTCCCCGGTGCACGGCAACAATGCCGCTGGTCATGTTGTGGTAGGTGACGCGGTCGAACCCGGCATCGACCATCATGCTCTTGAGGGTTTCCTGGTCGGGGTGCATGCGGATCGATTCGGCGAGGTAGCGGTAGCTCTCGGAGTCATTGGTGATCAGTTTGCCAGCCAGGGGCATGAAGGCGAACGAGTAGGCGTCGTAGGCCTTGGACATCAGCTTGTTGGTCGGCTTGGAGAATTCCAGGATCAACAGGCGGCCACCCGGCTTGAGCACGCGCAGCATCGAGCGGATGGCTTCGTCCTTGTGGGTGACGTTGCGCAGGCCGAAGGCGATGGTCACGCAGTCGAAGTGGTTGTCCGGGAACGGCAGCTTTTCAGCGTCGGCCTGGACGAACTCGATGTTGCCGGCCACGCCTCGGTCGAGCAGGCGGTCACGGCCGACCTTGAGCATCGATTCGTTGATGTCGGCCAGCACCACCTGGCCGGTCGGGCCGACCAAGCGCGAGAACTTGGCGGCCAGGTCGCCGGTACCGCCGGCGATGTCCAGCACCCGGTTGCCGCTGCGCACGCCCGACAATTCGATAGTGAAGCGCTTCCACAGGCGGTGCATGCCGCCGGAGAGCACGTCGTTCATCAGGTCGTACTTGGCGGCCACCGAGTGGAACACTTCGGCGACTTTCTTCGCTTTCTGGCTCTCAGGCACGTCCTGATAGCCGAAATGCGTGGTGGGTTCGGCGTGTTCGCCTTTGCGCTGGTCGTTCATATCGCTTCACCGGAAAAAATTACCGCCATTCTAGGGCGAACCGGCGGATTTGTCTTGGCGGGGTGTGCCCTGTGGCAGGGGCGGGCATAATGGCGATTATGTCTTCATACCCAGGATCACCCGCATGACCCAGATCAGCGTCGAACGCAAACACTCCCTCGGCCGCGAAGCCGCCCGTGCCAAGGCTGAAGTGCTGGTGGACAAGCTGAGCCGTGAGTACGACCTCAAGGCCACCTGGAACGGCGACCGCGTGGACGTTGCGCGCAGTGGGGCCAATGGCAGCGTGCACATTGGCGATGACAGCATCCGTGTCGAATTGAAGCTGGGCATGATGCTGTCGATGATGAGCGGCACCATCAAGGGCGAGATCGAGCGGGCGCTGGACAAGGCGCTGGCCTGAGCCAGGCCCGCTATCGGCTTACGCTGGCAGGTCCGCCGGGAATGGAATGATGCCGACCACCTGTTCCAGGCGTAGATCGCCCCGGTAGATGGCGATCCGCTCCCGTGCGTCTACGGCTTGTTGAAGCATGGCGTCGCGGCCCCTTACGCCTGCGTCCCAGAATTTGAGATGACCTTTGACGAAATCATGCCCCCTCGCTTCGAGGCTGGGATAGTGGAAATGCGCTTCCCACAACACTCGCTGTGGCGCTTGCACATCGCGGACCTCGTAGACGTCGAGGTAATCATTGGCACGGCGTAGTTGCCGTCGAATCACGGTCTGCCTGACCTTGATCCGATGCTGTTCGGCCAGGTAGCGAAGCGCCTTGCCGTCGGGGTGGCGGCTATTCAGATACGCGTCGGTGAGCAAGCGAAGCCGCTCGCCATCGATCCTCTCCACCGCCGCCCGAAGCAGCTCGATCAGGCGGTTGTCCAGGGGATCGTTCAGCGCGGTCAGCTGCTGCTGTATTTCGCGCATGTCATCGGCCGGCCATTGCAGAAAGTCGCTCAGGCTGTTTGGTTCATCGGCATAGTGAGCGGCGAAGGCGATCTTCGCGTCCACCTCCGCCAGCAGGCGGTTGGCGCGCTGGCGCAACTGAGCCCGGTCGTGCTGGGCCGGTGGCGCAGGCTCAGGCACCACGTGCCACACACCATTGCGTTGGGCGAAGTTGCCTGCGGGTTCCTGGTTGAACGCAGTGCGCTGGAATGCCCGATTGCTCACCGGGTCGATTTCCACCAACAGCGGCCGGCCTCGGTCAACACGAATGACCCGGCGCCTGATCGGTGCGAGACGATGGGAGGACGCTGGCGTGGGAGAATTGATGCCGCTGTCGCGGTTGGCCAGGGCTGTGCTCAGCTGCTCCTCGGTGACCCGGATCATTGTCGACAATTCGCGGGTGTACTCATTCAGTACCTCAGCGTCCAGCGCGGGGGCGTCCAGCGTCTGCATGTACTGGGCGCGATCCAGCACGGTTCGGTATTTCTGCAGGATGTCCTCGAGCAGTTCAGCCTTGACCTGGGCTGTCGCCTCGGTGTTTGCCAGGCCGTCGTGGCTCCATACCGTGCGGCTCAGGTCCACGTCGCTGAGCGGCGCGCGCATTGCAGTCAGGTGGTCGGCGTTTTCCTCCGTGAGCTGGGTTTTGTCCACCGAGAGATAGGCCAGGTCGCTGAGCAGCTGGGCGCGAACGACCAGTGTCGAATACGTTCGGCGTCGAAGGGTCTCGGCGAACTTCGCAGCCTTGTTGGGAAAATCGACCCTGGGGTCATGCTGGGCCTCCGGCAGGGTGCGGTCCAGCCGTTGGCTGACGGCAAGCAGGCGACGGGTGGCCTGGCAGGACTCGCGTACCAGCTCGCGATAATCGAGGTATTGGCGGGTCTGCTCGGCTGTTTCCGGATAGGCGGTCAGCCCGATGCCCTGTGCGCTCAGCCCTTGGTGGTCGACCTGCTCCAGCAAGCGGCGGCACAACAGCATGTCGTTGTCGATGGCGATATCGTACCATTTGCCGTATCGGCTTCGGCCCTGGTCGCGGGTGTCGAACTTGCTGAAGCGAGGTTCGCTCATCTCCTTGAATACCTCGACGTTGCCATGCAGCAGCTTGCTCTGGCGCTCCAGATAGAGCGCAGATGCTCTGAGTTCGGGCAAGCGTTGTTTACGCAAGGCATGCAGCGTCTCTTTCTGCAGCAAAAACGCCGCCGGTGGTGAGTCGCGTTCCTGTGCCGGTAGTGCTTCGAAGGCGATGCTGTACTTCAGGGCGATGTCGTCATATGCCTGCAGATGCGTGCGGTTGCGCTCCATCAGTGGCTCCATCTGAGTCAGCGCTTGTTGGTGCTCTACGGCCGTAGCGTTCAATATGTCGAACCGCTGACGGTTTTCCGCGTTGATCGATTGCCGGCTTCGGGGCATGCCGCCGGGGAGATTCAGATTCAACGCCCAGCGGCCATTCCAGCGCGTCACCCACGGCCCTCGTTGCCGCTCACGACCCACGATGTAGTAGCCGTCTGCGGCGCCATTCCACTTGGACACCCATTCGCTGCTGCTCTGATCGGGGCCGATGATCTGCATGCCGTTCCAGGTCTCGACGACCTCATAGACACCATCGCCGAGCTTGACGTAATGAGCGTCGCTGATCTTGAACAAACCACGCAGACGCCCCTGCGCCAGTGGCGCATGCCCTTGCAGTGACTGCATGGCCTGCAGCTGTGTCAGGGACTGACGCTGCTGTACCGACAGGTTGCTCAGGCGCTGCCCGTCATCCCAGCCCTGTACACCAACGAATGTTGACTGCGGTGCCTGGTCAGGGGCGATCCAGGCCTTTTCTTCTGGCTGCGCAAGCTCTGCCGCCGGGAATTCACCTTTTGGCGCAGGGCCCGCGAAGCTTGGCGAGGTAGCCGCTTCGCTGCTGGCAGGTGGCCGTACTGAGCGGTGGGCAAGGAGCAAGGCCAGGTTGGTGAGCAGGTCCGTCGCCGCGACGATCCTGTTGTCGCCGCTATCGTCGATCAGCGCCTCCAGGTCTTGCCTGGCCGCCGACAGCGCCAGCGCCAGCCACACCAGGCTGGCCAGTGGACCATGCCAGAACTGGGTGAGGGTATTGAAGATCGCCCAGGCCGCCTCCTTCACCAATGCCCGCTTTTCCTGGGCATTGGACACACTGCCGCTGGCGGCGGCCAATTGCATGGTGTCGACTCGGGCATTGAACAGGTGGCTGTTCAGATCATCCGTCCAGGGATGGAACGCGACCTCTACTGGCTGCCTGAGGCGTTCCAGAAGCGCGTCCACCAGCTCGCCGTCGGCACTGATCAGGTGCAGCAGACTGGTGAGGTTCGCGTGCAGGTGCGGGTGCCTGAATCCGTCGTTCTGGTAAATCGGGCGTGCAGTGTCGCCGAGCCAGGCCAGGACGCTTTCCTGCAATTCGCCCTCGTGGCGGATCGCGGCCATGAGCGATTCGAGGCTGTCGAACTGCTGCAACGCCAGGTCGGCATAGAAGGGGCGATACAAGACCCAGCCACGGCTCGCCGGCAGTTCGATGACGAACATCCCGTGAGCCACATCGCTTGACGAAGCACCAGGCGCGCAGAGGAATGCCAGGGGGGCAATGCGCAGTCCACCGCTGCCCGTGCCCTGACAGAAATCGAGCAGTGCCTGGCTTGCGGGCTCGTCAAGCTGTCGCTCGATCTTCGCCTTGAGCACGCTGAAGCGAAGGGCGTAACGCCACTCGCTGGCATGCTGGCTGATGCGCTCGGCCCTGCGCGGTTCGGTGCTGACCTGATCCTGCAGGTAGATGGCGTACTGGCCGCCAGCATCGACCTGATGAACAAGCTCCCTGACCTGTTCGATACTCAGCCAGTCGAGCGGCGGCGAGCCCTGCGCCGTGCTGATACCGCTCATCACCTCACCGGCCTCCGGGCGCAGACGGGAGATCGCCAGGTCGGTCAGGGTCACGCTGCGCAGGTACAGGGACTGCCCTTGCGTGCCGGGGCCGATGATGCTCTGGGAAATGCGGATGTTCACCTTGTCCGGGTCGAGCGGCGCTTTGTCTGGATGGTTGGCCTGCAGTTGCTCGCGCAAACGGCGAGCGGCGTAGCGCCGGATGTCTTCGATATCGCCAAACGATGTGGCGCCTTGCGAGCGACCCTGGGTCGCCGCCAGGTCCAGTAACGCGCAGTGATAGGCGTAGCGGTCCTCGGCGCTGGCACCGGCGAGCCATTGCGGCGGACTGATGGCGGCGGCCTGTTCAGGAGCAGGCAAGTCCAGGAAGTAGGTCGATGGGTCGCTGACTTGCCGCAGTAGCTGTTCCAGCTCGCCGATGCTGGCCACGCCACCTGTGTGCAGGCGGTCGATGTCGTCGAGGATGCCGTTGAGCAGTTGCCTGGCCTGGAACGCGAACGGGCGTCCGATCACGGTTGTGCGTGCCCAGGACAACGTGTCGAAGCGATAGTGTTGCACCAGCTGCCGTTGCAGCGTGGCGGCGAAGCTGGCCAGATCGACATGGCGGTGAACCGAACCGCAGGGTTTGCAGTGCAGCACGAAACCCTGGCCGCCACCTGCGGCGGTGAGCAGCAGGTCCGGCAAAGTGAAGCTGTGTGCGCCCTCATCGGTAGCCAGTGTCACTTGTATCGCTTCGACGGTGAGGCTGTCGGATACACCGTCGAGCAGGGCGTACAGCGCCGCTTTTTCATGCTCTTTCAGGTCTTGGCGAGGAAGACTGTCGAGCAAAGCGGCCTTGATGGTGTGCTCCAGCCAAAGCATGCGCGAGACTTGGCTGTCTTCGTCGTATCCATTCCAGAAGCCGATCTGGGCTTGTTGGAAGTCGGGTATCAATGTCTCGAGCAGCGTGTTGAAGTCTTCGTTGAGCTTGGTCAGGTCCGGCACGATTTCGGGTTGATCCTGGCCTTGTTCCTGAAGTCGGAACACCTGCGGCGGGTTGATGCTCAGCGTGTCTGCAGCGCCCAGTTGCACAGGCTGCTTGGCGATGAAGTGCTCGAGAAGCTCATCCAGCAGCCCGCTCTGGCGCGCAAGATCATCTGTGCTGGCCGGTGCATGCAGGACAACGAAAGGGTCGAGCGATGTCATGCGAGGATGGTTGCGCTGCATCCATGGGTACCGGTCGCAGAAGGTCTGAAAGCCTTCCGTTGACAAGACGTCGCGCAGGCTTGGACGGTTGTAGAAACAAGCTGCCACACTTTGCTTGAACGTCAGCCGGGGTTGAATTACTAGGCCAGTCATTGGCGTCGCTCTCGTTGAAAGTGAAGCCTGCGAAGCTAGGGCGTTTGCCGAAAAGACGTGCGGTACATGGATGGGACAGTGCAGACCTTAGGGTGAGGTTTCTAATTTTCTTCCCTACCTTATGCTCAAGCCCAACCTCCATGGGCGGTTTTCCTCCACTCATGAGCATGAGGTACACAGCATGGCCAAAGTGATTGTGAAGAAAAAAGACGAAGCCCTGGGCACGCTTGGCGAGGTGCGCGGTTACGCCCGCAAGATCTGGCTGGCCGGTATCGGCGCCTATGCCCGCGTGGGCCAGGAAGGCTCCGACTACTTCAAGGAACTGGTCAAGGCCGGTGAAGGCGTTGAGAAACGCGGCAAGCAGCGCATCGATAAAGAACTCGATGCCGCCAACCATCAGCTCGACGAAGCGGGTGAAGAAGTCAGCCGCGTACGCGGCAAAGTCGAAGTTCGACTGGACAAAATCGAAAAAGCTTTCGACGCACGGGTAGGTCGCGCCTTGAATCGCCTTGGCATTCCGTCTAAACATGACGTTGAGGCGTTGTCCATCAAGCTTGAACAGCTGCATGAGCTGCTCGAGCGCGTCGCGCACAAACCATAAGGAGAGCAGGATGGCTGGCAAGAAAAATTCCGAGAAAGAAGGCAGCTCCTGGGTCGGCGGGATCGAAAAATACTCCCGCAAGATCTGGCTGGCAGGGCTGGGTATCTATTCGAAGATCGACCAGGACGGCCCGAAGCTGTTCGACTCGCTGGTGAAGGATGGCGAGAAGGCCGAGAAGCAGGCGAAGAAGACCGCGGAAGACGTGGCCGACAACGCCAAGGCTTCGACCACTTCGCGCGTATCGGGTGTGAAGGACCGCGCATTGGGCAAGTGGAACGACCTCGAAGAAGCGTTCGACAAGCGCCTGAACAGCGCCATCTCGCGCCTTGGCGTGCCGAGCCGTAACGAGATCAAGGCGCTGCACCAGCAGGTCGACAGCCTGACCAAGCAGATCGAGAAACTGACCGGTGCTTCGGTTACGCCGATCTCCTCGCGCGCTGCTGCCAAGCCGGCTGCGAGCAAGACTGCGGCCAAACCGCTGGCCAAGGCGGCCGCCAAGCCTGCGGCGAAAACCGCAGCTGCCAAGCCTGCTGCCAAGACCGCAGCGGCCAAGCCGGCAGCCAAGCCTGCGGCCAAGCCCGCTGCCGCCAAGCCTGCAGCCAAGCCTGCTGCGGCGAAAAAGCCTGCGGCGAGAAAAGCACCGGCCAAACCTGCCGCCGCCAAACCGGCAGCACCAGCGGCCAGCGCCGCCCCGGCCGCTACCGCAGCGCCAGCGCCAAGCGCCGCGCCGGCCAGCAACGCGCCGTCGGCACCCGTGGCTACCGGCACGCTGATCTGATAGTGCACCCCGCCCTGTGGGAGCGGGCTTGTCCCGCGAAGCAGTCACCGCGATGGATAGCACGGGCTTCGCCCGTGTTCGCGGGACAAGCCCGCTCCCACAGGAATCGTGCAGCTTTCTGAATTTTGAGCAAGACAGTTGCTCTCACAAAGTTACCGCCGACTCTGCAGACTTACCCCTCCAGGTACCGCACCGCCAACTGCTCAGCCGCCTCCCGCGCCGGTGTTTGCAGATGCGGCGCCACCAGCATCATCACCTGATACACCACGATCCCCACGTCGCCCTCGCGCCCCAGCACCCTCTGGTAGTCCAGCGAGAACATCAGGGTCAGGGTGATCTGCTCCACCAGTTGCCCCAGCGCCTGGGTTTCACTGACCAGCTGACCCTGCCCCTTCAGGCTGGCCAGTAGCGCCGCGAGCGTGCGTTTGAGCGCATTGATCAGGCTGCGCATGCCACGCGCCAGTTTCGGCAGGCGCCCGGTCAGGTTCGACAAGTCCTGGAACAGAAAGCGGTACTGGGCCATGCGCTCGACGATCAGGTGCAGGAACAACCAATAGTCCTCGGCATCCAGGCGCACTTCCAGCGGCGGGTCGAGCAGCGGCATCAGTGCCTCTTCGAAACGCTCGAACAAGCCAATGACCAGGGGCTCCTTGCCATGGAAGTGGTAGTACAGGTTGCCCGGGCTGATGCCCAGTTCGTTGGCGATCTCAAGCGTCGAGACGTTCGGTTCGCCCTGCTGGTTGAACAGCTGCAGGGCGCATTCGAGGATACGGTCGCGGGTCTTCATCCAGTCGGTGTGCTCATCGAGTCAGGACATAGGTGCCTGGCGCGGGGCCCAGCGGTGGGTAGGTGGCGTTGCCCAACGTCTCGCGCGGCGCCTTGAGCGGGCCGGAGCGCGGGGTGATCCAGTCCAGCCACAACGGCCACCAGCTGCCATCGTTGCGCTTGGCGTCGTGGAACCAAGCGCGTGGGTCGCTCGACAGTTTGGGGTTGTCCAGGTAGTAGGCCTTGGGGTTGCCGGGCGGGTTGATGATGCTCTGGATATGCCCGCTGTTGGCCAGCACGAAACGCCGATCGCCACCCAGCAGCAGCGCCGAGCGGTACACCGCATCCCACGGGGTGATGTGGTCGTTGCTGCCGGCCACGGTGAAACTGTCCAGGTCGACTTGCTTGAGGTCGATGGCGGTGCCGCAGACTTCAAGCCCTTTGGAGTGGGTCAGCGGGTTGTGTTTGAAGAAGTCCAGAAGATCGCCATGCAGGGCCGCAGGCAGGCGGGTGCTGTCGGCGTTCCAGTAGAGGATGTCGAAGGCCGGTGGCGTCTTGCCAAGCAGGTAGTTGTTGACCCAGTAATTCCAGATCAGGTCGTTGGGCCGCATCCAGGCGAAGATCCTCGCCACTTCGCCGCCATCGAGCACACCGCGCTGGTACGAGCGGCGCTTGGCTGCCTCGATGGTCTGCTCGTCGGCGAACAGGCTGGCGGGGCTGTCGAACTTGCTGTCGAGCAGGCTGACCAGGTAGGTGGCGCTGCGTACCCGGCGCAGCTGGTGCTTGGCCTGCAGGTGGCCCTGCAGCGCGGCCATGGTCAAACCCCCGGCACAAGCGCCCATCAGGTTCGGGTCGCGGTTGCCGCTGATGCTGCGGCAGGCGTTGAGCGCTTCTTCCAGCGCCTGCACGTAGCTGGACAAACCCCACTCGCGGTGACGCGGGTCGGGGTTGCGCCAGCTGACCATGAACACCTGCAAGCCATTCTTGAGCATGTACTGGACGAAGCTGTTGCTCGCCTGCAGGTCGAAGATGTAGTACTTGTTGATCTGCGGCGGCACCACCAGCAGTGGCCGGGCGTGTTGTTTCTCGCTCATTGGCGTGTACTGGATCAGCTCCAGCAGCTCGTTGCGAAACACCACCGCGCCCGGGGTCGAGGCGAGGTTGCCGCCGACCTCGAAGGCGCGCTCATCGACCTGGCGCGGCAGGCCGTCGTTGTGGCGCAGGTCGTCGAGCAGATGGGCCACGCCGCGCACCAGGCTTTGCCCGCCGGTATTGAGCAGTTCCTTGACCGCCAAGGGATTGAGCAGTGAGTTGCTCGGCGCCAAGGCGTCGTTGATCAGGTTGAACAGAAAATGCGCACGGGCGCGGTCATCGTCGTTCAGGTGACTTTCGTCGATCCACAGACGGGTCTGCTTCTGCCAGGCCAGGTAAGCCTGCAGGCCACGCCGGTAGAAGGGGTTCTGGCTCCACGTCGGGTCACTGAAACGCGCATCGCGTGGGTTGGGCTGATAGGGTGTGTCGCCCAGCATCACACGGCCCAGCTGGCCGCTCAGGGCCAACAGATGGCGGGCGGTATTCAGCGGGTTGCGCAGGCCGTGGCGGCCGACGCTGCGCAGCGTGGAAATCAGGTCGCGACCGCGCAGGCCGAGAATGGCGTTCTGCACGTTCATGCTGGTGGCGGGGAGCGTTGACGTTCCTTTGGCCGGTTTGTCTTTCATGGCAGCACTCCTTCGTCAAGCCATGGTCAGGTCGGAACGACAGCAGACAGCACCCTAAGCGCCGGAGGCTGGGCGGGGGTGCATCACTGCGCGCTGACGTTCTTGCTGGAGGAACTTCATGATGATCGGGGCAACGGCTTCGGCCCGGGTGATCAGGAACAAGTGGCCGTCGTCGATAATGTGTAGCTGGGCATTGGGAATTCGCCAGGCCAGCAAGCGCATGTTGATCAGCGGAATCAACGGGTCGTCGTCGCCAGCCAGCACCAGCGTGGGCTGCTGGATCTTGTGCAACCAGTGGATGCTGGTCCAGCCAAGGCCGGCGAACAGCTGCCAGTAATAGCCCATCTTGCCGCCGGAGCGCACTTTGGACGCATGATGCATGGCCAGGTCGGGGTCGCGGCGAAAGCCACCGCCGTAGATCAACGGGGCAATGCGGATCACATGCGAAGGCTGGATGTAGCGCCGCGGGCTGGCCATCATCCACAGCACCTTGGGCTTGCCCGGCACCATCACCGCACCGGCGGCGGTGGCGGCCAGCACCAGCTTCTTGCAGCGCTCCGGGTAGTCGTGGGCGAACTGCTGGGCCAGAGCGCCGCCCCAGGACACACCGATCACATTCACCTGGCCGTAGTCGAGGTAGTCGAGCATGCGCGCGGTCAGCTTGGCCAGGCCGGGAAACCGATAGGGGTGACGCGGGGTGGATGAACCGCCCACGCCCGGCACATCGAAGGCGATGACTTCCAGGTCCGGGTCAAGGGCCTCGATGAACGGGAACACCAGCTCCAGGTTGGCGCCGATGCCATTGAAGATCAGTAGCGGCGTGAGGTGCGGCTTGCCCGGCCGGACAGCAGTGCGGATGGACTGATCGTCCAGTTCGACGGTCCTGAATATATAGGGTAGCGGCATGCGCGTGGCTCTGTGATGAATGAAGCACCGCGGCCCTTCCAGGGGCCACGGCGTTGCAACTCAACGTTCGTGAACGTAAGTCCCCGGTGCGGCTTCACCTGCGGCAAAGGCACGGTTACCCAGGCGGGTTGGGGCCTTTTTCAGGTCACCGGCTCGCTCGCCCAGCCACTTCTGCCAGTGCAGCCACCAGGAGTCGGCATGTTTTTCGGCGTTCTCTTGCCAGGCCACCGGATCGCCAGGGCGGTCGGCACCGGTCATGAAGCGTGACTTGGGGTTGCCTGGCGGGTTGAGGATGCTCTGGATGTGGCCGCTGTTGGACAGCACGAACTCGATCTTGCCGCCGAACAGGTGCGCCGAGCGGTAGCACGATTGCCACGGGGTGATGTGGTCGTTGGTGCCAGCGACGCTGAAGATGTCGCAGTCGACTTTCTTCAGGTCGATGGCGGTGCCGCACACTTCCAGTGCATCGGCGCGGGTCAGTGGATTGTTCTTGAACATTTCGATCAGGTCGCCGTGGAAGGCCGCCGGCAGGCGTGTGGTGTCGTTGTTCCAGAACAGAATATCGAATACCGGCGGTTCATTTCCCAGCAGGTAATTGTTGACCCAGTAATTCCAGATCAGGTCGTTGGGGCGCATCCAGGCGAACACCTTGGCCATGTCGCTGCCTTCGAGCACGCCGGCCTGGTAGGAGTGGCGCTTGGCCGATTCGAGGGTCTGCTCGTCGACGAACAGCGCGACCTGAGTGTCCATGGTGGTGTCCAGCACGCTGACCAGCAGGGTCAGGGCATTGACCTTCTTCTCCCCCAGGGCGGCGTAGTGCCCGACCAGTGCGGTGCAGGTGATGCCGCCGGAGCAGGCGCCGAGCATGTTCAGGTCCTTGCTGCCGGTGATCGCCAGCACCGCATCGACTGCTTCCTTGAGCGCGTCGATGTAGGTCGACAGGCCCCACTCGCGCTGGGCTTTGGTCGGGTTTCGCCAGCTGATGATGAAGGTCTGCTGCTGCGAACGCAGGCAGAAGCGCGCCAGGCTCTTTTCCGGGCTGAGGTCGAAGACGTAGAACTTGTTGATCTGTGGCGGCACCACCAGCAGCGGGCGGGCATGCACCTGCTCGGTGATGGGGCTGTACTGGATCAGCTCCAGCACGTCGTTGCGGTAGACCACGGCGCCCTCGCTGGTGCCGAGGTTCTTGCCCACTTCGAAGGCGTCCATGTTGACCTGGCTGGGCATGCCACCGTTGTTGACCATGTCCTTGGCCAGGTTGGACAAGCCGTCGAGCAGGCTCTTGCCACCGGTTTCGAAGAAGCGTTTGACCGCCGCCGGGTTGGACAGGGTGTTGGTGGGGGCCATGGCCTCGGTCATCAGGTTGATGACGAACTGACCGCGGCTGATGTCCTGGGGCGACAGGTCGCTTTCGCCGATCCAGTCGTGCAGTTCCTTGCGCCAGGCCAGGTAGGTTTGCAGGTAACGGCGGTACAGCGGGTTCTTGCTCCAGGCCGGGTCGACGAAGCGACGGTCGTCGCCCTCGGGGGCCAGGTTCGACTTGCCCAGCAATACGTTCTTCAGCTCCAGGCCGAAGTGCGCCACGTGCTTGGCGCTGTGCAGCGGTTGGCGCACGGCCTGACGCAGCACGGTACGCGCAGAGCTCAGCAGGTCCTTGCGGCGGATGCCGATGACCGGGTTCAGGCCCAGTGTGTTGTCCGAGGCCTGCCGCTGCAACTCATCGTTGTTCTTGCTACTCATCTACGACGCTCCGTTGTCCTGAGACGAGTACCGGTTTGACAGCCCGGTACTGCTACTCGGGTGACCAGTGATAAGGAACAGCGGTGCTGCGGGCCGGATGCATTCGGCGATGAGCTGCGGGGGAATCTGCGTGTGAAGACTGCCTGCTTTCGCTCGCGACCTCTACAAACCGGCCTGGCCCTGATTGCCTGAAAGCAATGCAGGGAACTTGCCAGCTCCATTGGTAACCCGACTTCATGTAATGCGCAAGACAGTGCTTTGACGAACTGCCTCTCAGGCATTCAAACAGATGAGATTAGAAAATGCGCTCTAACTCTTGGATGGCTTGAGCTAGAGCATCAGTTTGACCACGGATTCGGCAGGATCGCGGGCTTTTCCGGCCTTGTGCAGTTCGTCCAGATACTCAGCCCAGAGCTGCTCCTGGCGCAGGCACAGCTGCTCGAGGTATTCCCAGGTGAACAATCCGCTGTCATGGCCGTCGTCGAAGGTCAGTTTCAGTGCGTACTGGCCGGCGGGTTCGAGGCCGACCAGGCCGACGTTGATCTTGCCAAATTGCAGGATGGGATTGCCGTGGCCCTGGACCTCGGCGGAGGGGGAATGCACGCGCAGGAACTCGGCGGGCAGGTGGTAGACCTCGCCGGGGGCGTAGGTGAGGCTGAGGGTCTTTGAGGCTTTGTGCAGGTTGATGGCGGTGGGCAGGCGGGCCATGAGCTGAATCTCTCGGGAGCTGATGGTGTTTAGCTTCGGGAGATTCGAGCGATTGTGCAAGGGGGCCGCTAAGCGGCCCCCTGCAGTCTTACAGGATGTAACGCGACAGGTCTTCGTTCTGCGCCAGCTCACCCAGGTGGCTGTTCACATAGGCCGCATCGATCTGGATCGGCGCTTCATCATGGGCGCTGGCCAGGTCGCCGGCACTGAACGACACCTCTTCGAGCAGGCGCTCAAGCAGGGTGTGCAGGCGACGGGCACCGATGTTCTCGGTCTTCTCGTTGACCTGATAGGCAATCTCGGCCAAGCGCTTGATGCCGTCGGCCTGGAACTCGATGTTCAGCCCTTCAGTCTTGAGCAGCTCGCGGTACTGTTCGGTCAGCGAGGCGTGTGGCTCCTGCAGGATGCGCTCGAAATCTTCAGGCGTCAGCGCCTTGAGCTCGACACGGATCGGCAAACGGCCCTGCAGCTCAGGCACCAGGTCGCTCGGCTTGCTCAGGTGGAACGCGCCCGAGGCGATGAACAGGATGTGGTCGGTCTTGACCATGCCCAGCTTGGTGTTGACGGTGCAGCCTTCGATCAGCGGCAGCAGGTCGCGCTGCACGCCTTCGCGGGACACATCGGCGCCGCCGACGTTGCCACGCTTGGCCACCTTGTCGATTTCATCGATGAACACGATGCCGTGCTGCTCGACCGCTTCCAGGGCCTTGGCCTTGAGCTCGTCGTCGTTGACCAGGCGGCTGGCTTCTTCGTCGCGCACCATCTTCAGCGCTTCCTTGACCTTGAGCTTGCGCGCCTTGCGCTTGCCCTTGCCCATGTTGGCGAACAGGCTCTGCAGCTGGTTGGTCATCTCTTCCATGCCGGGTGGCGCGGCGATTTCCACGCCCGCGGTTTCGGCCACTTCGATCTCGATTTCCTTGTCGTCCAGCTGGCCTTCACGCAGGCGCTTGCGGAACAGCTGGCGGGTGTTGGAATCGCTGCTGGTCTGCGCGGCCTCTTCGCTGAAGCTGGTCACCCGAGCCTGCGGCAGCAGGGCATCGAGGATACGGTCTTCGGCGGCATCTTCGGCGCGGTGGCGCACGCGGATGATTTCCTGCTCGCGCAGCATCTTCAGCGCGGCATCGGCCAGGTCGCGGATGATCGATTCGACGTCGCGGCCAACGTAACCCACTTCGGTGAACTTGGTCGCTTCGACTTTGAGGAACGGCGCGTTGGCCAGCTTGGCCAGGCGACGGGCGATTTCGGTCTTGCCGACGCCGGTCGGGCCGATCATCAGGATGTTCTTCGGGGTCACCTCGGCACGCAGCTCGGCCGGCAGCTGCATGCGCCGCCAGCGGTTGCGCAGGGCGATGGCCACGGCGCGCTTGGCGTCGTCCTGGCCGATGATGTGGCGGTTGAGTTCGTGGACGATCTCGCGGGGGGTCATGGACATGATGAAAATGGTCCTAAGGCAGATGAAGTCAGCGTGGAAAAACCCCGCTACCGGAGCGGGGCGCCAGAACAGCTGATCAGTCGGCCAGGTCCTGCTCCTCGATGGTCAGGTTGTGGTTGGTGAACACACAGATGTCACCGGCGATGTTCAGGGCGGTCTCGGCGATTTCACGGGCCGAGAGGTCGGTCTTGTTCAGCAGGGCGCGGGCTGCGGCCTGGGCGTAGGCGCCGCCGGAACCCATGGCGATCAGGCCATCTTCCGGCTCGACGACGTCACCGTTGCCGGTGATGATCAGGGATGCGTCCTTGTTGGCCACGGCCAGCATGGCTTCCAGGCGGCTCAGGGAGCGGTCGGTACGCCATTCCTTGGCCAGCTCGACGGCGGCGCGGACCAGATGGCCCTGGTGTTTCTCCAGCTGGCCTTCGAAGCGCTCGAAGAGGGTGAAGGCGTCGGCGGTGGCACCGGCGAAGCCGGCGATGACCTGGCCGTGGTACAGGCGACGGACTTTTTTGGCGTTGCCTTTCATCACGGTGTTGCCGAGGGATACCTGGCCGTCGCCGCCCATGACGACTTTGCCGTTACGGCGGACAGAAACGATGGTGGTCAAGGGAGAGTCTCCACGCAGCGGGGCAAAATTGCCTGATGCAGACTCATATGGGGGTGGGGGGAAGGATTTCAACCTTGGAGGATGGCAGGATAATTTGTGTTGAGCCATTCGCGGGGCAAGCCCGCTCCCACAAGTGTCGGCATATGCAGGACCAATGTGGGAGCGGGCTTGCCCCGCGAATGGGCCGCAGAGCGGCCCCCGGGGTTACTCAGCCCTCGTGGCAGACATGCCCATCGACCAAGGTATACCGCACTGCCCCAGGCAGGCAGTGGCCGATGAACGGGCAGTTGTCGCCGCGCGAGTACCACTGTTCACCAGCAACGGTCGAGGCCTTGGCATCGAACAGCACCAGGTCTGCCGCGCCGCCCACCTTCAGCTCACCCGCTGGCAGGCGCATGGCAGAGGCCGGGCCGCTGGTGAGGCGGGCGAGCAGGGTCGGCAGGTCGAGCAGGCCATCGTCGACCAGGGTCATGGCCAGTGGCAGCAGCAGCTCGACGCTGCTGATTCCCGGCTCCGTCGCACCAAACGGTGCCAGCTTGGCATCGCGCTCGTGGGGCTGGTGATGGCTGGCGATCGCCTGGATCACCCCGGATTTCACAGCCTCACGCAGGCCGTCGCGGTCAGCGGCGCTGCGCAGCGGCGGCTGCACGTGGTAGAGGCTGGAGAACTCGCGCAGCGACTCGTCGGTGAGGATCAGCTGATACAGCGCCACATCGGCAGTCACCGGCAGGCCAAGCTGCTGGGCCTGGGCGATCAGGCGGGCGCCGCGGGCGCTGGTGATCTGGGTGAAGTGCGCGCGCACGCCGCTTTGCTCGACCAGCAGCAGGTTGCGCGCCAGGGCCACGGTCTCGGCGCTTTCCGGGATGCCCGGCAGGCCGAGGAAGCTGGCCATGGCACCCTCATGGGCCAGGCCGCCCTGGGCCAGGTCGCGGTCCTGGGAGTGGAACACCACGGTCAGGTCGAAGGTGGCGGCGTATTCCAGGGCGCGAGCCAAGGTACGGTTGTTGGGGATTTCCTTGAGGCCGTTGGCGAAGGCCACGCAACCGGTGTCGCGCAGGGCCACCAGCTCGGCCAGCTGTTCGCCTTCCAGGCCCTTGGTCAGGGCGCCGATCGGGTAGACCTTGCTGTTGCTGGCTTCACGGGCGCGGTCGAGGATCAGCTCGGCCACCGCCGAGGTGTCCAATATTGGCTTGGTCTGCGGCGGGCAGCACAGGCTGGTGACACCGCCGGCCACGGCCGCGCGGGTTTCGCTGGCGATGGTGCCTTTGCGGCTGTAACCCGGCTCACGCAGGGATACACCCAGGTCGACCAGGCCGGGCGCGGCGATCAGGCCCTCGGCCTGGATCGTGCGGCTGGCGCTGAAACCGGCCGGGGCCGCGCCGATCGCGGCAATGCGGCCGCCGTCCAGGTGCAGGTCGCTGACCTGGTCCAGGCCACTCTTGGGGTCGATGACCCGGGCGCCAAGAATGCTGAGGGTCACTGGGCGTTCTCCTGGTCGAATTGACGTTGCGCGTTCTGCCCGCTCATGGCCATGGACAGCACCGCCATGCGCACGGCGATGCCGTAGGTGACCTGGTTGAGGATCACCGAGTGTTTGCCATCGGCCACCGCCGACTCGATCTCCACACCACGGTTGATCGGCCCCGGGTGCATGACGATGGCGTCAGGCTTGGCGCCGGCCAGGCGCGCGGTGGTCAGGCCGAACAGGCGGTAGAACTCGCCTTCGCTGGGCAGCAGGCCGCCGGCCATGCGCTCGCGCTGCAGGCGCAGCATGATCACCACGTCGACATCCTTCAGGCCTTCGGCGAGGTCGGTGTAGACCTTCACCCCATACTGCTCGATGCCGATCGGGATCAGGGTTTTCGGGCCGATCACGCGGATGTCCGGGCAGCCCAGCGCCTTTAGCGCGAGCATGTCGGAGCGGGCCACACGCGAGTGCAGGATATCGCCGACGATCGCCACCGAAAGGTTCTCGAAGCTGCCTTTGTGGCGGCGAATGGTCAGCATGTCGAGCATGCCTTGGGTCGGGTGGGCGTGGCGGCCGTCACCACCGTTGATCACCGCAACGTCCGGGCACACGTGCTCGGCGATGAAGTGAGCGGCGCCCGAGTCGGAATGGCGCACGACGAACATGTCGGCGGCCATGGCTTCGAGGTTGCGCAGGGTATCGAACAGGGTCTCGCCCTTGCTGGTCGAGGAGGTCGACACATTGAGGCTGATCACGTCGGCCGACAGGCGCTGGGCGGCCAGTTCGAAGGTGGTGCGGGTGCGGGTGGAGTTTTCGAAGAACACGTTGCACACGGTCTTGCCGCGCAGCAACGGGACTTTCTTGACGGCCCGGGCGCCGACTTCGAGGAACGAGTCGGCGGTGTCGAGGATCTCGGTGAGCAGTTCGCGGGGCAAACCGTCGAGCGAGAGGAAGTGGCGCAGCTGGCCCTGATCATTGAGCTGCAGCGGGCGCTTGGCGTCGATTGGCGTCATCGCGAGTGGACTCTTAAAGGGCGGAAGCGGTGGCGAGGTCCTGGCGCTCGAGGGCGAGCGGGGCGGGGCCGGTCAATTTTACCCGTTCATGGGCGGCCAGTGACAGGGTGGCGCCGAGCACATTGGGGCGGATCGGCAGTTCGCCGGCATCCAGATCGAGCAGGCAGACCAGGGTCACGCTGGCCGGGCGGCCGTAGTCGAACAGTTCGTTGAGCGCGGCGCGGATGGTGCGGCCGCTCATCAGCACGTCGTCGACCAGCACCAGGTGCTGGCCTTCGACCTCGAACGGCAGCTCCGACGGGCGCACTTGTGGGTGCAGGCCGTTCTGGCTGAAGTCGTCGCGGTAGAAGGATACGTCGAGCGTGCCCAGCGGGCTTTGATCGGCCATTTCCGCCTGCAGGGCCTGGGCGACCCAGACGCCGCCGGTGCGGATGCCGATGAAGCGCGGTTCGCTGATGCCGCGGCGGGCCAGATGGGCGCGAAGGTCGACAGCCATCTGCCGGATCAGCTCGGCGGGATTGGGTAGGCTCATTGCGTGTCTCCTGGAGGGCGGCGCCGGGTTGGGCCGGCGGCAAAGCGGGAAATTAGGTATTGGCCTCCAGCCACCCTTGCAGCAGCAGGGCAGCGGCGATGGCATCGACCGGGTTGTCACGGTAGCTGCCGCGCTGGCCGCCACGGGCCATGCGCTCGCCTTTGGCCTCGAAGGTGGTCAGGCGTTCGTCGTGGGTGTGTACCGGCAGGTTGAAGCGGCCATTGAGGCGACGGGCGAATTTTTCCGCGCGTTCGCTCATTTCGCTAGGGGTGCCGTCCATGTTCAGCGGCAGGCCGACGACGATGGCATCGGGCTTCCATTCCTTGATCAGTTTTTCCACCTGGGCCCAGTCCGGTACGCCGTTCTGGGCTTTCAGGGTGCAAAGCTCGCGGGCCTGGCCGGTGATCACCTGGCCGACGGCCACGCCGATCTGTTTGCTGCCGTAGTCGAAGCCCAGCAGCAGGCGCAATTCGGCCATCAGGCGTGGCCCGCCTGGCTGGTCAGCAGGCTGAGGTTGATGCCCAGGCTGGCGGCGGCGGCATCCAGGCGCAGGTCACTGGCCAGGCCAAAGATGATTTCAGGGTCGAACGGGCAGTTGAGCCAGGCGTTGTCGGCAAGTTCCGCTTCCAGTTGGCCCGCTTCCCAGCCGGCATAACCCAAAGTGATGAGGCTCTGCTTCGGGCCAACCCCGGCAGCGATGGCAAGCAGCACATCCTGCGACGTGCTCAGCGACAGCCCCTCCAGCGCCACGGTGGCCTGGAAGCTGCATTCGCTGCTGTGCAGTACGAAGCCGCGGTCGGTCTGCACCGGGCCGCCCTGGTAGATCGGCACCTGCAAGGTACTGGCCGGTGGCTCCTCGTCCGGGCGCAACTGCTCGAGAATGTCGGCCAGGTTCAGCTCCTGAGGTCGATTGACCACCAGGCCCATGGCGCCATTGGCGTTGTGCTCGACGATGTACGTGAGGGTCTGGGCGAAGTTCGGATCGGCCATGTGCGGCATGGCGATCAGGAACTGATGCTTGAGGTAGCTCGGGGCGAGGGTTTTCATGGGGGATAGTGTGGCGCCAGGTGGCGAGGCTGACAAGGTGGTTGTGTGTTGCGGTTTTGCGCATGCCGAGAGGTTTCTGGCGGTCATGAGATCGAGCGCCGCCCGCGCGGCGCATCGCGGATGAATCCGCTCCTACATCTGTTTCGGGCCAATTGCTTCAGTGACAGGCGCGCGCGAACGCTTTGTTTCCACGACTCGATATCGCGTCGAGCACCAAGGCGGTCGCGCGCTAATCCCACAGGCATAACTGGCCCGAAACAAATGTAGGAGCGGATTCATCCGCGATGCGCCGCGCGGGCGGCGCTCGATTTCCGCCACGCCTTACATCCCAAGGCGGGCACTCAGTTACTAGACAACCGATCCCCACGCGCAAAGCGCCAGGTCCGAATGATCTCCAGCCGGTCGAATTCCGCCAGATCCCCGGTAAACGGCGCAAACGGCGCCGCCAGCCGCACGATGCGTTGCGCCGCCTGGTCCAGCACCGGCTGCCCGGAAGACTCCAGCACCAGCACCTCATACAACGAACCATCGCGGTTGATCGACACCATCATCCGCAAATTGCCGTAGATCTGCTGCCGGCGCGCTTCGTCGGGGTAATTGAGGTTACCCACCCGCTCGACCTTCTTGCGCCATTCTTCCTTGTACCAGGCACCCTTGTCGCGCATGGTCGAGGCCGCGTTCAAACGGTGGATCCGCGGGCGTTTGGCATACATCTGCTGTTCATTGGACAACTCCGCCTCAAGGCTGGCGATCTGGCTCGACAGCTGCGAGCTGTCGAAATCAGGCGTGGCCGCTGGCTTGGGCTGCGGCTTGCTGGCCTTGGGCTTGGGTTCGACCTTCTGCGCTTTTGGCGCCTGGGTCGCCACAGCGGATTTCTGCGGAGCAGGCTGCACCACCTCGGGCTTGGCCGCAGGTGGCGGGGTGACCTTGTTGATCTTGCTGTCCTGGAACGGCGCCACTTCGGTGGTGGTCGGCACCGCTTTCTTTTCCAGGGTGCCGCTGCCTTGCTGGTTGGCCTGGGCCTGGTAATCGGCCTTCTCGGGCGCTTTCTCGCTTTTGAAGGTGGCCAGGGTGATGTCCATGGTCTGGCGAATTTCCGCCGGTTTGACCACGGTAAAGCCCACGCCAAGGATCAGCGCCAGGTGCACCAGGGCAGCCAGAAACAAGGTAAAACCAAGCCGGTCCACCGGGCGAACGCGGGGTGGCAGCAGGTCGGCGGGGATGTCGGCGGGCAGCGTCATCGGGTATCCAGCAACCGCAGGGCGGGGCAGCAGCTCAGTCGAATAGGACCGGCATCATACCCCACTCTGCGGTATTGCTTCGCGTCGGCGGTCAGCGCGCCTGCAGCTGGCGATCAATGGCATCCATCAACTTGCCACCGATATCGGTGTTGTAGGCCGCATCGATCTCGCGGATGCAGGTCGGGCTGGTGACGTTGATTTCGGTAAGGTAGTCGCCGATCACATCCAGGCCGACAAACAGCAGGCCCTTTTCACGCAAGGTGGGGCCAACCTGGGCGGCGATCCAGCGGTCGCGCTCGCTCAAGGGGCGCGCTTCGCCACGTCCGCCGGCAGCCAGGTTGCCGCGGGTTTCGCCGCTGGCCGGGATGCGCGCCAGGCAGTAGTCGACCGGCTCGCCGTCGATCATCAGGATGCGCTTGTCGCCGTCCTTGATCGCCGGCAGGTAGGCCTGCGCCATGATCTGCTGCGCGCCCAGTGCGGTCAGGGTTTCGAGGATCACCGAGAGGTTGGGGTCGCCGGCACGGTGGCGGAAGATCGAGGTGCCGCCCATGCCGTCCAGCGGCTTGAGGATCACGTCACCATGCTGGGCGGCGAATTCGCGGATGATGTCCGGGCGGCGGCTGACCAGGGTCGGCGGCGTACACTGCGGGAACAGCGTGGCAAAGAGTTTTTCGTTGCAGTCGCGCAGGCTCTGCGGGCGGTTGACCACCAGCACGCCTTCGGCTTCGGCCTGTTCCAGCAGGTAGGTGCTGTAGACGAACTCCATGTCGAACGGCGGATCCTTGCGCATCAGGATCACGTCCAGCTCGGCCAGCGGGCTGTCCTGTTCGTCGCCCAGCTCGAACCAGCGTGCCGGGTCGGCGAACACGCTCAGCGGGCGCATGCGCGCGCGGGCCTTGCCCTCGGCCTGGTACAGGTCGCGCTGCTCCATGTAGAACAGGCTCCAGCCGCGAGCCTGGGCAGCCAGCAACATGGCCAGCGAGCTGTCCTTCTTGTAGGAGATGGACGCGATGGGGTCCATGACAATGCCGAGGCGAACGCTCATGGGGATGGTTCCTCTTGGCGGCCGGTGGCCGCGACGAATCGAAAGAAAAGTGGCTCAGGGTGGCGCCGCGAGCGGCGCGGGTCAAGGGGCGCGGTAGATGGAATGCCCCCTCGGAGTGTGCTAAAAATGCCCTCAGCATCAAGCTGCAAGCCATTCGCGGCGGGCAGCCCACAATCTGCAGCGATGGTAGCGCAACTTATGGAACAGCCCCTGAAGGTGATGGTGATCGACGATTCACGCACGATCCGCCGCACCGCGCAGATGTTGCTCGGCGAAGCAGGCTGCGAGGTGGTCACCGCCAGCGACGGTTTCGACGCCCTGGCCAAGATCATCGACCACCAGCCGCAGATCATCTTCGTCGACGTGCTGATGCCGCGCCTGGATGGCTACCAGACCTGCGCCGTGATCAAGCACAACAGTGCCTTCAAGGACATCCCGGTGATCTTGCTGTCGTCGCGCGATGGCCTGTTCGACAAGGCCCGCGGGCGTGTGGTCGGCTCCGACCAGTTCCTGACCAAACCATTCAGCAAGGAAGAACTGCTCGACGCGATCAGGGCCCACGTGCCCGGTTTCGCCGCGCACGAACAACACGCACCCTGACCGCGCCCGAGGTGGCGCGGCCTTTATTTTCCTGATGGGGAAACAGCATGGCCCGAGTTCTGATTGTCGACGACTCGCCGACAGAGATGTACAGATTGACCGAATGGCTCGAGAAGCATGGCCACCAAGTGCTCAAGGCCAACAACGGCGCCGACGCTGTGGCTCTGGCCCGCCAGGAAAAGCCCGATGCAGTGCTGATGGACATCGTCATGCCCGGCATGAACGGTTTCCAGGCCACCCGGCAATTGAGCAAGGACCCGGAAACCAGTGCCATTCCGGTGCTCATCGTCACCACCAAGGACCAGGAAACCGACCGTATCTGGGCACAGCGCCAGGGCGCGCGCGGCTTCGTCACCAAACCGGTTGAAGAGCAGGCGCTGATCGCCAAGCTCAACGAAGTGCTGGGCGCTTGACCACGCGCCCCCAGGGCGCGTCGCTGACCGCCTTCGAGCTGTTGCTGGACATCGACCGGCGCTGCCGCCTGCTGGTGGCCGACCAGCCGCCACAGGACACCCGGCTGCAGCAATGGAGCGGTATCGGTTTTCGCGTTGCCGGGCAATGGTTCGTCGCGCCGATGGGCGAGGTGGCCGAGGTGGCGCGCGAGCCGCGCAGCAGCCGCGTACCGGGTGTGCAACCCTGGGTTTGCGGGGTGGCCAACCTGCGCGGCCGGTTGCTGCCGGTGATGGACTTGAGCAGTTTTTTCGGTCTTGGCCCAGCGGCGCCGGGCAAACAGCGGCGGGTACTGGTGCTGGACCACGAGGACCTGTTCGTCGGCCTGCTGGTCGATGAGGTGCTGGGCCTGCAGCACTTCGCCTTGGATACCTTGGAGCTGGCACCGCCGCAGCCGGTGATTCGCGCCGCTTCCCGCTTCGTTCAAGGGCATTTCAGCCGTGAACGCAACTGGGCGATCTTCAGCCCCTTCGCCCTGGCCCAGGCACCGGGTTTTCTCGATGTGGCGCTATAAGGATTCTCGACCGTGAACAAACCGGCCACTCCAGTCCCTCCTGCCAGCATGACCCCGCGCACGCGCAGCATCGTGCAGATCACCGTGCTGTTCATCATCCTGATCCTGTCGATCATCCTGCTGTTCGCCAATTTCGCCTACCTCAATACCCAGGCCAACCACGACAAGCAGTACATCGGCCATGCCGGGGAACTGCGCGTGCTGTCCCAGCGCATCGCCAAGAATGCCACCGAGGCCGCGGCCGGCAAGGCCCTGGCGTTCAAGTTGCTGTCGGACGCGCGCAACGATTTCGAGCGGCGCTGGAGCTACCTGCGCGAAGGTGACACGTCCACCGGCCTGCCTGCGGCGCCCGTCGCGGTAAAGGATGAAATGGATGCGGTGCTTCAGGACTGGGAAAACCTGCGCAAGAACACCGACACCATCCTCGCCAGCGAACAGACCGTGCTCTCGTTGCATCAGGTAGCGGCGACCCTGGCCGAAACCGTGCCGCAATTGCAGGTCGAGTATGAAAAGGTGGTCGAGATTCTGTTGCAGAGCGGCGCCCCGGCCAGCCAGGTGGTGGTCGCCCAGCGCCAGCTGCTGCTTGCCGAGCGCATTCTGGGCTCGGTCAACACCGTGCTGGCGGGCGACGACACCGCGGCGCAGGCCGCCGACACCTTCGGCCGCGACGCCAGCCGCTTCGGCCAGGTGCTCGAAGGCATGCTGGCGGGCAACCCGGCGATCCAGGTTACCCGCGTCGAGGATGCCGATGCCCGCGCACGCCTGGCCGAAATCGCCGAGTTGTTCCAGTTCGTCGCCGGCTCCGTCGATGAAATCCTCGAGACCTCGCCCGAGCTGTTCCGCGTGCGCGAGGCGGCCGGCAACATTTTCAGCCTGTCGCAGACCCTGCTCGACGAAGCTTCGCACCTGGCCAACGGCTTCGAGAACCTCGCCGCCGGGCGCACGCTGGATACCGTCGGTGGCTATGTGCTGGGCTTGCTGGCGCTGGCCTCGATCATCCTCATCGGCCTGGTGATGGTGCGTACCACGCACCGCCAACTGCACGAAACCGCCGAGAAGAACGAGCGCAACCAACAGGCGATCATGCGCCTGCTCGATGAAATCGAAGAGCTCGCCGATGGCGACCTGACCGTGACCGTGTCGGTGACCGAAGACTTTACCGGGGCCATCGCCGATTCCATCAACTATTCCGTGGACCAGCTGCGTGACCTGGTGGCGACCATCAACCACAGCGCCGAGCAGGTGGCCGCTGCCGTGCAGGATACGCAGAACACTGCGCGCCAGCTGGCCAAGGCATCGGAACACCAGGCCGACCAGATCAGCGAAGCGTCGGAAGCGGTGGGTGACATGGTCGAGTCGATCGACCGGGTGTCCGCGCATGCCTACGAGTCGGCCAAGGTGGCCGAGCGTTCGGTGGCGATCGCCAACAAGGGCAACGAAGTGGTGCACAACACCATCAACGGCATGGACAACATCCGCGAGCAGATTCAGGACACCGCAAAGCGGATCAAGCGCCTCGGTGAGTCGTCCCAGGAGATCGGCGACATCGTCAGCCTGATCGACGACATTGCCGACCAGACCAACATCCTCGCCCTCAACGCCGCCATCCAGGCCTCGCTTGCCGGTGAAGCCGGCCGTGGTTTTGCGGTGGTGGCCGATGAAGTTCAGCGCCTGGCCGAGCGCTCTTCTTCAGCAACGCGGCAGATCGAAGCGCTGGTGCGGACCATTCAGGCCGACACCAACGAAGCGGTGATTTCCATGGAGCAGACCACCGCCGAGGTGGTGCGCGGCGCACGGCTGGCGCAGGACGCCGGGGTGGCGCTGGCGGAAATCGAAGGGGTTTCGCAGAACCTTGCCGAACTTATCCACAGCATCTCGGATGCCGCCCAGTTGCAGACGTCGTCCGCAGGGCAGATTTCCCACACCATGGCCGTCATCCAGCAGATTACCGCGCAAACCTCCGCCGGCTCCGGCGCCACCGCCGACAGCATTCGCCACCTGGCGCGGATGGCCAGCGAAATGCGCCGCTCGGTGTCTGGTTTTACCCTGCCTGCACCCGCCGAGCGGCGTTGAGGAATGGTCATGGCAGCTGCAGTGAGCCCCGAACGCCACGATACCGTGGCCCTGGCCTGGACCCGGGCCGCCATCCTCGACTGCCTGGGCCAGGCGCGCCAGGCGTTGGAACGCTTTGCCGGAGAAACCGACGACTTGTCGATGCTGGCATTCGTGGTGGACAACCTGCATCAGGTGCATGGTTGCCTGCGCATGCTCGAGCTGCGCGGTGCCACGCGCCTGGCCGAAGAGCTGGAACTGTTGGCCAAAGCCCTGGCCGAGGGCCAGATCAGCCCGCGTGGAGACTGCCTGGGGCCGCTGTTCCGGGGCCTGGAGCAGCTGCCGTCGTACCTGGAGCGGCTACGCGGTGCGCGGCACGACCTGCCGTTGGTGATGCTGCCGCTGCTCAACCAGTTACGCGCCTGCCGCGGTGTCGAGCCCTTGGCCCAGGGCAGCTTGATCAGCGGCGCGGCCCAGCGTTTCGCTGGCTCTGACGATCTGGCCAACCTCGACCTGTCGCTGGGCAACTGGCGTGAGCAGGTTCAGGCTGGGCCTGGGCGTGATGCCTTGCGCTCGGTGATCAGCGCCTTGTGCGACGACCTGATGCGCATCAAGGAGCGCCTGGACCAGTTCGTGCGCGGGGATCGACAGCACAGCGAAGAGCTGGACAGCCTGTTGGCACCTTTGCGCCACGTTGCCGATACCCTCGCGGTACTGGGTTTTCAGCAACCTCGGCGGGTGATCATCGACCAGGTGCTGGCCCTGCAGGCCCTTGCCCAAGGGGAGCGCGCAGCGGATGACGCGGTGCTCATGGATGTAGCGGGGGCCTTGCTATACGTCGAGGCCAGCCTCAACGGCATGGTCGGCCCGCTGGAGGAGGGCGGGCAGGGCGGTTTGCCCGGCTCGGACCTGGCGGAGATACGCCAGCTTGTGCTGAACGAATCGTTGAACGTGCTGCAGCAGGCCAAGGACCTGATCGGCGACTGCCTGGAGTCCGGCTGGCCGCGCCAGCGCCTGCAGCCTTTGCCAGGGCTGGTACAGCAGGTGCGCGGGGCCTTGGCCATGCTGATGCTGCCGGCCGCCGCCGAGGTTTTCGCCGGCTGTGCGGGCTACGTGCAGCGCTGGCTGCAGCATCTGGACGTGGAACCGCCGGCGGACGAGCTTGACCACCTGGCCGATGCCCTCAGCGCTGGTGAGTGCTACCTGCAATGGCGGATCGCCGACCCCTTGGCCGATGGGCAGCCCTTCCTCGACATGGCTCGCGCCAGCCTGGCGGCGCTGGGGGTGCAGTGCTCGCTCGGCGCAACCGCCCAGGATGGCGGCAGCGACGGCATCGATGACGAGTTACGCGACGTATTCCTGGAAGAAGCCGGCGAGCTGCTCCCCGAAATCGAGCGCCACTGGTTGCGCTGGCGCGCCGACAACACCCTGCGCGATGCGTTGCTGGAGGTGCGCCGCGACCTGCATACCCTCAAGGGCAGTGGCCGTATGGTCCACGCCCAGGCGGTGGCCGAGCTGGCCTGGGGTGGCGAGCATCTGCTCAACCGGGTCCTGGAAGGGCGCATGACCCTGACCCCGGAAGGGATGGTGGCGCTGCAACAAGTAGTGGTGCACTTGCCCGACCTGTTGGCCGACTTCGCTGCCGGCCAGATGCCGCAGGTGACCGAGATCGAGCAGTTGGCCAGCCATCTGCATGCGCTGGCGGAAAACGATGTGCCGGCCAGTGCCGAAATCGATGGCCTCGACCCGCTGTTGCTGGACATCTTCCGCAATGAGGCGCAGGGCCATCTGGCCGCGCTGGAGGCGTTTCTGGAGGGTGCCAAAGGTCGCGATAGCGAGGTCAGCGATGGCCTGCAACGTGCCCTGCACACGCTCAAGGGCAGCGCCGCCATGGCCGGCGTGTTGCCTATCGCCGAGCTGGCCACCGCATTCGACCGACTGGTGCGCGAGTACCGCAGCCATCAGCTGCCATTGCAGAGGGCCGAGATCGAGTGGCTCGAAGCGGCGCGTGGATTGTTCCAACGGGGCCTGGCGCAACTGGGCAGTACCCCGCTGGGGGCCATTGCTGGCGCGGCGCCGCTGATCGAGCAGGTCGGCGAGGCTGTCGATACCCGCCTGGCCAGCCTGCACGAGGATGCTCTGCATGCTCGCCGGGGCAAGCGCGATCCGCAACTGATCGCCAACTTCCTGGCACAGGCCATGGATATTCTGCTCGATGCCGAGTCGCTGCTGTCGTGCTGGCAGGAACAACCGGGCCAGCGCCAGTCGTTGGACACCCTGCTCGATGAGCTGACCACGCTGTGCCATGGCGCGCACCTGGCCGACCTGCGGCAGTTGGACGACGTCTGTGAAGCTTTGCTGGACCTCTATGGCGCCGTGGAAGAGGGTAGCCTGGCCGCTGACGCGCAGTTCTTCACCCACGCCCGGCAGGCACACGAAGTGCTCCTCGATATGCTGGATGAGGTGGCAGCGGGCCAGGAACTGACGGCTCGGCCGGACACGATCGCCGCCCTGCGCGGTTTACTCGACGCTGCGCTGGCGCCCGATGCCACAGGCCTGGTGGCGCCTGGCTCGGTCACACGGCTGGACGCACCGCTTGAGCAGGCCGAGGAGGCAGACAACCCGGCAGACAAAGAGTTGTTGGAGGTCTTCCTCGAAGAAAGCTCGGACATCGTCGAAAGCGCTGGCGCCGCGCTGGCACGTTGGCAGGCCGACCCGCGCAGCAGCGTCGAGGTGGACAACCTGCTGCGCGACTTGCATACGCTCAAGGGCGGGGCGCGCATGGTCGAGATCAGCGCCATCGGCGACCTGGCCCATGAGCTTGAATTCCTTTACGAGCTACTGGCCGCCGGGCGCCTGCCACCAAGTGCCCCGTTGTTCGCGCTGTTGCAAAACTGCCATGACCGCCTGGCGCACATGCTCGATGCCGTGCGCCTGGGCCAGCCGCTGCATGCGGCCACCGCGCTGATCGACTACATCCGCAATTTCAGTAGCGCGGCCTTGACCGACAGCGCTGCCGGGCAGGCCCAGGCCGAGACGGCCCCGGCAGAGGTGCCGGCCGCAGCGCCGGAGCGAGCCCCCGGCGACATGGTCAAGGTGGACGCCGAACTGCTCGACGACCTCGGCAACCTGGCCGGCGAACACTCGGTGATCCGCGGGCGCATCGAGCAACAGGTCAACGACGCCCAGTTTGCCCTGAACGAGATGGAAACCACCCTGGAGCGCATGCGCGACCAGCTGCTGCGCCTGGACATGGAAACCCAGGGCCGGCTCAGCAGCCGCCAGCCGTTCGAGGGCGATGACTACGAAGATTTCGACCCGCTGGAAATGGACCGCCACTCGCAGTTGCAGCAGTTGTCCCGGGCGCTATACGAGTCGGCCTCCGACCTGCTCGACCTGAAAGAGACCCTGGCCCAGCGCGCGCAGGAGTCCTACAGCCTGCTGCAGCAGCAGGCGCGGGTGAACAGCCAGTTGCAGGAAGGCCTGACCGCGACCTTGATGGTGCCGTTCGAACGCCTGGTGCCGCGCCTGCAGCGAGTGGTGCGTCAGGTGGCCAGCGAGCTGGGCAAGCAGGTCGAGCTGGTGGTCGGCAACGCCGAGGGTGAGCTCGACCGCAGTGTGCTCGAACGCATGGTGGCGCCGCTCGAACACATGCTGCGCAATGCCGTCGACCATGGCCTGGAAGCCCGCGAAGTGAGGCTTGCCGCCGGTAAGCCGGAGCAGGGCACCATTCACCTGAATCTGCTTCACGAAGGTGCCGACATCGTCATCGAGATGACCGACGATGGCGCCGGCGTGCCACTGGAGGCCGTGCGACGCAAGGCGATCAAGCGCGGCCTGCTGGACCCGCAGGCGCATCTGAGCGACCACGAGATCCTGCAGTTCATCTTGCGCCCGGGCTTTTCCACAGCCGAGAAGATCACCCAGATTTCCGGGCGCGGCCTGGGCATGGACGTGGTGCACGAAGAGGTCAAGCAACTGGGCGGCTCGATGAGTATCGAGTCGGCCCAGGGCAAAGGGGCGCGCTTTCTGATTCGCCTGCCGTTCACCGTGTCGATCAACCGAGCGGTGATGGTGCACCTGGGCGACGAGCAGTACGCCATCCCGCTCAACACCATCGAGGGCATCGTCCGCGTGCCGCCGGCCGAGCTTGCCGCCTGCTATGAGCTTGCGCAGCCACGTTACAGCTATGCCGGTCACGCGTACGAACTGCGCTATCTGGGCGAGTTGCTGCAAGGGCTGCCACGCCCGGGTTTGCTGGGGCAGAGCGTGCCATTGCCGGTGCTGCTGGTGCACTCCCAGGAGCAGTCGTTCGCCATTCAGGTCGACAGCCTGTCGCCCAGCCGCGAAATCGTGGTGAAGAGCCTGGGCCCGCAGTTCGCCGCCGTGGCCGGGCTGTCGGGCGCGACCCTGCTCGGCGATGGCCGGGTGGTGCTGATTCTCGACCTGCTTGGCCAGTTGCGTGGCCAGCAGCGTCGCCTGGCGCGCCTGCCAGGTGGCAGCGGGGTACAGCGCACGTTGTACGGGCCGGCGCCGCGCAAAGCGTCGCTGGTGATGGTGGTGGACGACTCGGTGACCGTGCGCAAGGTCACCAGCCGCCTGCTCGAACGCCACGGCATGAGCGTGCTGACTGCCAAGGACGGCGTCGATGCCATGGCCTTGCTGGAAGAGCACCGCCCTGACGTGCTGTTGCTGGACATCGAGATGCCGCGCATGGACGGCTTCGAGGTGGCCACCCGCATTCGCCGCGACGAGCGCCTGAAGGACTTGCCGATCATCATGATCACCTCACGCACCGGGCAGAAGCACCGTGAGCGGGCCATGGCCATCGGCGTCAACGACTACCTGGGCAAGCCGTACCAAGAGTCGGTGTTGCTGCAGAGCATCGCCCATTGGAGCCAGACCCATGCTTGAACTGATTGCGGGCCAGCGAAGCAGCCTGACTGGCCTGCTGCTGCCACTGGGCGACCGCACCCTGGTGCTGCCCAATGTGGCGGTGGCGGAGCTTATCGGCGAGCGCAACCTGGTGTGCCAACGCGGCGAACCGGCCTGGCACCTCGGGTGGATCGATTGGCGCCAGCAGCATTTGCCGTTGATCGGTTTCGAGGCGGCTTGTGGCGGCGACACCCCCTGTGGCGAGCGGGCGCGCATCGTTGTGCTGAACGCGCTGGGGGATACCGGGCTGCGTTACCTGGCGGTGTTGCTGCAGGACATTCCGCGGTCGTGCAAGCTCGACAGCCAGCTCAATTATGTGGATGTGGCGCTGGGTTGCCTGGAATTGGCGGCGGTGCAGGTGGGCGAGCAGGTGGCGCGGGTGCCCGATCTGGTGGGGCTGGAAAGGCTGGTGCGTGACGCGCAACTGCAACCTGTGCTTGGGTAGGATGGTGATGCTGCCGGCCCTTTCGCGGGGCAAGCCCGCTCCCACAGAGGTCTTCACCGTCCTTGTGGGAGCGGGCTTGTCCCGCGAAGAGGCCGTCACTGACACAATGAGGAACCCAGCCCACCACAGGAGGTCAGTGTCTGCATGTATTACGGTGAACGCTTCAACGCCTGGACCCATCTGGTCGGCGCCGTCCTGGCCAGCATCGGCGCCATCTGGCTGATCGTCGTCGCGGGCCTGCAGGGCGACCCGTGGAAGATCGTCAGTTTCTCCATCTACGGCGGCACATTGCTGCTGCTCTACAGCATCTCCACCCTCTACCACAGCACTCGCGGCCGGGCGAAAGTGATCATGCGCAAGCTCGATCACCTGTCGATCTACCTGCTGATTGCCGGCAGCTACACGCCGTTCTGCCTGGTGAGCCTGCGTGGGCCCTGGGGCTGGAGCTTGTTCGGGGTGGTCTGGGGGCTGGCGGTGATCGGCATGTTGCAGGAAATCAAACCGCGCTCCGAGGCGCGGATCCTGTCGATCATCATCTATGCGGTGATGGGCTGGATCGTGCTGGTGGCGGTCAAACCGCTGCTGCACAGCCTGGGTATTGCCGGCTTCGCCTGGTTGGCGGGCGGCGGGGTGTTCTATACCGTGGGCATTATCTTTTTCGCCTTGGACAGCAGACTGCGCCACGCACATGGTATCTGGCACCTGTTCGTGATCGTGGGCAGCTTGATGCATTTCGTGGCGGTGTCGTTGTATGTGCGGTAGGTGGTGAGGGTGGAAGGTGCTTGTCGTGGGATTTTCTGCGCTATTGAGATCGAGCGCCGCCCGCGCGGCGCATCGCGGATAACATCCGCTCCTACGTTTGTTTCCGGCCAGTAACGTCAGTGACAGACGCGCGCGAACGCCTTGTTCGTACGACTCGGTATCGCGTCAGGCACCCAGGCGGCCGCGCACAAATCCCACCGACATAATTGGCCAGAAACAAACGTAGGAGCGGATTTTATCCGCGATGCGCCGCGCGGGCGGCGCTCGATCTCAATAGCGCAGAAAATGCCTCGCCTTACCCTATGAAAAATCACCCCACAGCTGCTGCGCCACCGACAAGGCAACCACTGGCGCCGTCTCGGTGCGCAGCACGCGCGGGCCAAGACGGGCGGCGTGGAAGCCGGCGCCCTTGGCCTGCTCGACCTCGGCATCGCTCAAACCACCTTCGGGGCCGATGAGGAAGGCCAGGCGCGCCGGCTTGTCATGGCTGGTCAGCGGTTCTGCGACCGGGTGCAGCACCAGCTTGAGGTCGGCATCGCTGCCCTTGATCCACTCGGCCAGGGTCACGGGCGGGTGGATCACCGGCAAGGTCGAACGGCCGCATTGCTCACAGGCGCTGATCGCTACCTGGCGCCAGTGGGCCAGGCGTTTGTCGGCACGCTCATCCTTCAGGCGTACCTCGCAGCGCTCGCTGACGATCGGGGTGATTTCGTTGGCGCCCAACTCGGTGGCCTTCTGAATCGCCCAATCCATGCGCTCGCCACGGGACAGGCCCTGGCCGAGGTGGATATGCAGCGGCGACTCGGCCTGGCCGGCGAGGGCCTGATCGAGGCTGACGCGCACGGTTTTCTTGCCCACTTCCAGAAGCTGGCCGAGGTATTCCTGGCCGCTGCCGTCGAACAGCTGCACGGCATCGCCGGCAGCCATGCGCAGTACGCGGCCAATGTAGTGGGCCTGGGCTTCAGGCAAGTCGTGTTCGCCGAGGCTCAGGGGGGCGTCGATGAAGAAGCGGGACAGTCTCATGTTTTTGCTCGGTTCAAAAGAGGCACAGATCCCCTGTGGGAGCGGGCTTGCCCGCGAAGCTGGCACCGCGGTGTCTGGCAAGGGCTTTGCCCTTGTTCGCGGGCAAGCCCGCTCCCACAGAGGTCGTAAGTGTGGCTAATTTCGGGATTTAGCCCGGATCGCGGAAATCAGGGTGGAAGTTGGCCGGCACGGCGACGCTGACGCTATCGCGCGTGGCGATATCGATCCCTTCGCTGGCCACTTCGGCGAGAAAGTCGATCTGCTCCGGGGTGATCACGTACGGCGGCAGGAAGTACACCACGCTGCCCAACGGACGCAGCAGGGCGCCCCGCGTCAGTGCATGCTCGAACACCTTCAGGCCACGGCGTTCCTGCCACGGATAGGCGACCTTGCCGGCCTTGTCCTTGACCATCTCGATCGCCAAGGCCATGCCGGTCTGGCGGATTTCCGCAACATGCGCATGATCGGCCAGGTGCGCCGTGGCGCTGGCCATGCGCGCAGACAACGCCTTGTTGGCCTCGATCACGTTGTCCTGTTCGAAGATATCCAGGGTCGCCAGCGCCGCCGCGCAGGCCAGCGGGTTGCCGGTGTAGCTGTGCGAATGGAGGAATGCGCGCAGGGTCGGGTAGTCGTCGTAGAACGCCTGGTACACCGTGTCGGTGGTCAGACAGGCGGCCAGCGGCAGGTAACCGCCGGTCAACGCCTTGGACAGGCACAGGAAGTCCGGGCGGATGCCTGCTTGTTCGCAGGCGAACATCGTGCCGGTGCGGCCGAAGCCCACGGCGATTTCGTCGTGGATCAGGTGCACGCCGTAGCGGTCGCAGGCCTCACGCAGCAGCTTGAGGTACACCGGGTGATACATGCGCATGCCGCCGGCGCCCTGGATCAACGGCTCGATGATCACGGCGGCAATGGTTTCGTGGTGTTCGGCCAGGGTCTGTTCCATGGCCTGGAACATGTTGCGCGAGTGTTCTTCCCAGCCCATGCCTTCAGGGCGCAGGTAGCAGTCGGGGCTTGGCACCTTGATGGTATCGAGCAGCAACGCCTTGTAGGTCTCGGTGAACAGCGGCACGTCGCCGACCGACATGGCGGCGATGGTTTCGCCGTGGTAGCTGTTGGTCAGGGTGACGAAGCGTTTTTTCGCCGGTTTGCCGATGTTCAGCCAGTAGTGGAAGCTCATCTTCAGCGCCACTTCGATGCACGATGAGCCATTGTCGGCATAGAACACCCGGTCCAGCCCGGCCGGGGTCATGGCCACCAGGCGCTCGGACAGCTCGATCACCGGTTGATGGCTGAAGCCGGCCAGGATCACGTGTTCGAGCTGGTCGACCTGGTCCTTGATGCGCTGGTTGATGCGCGGGTTGGCGTGGCCGAACACATTGACCCACCAGCTGCTGACCGCATCCAGATAGCGCTTGCCTTCGAAGTCCTCGAGCCACACCCCTTCGCCGCGCTTGATCGGGATCAGTGGCAGCTGCTCGTGGTCTTTCATCTGGGTGCAGGGGTGCCACAGGACCTTGAGGTCACGCTGCATCCACTGATCATTCAGGCCCATCGGCACTTCTCCTGGCGTTACGGCTTGGTTTGACCGCGTAAGCCTAAGCAATGCCGGGAGGCAGAACAACCGCTGTGGTTCATTGGCGGCAGGTGCCGGTCCATTCGAGCTTGCGGATGTGCACTGTGCCGGCCTGCGAAGTGGAGATGGTCAGCCGACGAAACGGCCCTGGGAGTTCATGTTGATAGGGCTTGGTGGAAATGGGCCCAGGCATGAACTCCGTGTACCCACTGCCAGTAAGCGTGAGCCAGTAAAAGCTGCGCGCAGGTGGCGCGAACGGGTCCGTATCTAAGCCATCGGTGTCCAGCAACATCTGCACATCGTCGAAGTGCTGGTCACTGACTACGTAGTACTCGATCTTCAAGCTTTCAACTTCCTTGTCGAAGGCGATTTCTACATCGCTGTGCTCACCGATCACCAGTTCAGTCCCTTCTCCGCCTTTGAATGCTGCATGAAATCCTGTCCATGCGGTGCCATTGGCGCAAATGCTCCAACCTGTTTGCATAACGACGGGCTTGTTATGCCCCAAGAGCTGCCTTTGGACATGTACAAAATCTTCTACATAGCTCATGTGCAGTTCCTTTTGTCGGTTTTTCCCACGCCCGCAACAGCTTTACTCAGCCATCGGCGCGTTGGCTACTGACAAAAATGCCAGTTGTCAAAGGCACTTGTTGCTGCTGTGGTGGCAGGGTGCCCATACCTGACGTATTCTTAACGCATCATCGCTCGGGGCAGTCCTGCCTCTTCCCATTTCTGCAAGTCAACTCGGAGTTCGCCATCATGGCTGCTGCTTGGGTGCGCCTGTGCGCGTTGGTATTGATCGGTGTGTCCAGCGGCGCCGCGCTGGCAAAGGACAAGACACCTACGGCAATCGTGGTGGGTGGTGGCCTGGCAGGCCTGACCGCAGCTTACGAGCTGCAGAGCAAGGGCTGGCAGGTGACCCTGCTGGAAGCCAAGGCGGGCATGGGTGGCCGCTCGGGCCTGGCGACCAGCGAATGGATCGGTAACAGCAAGGCCCAGCCGGTGCTCAACCAGTACCTCGACCGTTTCAAGCTGGAGACACTGCCAGCGCCCGAATTCGTGCGTACCCCGGGTTACCTGATCGACGGTGAGTATTTCAGCGCCAGCGATCTGGCCACCAAGCAGCCTGCGACTGCCGAGGCCCTCAAACGCTACGAGAAAACCCTCGACGACCTGGCCCGCTCGATCGATGACCCGCTCAAGCCTCAGGCCACCAGCACGCTGTTCGCCCTCGATCAGATGAACGTGTCGACCTGGCTCGACAAGCTGCAGTTGCCGAGCACTGCGCGGCAGTTGGTCAACCAGCAGATCCGCACCCGCTACGACGAGCCATCGCGCCTGTCGCTGCTGTACTTCGCTCAGCAGAACCGCGTCTACCGTGGTGTCAGCGACCGTGACCTGCGCGCTGCGCGCCTTCCCGGCGGCAGTCCGGTGCTGGCCCAGGCCTTCGTCAAACAGCTGAAAACCATCAAGACCAGCTCGCCGGTCACCGCCATCGTCCAAGACAAGGACGCTGTGACGGTCAAGGTCGGCAGCACCAGCTACCAGGCCGATTACCTGGTCATGGCCGTGCCCCTGCGTGCCCTGGCCAAGATCCAGATCACCCCGGGTCTGGATACCCAGCACGTGGCGGCGCTCAGAGCCACCAACTACGGTTGGCGCGACCAGCTGATGCTCAAGTTCAAGCAGCCGGTGTGGGAAAGCCGGGCGCGGATGTCGGGTGAGATCTTCAGCAATACCGGCCTGGGCATGCTGTGGATCGAGCCGGCGCTCAAGGGTGGCGCCAACGTGGTGATCAACCTTTCAGGTGATAACGCTCGCCTGTTGCAGGCATTCGGCGACAAGCAGATGGTCGACCAGGTGCTGATCCGCCTGCACGCGTTTTATCCACAGGCACGCGGTGCGTTTACGGGCTATGAGGTCAAGCGCTACAGCGCCGATGCGGGTATGGGCGGCGCCTACCTGGCCTATGGGCCAGGGCAGATCAGCAAATACTGGCGGCTGTGGGAGCGTCCGGTGCAGCGCATCGCGTTTGCCGGCGAGCATACCGACGCGCTCTACCCAGGCACCCTCGAAGGTGCTCTGCGCAGTGGTCAGCGTGCTGCCGGTCAGGTGCAGGATCTGCTGGCTGGCAAATCGTTCGACCTGTTCAAGGCGCCTACTGTCGCGGCCCCGGCTGTGCCGTCGAAGAAAGAGGGCGGCTTTTTCTCGAACATGTTCGGAGGCGGGGCGGACAAAGGTGACAAGGCCGATGCGGCGCCTGCCAAGTCTGAGCCGGCAAAGACTGAAGCGTCTGTGAATGACAAGCCAGGGTTCTTCTCGCGCCTGTTCGGTATGGCCAGCTGAGTTGCTGTCAGCTGCCTCTTCGCGGGTTGAACTGCGAAGAGGCCGCTGCTGACAGGGGGAAATTCTCCTACTATCGTTAATGTTTCCTTAATAGCGAACTAGCAGACTAACTATCAGATTTTTCGATTATCCAAAGCAGTTTTTTGTGCTTTTATTCGATACGTTACGCGTTAGTCTGTGCTCAGCTTTCACGGGGAAACACGTCATCATGCAACTGCGCAACTCAACCTCTCGCTATGGCGTGGTCAGCATTGTCCTGCACTGGGGCGTTGCGCTGGCAGTCTTCGGCCTGTTCGGCCTGGGCCTGTGGATGGTGGGCCTCGACTACTACAGCCCGTGGCGCAAATCCGGCCCAGACCTGCACAAGAGCATCGGCCTGGTACTGCTGGCCGTCATGCTGCTGCGTGTGCTGTGGCGCTTCATCAGCCCACCGCCTCCGGCGCCGGCCAACCATGGGGCATTGACCCGCATGGCCGCCAAACTGGGGCATCTGGCGCTGTACCTGGGGCTGTTCGCGGTGATGATCGCCGGTTATCTGATCTCCACTGCAGACGGTGTCGGTATTCCAGTGTTCGGCCTGTTCGAAGTACCTGCGCTGATCAGCGACCTGCCTGATCAGGCGGACCTGGCTGGCGTGATTCATCTGTGGCTGGCCTGGGGCTTGGTGATCTTCGCCGTGCTGCATGCCCTGGCCGCGCTGAAGCATCATTACATCGACCGTGACGCGACCCTGACCCGCATGCTGGGCCGCAAAGCTTGACTCTCAACCTCAATTGCAAGGAATAGAAAGGATGTTGAAAAAGACTTTTGCCGCTCTGGCGCTCGGTACCGCACTGCTCTCCGCTGGCCAGGTAATGGCAGCTGAATACAAGATCGACAAGGAAGGCCAGCACGCCTTCATCGACTGGAAAATCAGCCACCTGGGCTACAGCTTCATTCACGGTACCTTCAAGGACTTCGATGGCGCCTTTACCTGGGACAGCGCCAAGCCTGAAGCCAGCAAGATCAACGTCGACCTGAAAACCGCCAGCTTGTGGTCGAACCACGCCGAGCGTGACAAGCACATTGCCAGCGCTGACTTCCTCGACGTCAAGAAGTATCCAGAAGCCAAGTTCGTGTCCACCGCCGTCAAATCGACCGGTGCTAAAACCGCTGACGTGACCGGCGACCTGACCCTGCACGGTGTGACCAAGCCGGTCACCTTCAAGGCCACCTTCAATGGCGAAGGCAAGGACCCGTGGGGCGGTGAGCGTGCTGGCTTCAACGCCACCACTACCCTTAAGCTGAACGACTTCGGCATCAAGGGCCCAGGCGATACTTCGCAGACCCTGGACCTGGATATCAGCGTCGAAGGCGTGAAGCAGAAGTAACACAACGCTTGAGCCATAAAAAACGCCGCCCCTTGGGGCGGCGTTTTTTATTTGTGGCGACGTTACGAGCCTTTGCGCGTCAGCAGTGCTGGGCGCTCACCGCGCGGGCGGCTTGGCAGGTCGTCCAGCTGCTCAGGCGTCGGGTAACGATCGAGCTTGGATTCCTTGCGGATGATCACTGGCTGATTCTGCGGCTCACGCGAGCTGCGCACTGCGGGTTCCTGACGCGAAGCGTCATCGCGACCCGCCGAGCGGTTGCGGCCGCCGCCATTGTTGTCGCGACGTGCACCACCATTGTTGTTGCGTGGTGGGCGTTTCTCACCACTGGCACTGCGCGGCTGGCTACCATTGCGGCCTTGGCCACCACCGTTGCTGCTGCGTTGGTTGTTGGCTTGGCCCTGCTGACCCTGGCCTGCACCTGGACGACGGTTGCGACCTTGGTTTTTGCCGTTCTGGTACGGGCTGACATAGTCGGCGCGGTTACCGAAGTTGTCGATGTCGTCGTCACGGAACTCATCGGGCGCACGGTCATCTTGCGCCTTCGGCACGCTGTTCTGGCCGGCTTGCTGCTGACGCGGCTTCTTGTCGCGCGGTTTGCGCGGCTGTTGCTGCTTGTCGGCGGCCTTTTCCTTGTCGGCAGGTTTGTCGGCGGCGTGCTGCTTGGCCTTGCCTTTATCCTTGCCCTTGTCCTTGCGGCCACCGTTGGCGTCTTTGCCGCCATCACCCCGGGCCTGCTGATTGCGGCCACCGCGGCCGTTGTTCTGCGGGCGTTCGCGTACTTCAGGCTTCTCGGCTTCCACCTGGCTTGCGTCGAAGCCCATCAGGTCGCCATCGGCGATCTTCTGCTTGGTGACCCGCTCGATGCTCTTGAGCAGCTTTTCTTCATCCGGCGCGACCAGGGAAATGGCCTCGCCCGAACGGCCGGCACGGCCAGTACGGCCGATGCGGTGAACGTAGTCTTCCTCGACATTCGGCAGTTCGAAGTTGACCACGTGCGGCAACTGGTCGATGTCCAGGCCACGTGCGGCGATGTCGGTGGCGACCAGCACGCGCACGCTGTTGGCCTTGAAGTCGGCCAGGGCTTTGGTGCGAGCGTTCTGGCTCTTGTTGCCGTGGATCGCAGCGGCAGTCAGGCCGTGCTTTTCGAGGTACTCGGCCAGGCGGTTGGCGCCGTGCTTGGTGCGGGTGAACACCAGTACCTGTTCCCACGCACCCAAGGTGATGAGGTGTGCCAACAGCGCGCGCTTGTGGCTGGCGGGCAGGCGATACACGCGCTGCTCGATGCGCTCGACCGTGGTATTCGGCGGGGTGACCTCGATGCGCTCCGGGTTGTGCAGGAGCTTGTCGGCCAGGTCGGTGATGTCTTTGGAGAAGGTCGCCGAGAACAGCAGGTTCTGGCGCTTGGCCGGGAGGCGGGCAAGGACCTTCTTGACGTCGTGGATGAAGCCCATGTCGAGCATTCGGTCGGCTTCATCGAGGACCAGGATTTCAACGTGGGCCAGGTCGACCTTGCCTTGGCCGGCCAGGTCGAGCAGGCGGCCCGGGCAGGCCACGAGGACGTCGACGCCCTTGGCGATGGCCTGGATCTGCGGGTTCATGCCAACCCCGCCGAAGATGCAGGCGCTGACCAGCGGCAGGTCACGGGCGTACACCTTGAAGCTGTCATGTACCTGCGCCGCCAGTTCGCGGGTCGGGGTCAGGACCAGTACGCGGGGTTGGCGTGGGCCATGGCGCTGGGATTTGTCCGGGTGGCCTGCCGGGAACAGGCGCTCCAGGATCGGCAGTGCAAAACCGCCGGTTTTACCAGTACCTGTCTGTGCGGCGACCATCAGGTCGCGGCCTTGCAACACGGCGGGAATCGCCCGCTGTTGCACCGGAGTCGGCTGGGTGTAGCCCGCAGCCTCGATAGCGCGGACAAGAGCCTCGGAGAGACCGAGGGAAGCAAAGGACATGGGCAATCCTGTTCTCGTGTGGGCTGGGCCCGTAGGGATGTTCTGCCTGGCGCGACGGGCATCGGAGGGATGCGATCGCGTCCGGTCCAGCTGGGCTTTCACTGCACATCCGGAAAACGGAGGGTGGACGCCAAGGAGGGCGTCGATGCCGATCGGGATGCCTGTTGCGAGGCCGAGCGTCCGGGCGTGAGCCGGGCGGGAAGGCCCGAGTATAACAGAGCTAGCGCGGCGTGCTGCTTTCCTGCTGCTCAACGGCGTCAGGAAGATGGCTGGTGTCGCCGATGTAGCGTTCGATTATCGCCAGGTAGCTGGGTTCCTGCTTGAAGCGGCGCAACTCGGCGCTGAATGCCTGGGCCAGTTCCTCGCGGCCGGGTTTGCGCGCCAGCCCCAGGTATTGGGCTTGACGGCTGATCACCAGCGGCAGTTCCTCGACCTGCTGCTCCAGGCCGAGTTGTCGGCGCAGGTAGCGCCCGACCAGGCGATCGGTGACCAGCAAATCAATGCGCCCCAGCTTCAGTTTGCCAAAGTTGGCTTCATGGCTGGGGGCGGCTTCGCGCCGAAAGCCCGGCGCATCAGTGAATTCGGCGCCGTAGGCATAGCCGGGCGAGGTGCCCACGGTCAGGCCGGTGAGGTCGCTCAACTGGTGGATGGCATGGCGCTGGCGGCTGGACTGGTACAGCACGAACTCGACATCCGACATCGGTTCGAGCGGATAGACCAGGTACGCCTTGCGCGACTCGACCATGAAGATGTCCATGACGCCGTCGGCCTGGCCGTGCTCGATCATGGCCAGGCAGCGCTTCCACGGCAGGAACTGCCATTCCACTTCTATTCCCAGGCGTTTGAGCACTTCAGTGGTGACTTCGTAGTCGATGCCCTTGGTTTGGCCGGCATCCCGATAGACATAAGGTGCCCAATCGTCGGTAACCAGGCGCAAGCGTTCGCCCTGCGCCAACGGGCTCAGGCAGGCGAGCAGCAGGATGCAGAGCAAGTTGACGATGTGCGGCATGGCGCGAGATTACGCGCTCGTACAAGCCAAAACCAGTGCTGCGGCTCAGGGTTGGGAAGCCCTCAGCAAATGTGCCTCGATGTCCTTGCGCCGAGCGCCGAGCGACAGACGCAGGCCTGGGTGGCGCAGGCACTGGCGCAGTTGCTCGGGTTCCATGCGGCCGTAGCGCTCATTGAGGTTTTGCAGCGCCTTGTCCCACCATGCCGGTGCACAGGCACGGTCGAACTCGTTGGGGTAGGGGTAGCTGCCATACAGCAGCTCGCGAGCGAACTGCCGTTCGCGGCTGGGCATGGTCATGCTCAGGGCCTTGTAGCCCAGGCGCTGCAGGGTAGGTGGGCGCGGCAGCTGGTCGTTTACCAGCAGCACATCGGCCAGCGCGGCAGCGCTCAAGGGCTGGTGCCCATGCTTGCGCAGCCAAGCCTGGATCTTGGCCCGGAACTGAGCCTTGCGGCTCCAGTAGTGATGGATCACGTCGGTGCATTCGGCCAGCGCCAGTGTGCGATAGGCCGCCACGGCCAGGCAGAACTCTTCCAGCGTGTAGGCTGCACGGGCCAGCGGATGGAATTCGTCCATCATGGCGATGGAGTGCTCGAGGATGCCGGCGTCGTCTGCGGTAAGGCCGATCACGCCGGAATTGACCAGGGGCATCTGGCAGTCTGCCAGGCCGCGGTCCTGCAGAATGGTCAGCAGGTTCTTGTACAGCAGACACTTCTGGTTTTCGCCGTAGCGCCCGCCGAACGCGTTGCACAGTAGCGTGCCGGATTTGACCCGCTGGAAGAGTCGCAGCGGCGACGTGCGGAAGAACGTGTCGGTGTCGATGAGTACGGCCAGCGGATGCTGCTGCAGCACCTGGCGCATGAGCACATGCTTGCTGCGGAAATGATACCCGTGGGGTTGGTTCCAGGCTTGGCGGGTTGCCTCATCGAGCAGGTGAACGGTAACCGGCAGCTGATCATAGGGCTGTGGGTTGTCGGTAAAGACCTGGATGTCGATGGCTTCGCCCGCTGCCGCGTCCAGGTGCGCCAGGGCGCTGACGATGCTGAAGCAGGCTTCCTGATGATAGGTGGAAGGGCCGAAGGCCAGGTAGACCAGCTGAGGGCGCGAAGGCGAGAGAGACTGCATGGCTGGCAAAACCTGTGGGAACCAGAAGTAAATAAGGCCTTAGTCTATGACTAAAGCCTTAAGCATTTCTGAACGGGACTTTGCCAAAAAGTTTCAGCGAGGCAACTTCAGGTTGTTCCAGATCGCCAGGCTCGCTTCTGCCTGGTTCAGGGTATAGAAGTGCAGGCCCGGTGCGCCGCCTTGCAGCAGTTGTTCGCACATGCGGGTGATCACTTCTTCGCCGAAGGCCTGGATGCTGGCGTTGTCGTCGCCGTAGGCTTCCAGTTGCTTGCGGATCCAACGTGGGATTTCTGCACCACAAGCGTCGGAGAAACGCGCCAGCTTGCTGTAGTTGGTGATCGGCATGATGCCGGGCACGATCGGGATATCCACGCCCAGCTTCTGCGCGCGCTCGATGAAGTAGAAATAGCTGTCGGCATTGAAGAAGTACTGAGTGATGGCGCTGTCGGCACCGGCCTTGACCTTGTGCACGAAGTTGGCCAGATCGGCCTCGAAGTTGCGTGCCTGGGGGTGCATCTCCGGATAGGCGGCCACTTCCAGGTGGAAATGGTCGGCGCTTTCCTGGCGGATGAACTCGACCAGGTCGCTGGCATAGCGCAGTTCACCACTGGCCATACCCATGCCCGACGGCAGGTCGCCACGCAGGGCGACGATGCGCTTGATGCCGGCAGCCTGATACTGGGCCAGCAGTGCGCGCAGCTCGTCCTTGGTATCGCCGACGCACGACAGGTGCGGCGCGGCCGGAACCTTCACTTCGTTTTCCAGCTGCAGCACGGTGTTCAGGGTGCGGTCGCGGGTCGATCCACCGGCACCGTAGGTGCAGGAGAAGAAGTCCGGGTTGTACGCGGCCAGCTGGCGAGCCACGCCCATCAGCTTTTCGTGACCGGCATCGGTCTTGGTCGGAAAGAATTCGAAACTGTAGCGGCGTTCTTGTGACATCTCTGTTTCCTCAGCTGCAAGCCATGGGCCGCGAGCTGCAAGTAAAAGCCAGGGCGGTGGGGGCCGGCCTGGCTTGGGCATCGATCAAGATTCAACGACTACAAGCGCCAGGCTGCATGCACCTGGCGCTCGCCACGGCTTAGTAGCGGTAGGCGTGTGGCTTGAACGGGCCTTCGACGGTCACACCGATGTAGTCGGCTTGCTGCTTGGTCAGTTTGGTGACCACGCCGCCGAAGCCGCGGACCATTTCCAGGGCCACTTCTTCGTCGAGTTTCTTCGGCAGCACTTCAACGGTCAGACGCTCGGCTTTCTTCTCGGCCGACAGGTCGGCGAACTTCTGCTCGAACAGGAAGATCTGCGCCAGCACCTGGTTGGCGAACGAACCGTCCATGATGCGGCTTGGGTGGCCGGTGGCGTTACCCAGGTTGACCAGGCGGCCCTCGGCCAGCAGGATCAGGTAATCGTCGTTCTGTGCGTCGAAGTCGCCAGCGCCGGTACGGTGGATCTTGTGCACCTGTGGCTTGACCTCTTCCCACGCCCAGTTCTTGCGCATGAAGGCGGTGTCGATCTCGTTGTCGAAGTGGCCGATGTTGCAGACCACCGCACGCTTCTTCAGGGCCTTGAGCATGTTGGCATCGCAGACGTTGACGTTACCGGTGGTGGTGACGATCAGGTCGATCTTGCCCAGCAGCGCCTTGTCGATGCTGGCTTCGGTGCCGTCGTTGACGCCGTCGATGAACGGCGAGACCAGCTCGAAGCCGTCCATGCAGGCCTGCATGGCGCAAATCGGGTCGACTTCGGTGACCTTGACGATCATGCCTTCCTGACGCAGCGACTGGGCCGAGCCCTTGCCCACGTCACCGTAGCCGATCACCAGCGCCTGCTTGCCGGACAGCAGGTGGTCGGTGCCGCGCTTGATGGCGTCGTTGAGGCTGTGACGGCAGCCGTACTTGTTGTCGTTCTTGCTCTTGGTGACCGAGTCGTTGACGTTGATCGCCGGGACTTTCAGCTCGCCCTTGGCCAGCATGTCCAGCAGGCGGTGCACGCCAGTGGTGGTCTCTTCGGTGACGCCGTGGACGCGGTCGAGGACGGCCGGGTATTTCTTGTGCAGCAGCTCGGTCAGGTCGCCGCCGTCGTCGAGGATCATGTTGGCGTCCCATGGCTGGCCATCCTTGAGGATGGTCTGCTCCAGGCACCACTCGTACTCTTCCTCGGTTTCACCCTTCCAGGCGAACACCGGGATGCCGGCGGCGGCGATGGAGGCAGCGGCCTGGTCCTGAGTGGAGAAGATGTTGCAGGACGACCAGCGTACTTCGGCACCCAGCGCAACCAGGGTTTCGATCAGCACGGCAGTCTGAATGGTCATGTGGATGCAGCCCAGGATCTTCGCACCCTTGAGCGGCTGCTCGGCGAGGTACTTGCGACGCAGGCCCATCAGGGCAGGCATTTCCGATTCGGCGATGATGGTTTCGCGACGACCCCAGGCGGCCAGGGAGATGTCGGCGACCTTGTAATCGTTAAAACCTGCAGGCGTGTTTACAGCGCTCATGAGAGCCTCCATTCGTAGTGTGCGAATGGGCGCCGTTGTGCGTTCAAGCGACCGCATGAGCGGACAACGCCCCATCCGAGCCTGACAGGTCGAACCTGCTGCAGCGCCCCTCGGACAGGTGGCGGGCATGGCGCCGCTGTGGGCCGCCATGTAAAACGGCAGGGATTATAGCCTTGGCGGGAGTCATCGCCCAAGGTTTTCTGTCGATTAATCGAGACGATAGTCGATGTTCAATGGAGAGCCAGCGGCCGCTCTGCCATCATTACTGCACGTTAGCCAAGCCGCTCAGGAGTACAGATGAACTTTCACACCCGCAAATGGGTTAAACCCGAAGATCTCAATCCCAACGGCACATTGTTCGGTGGCAGCCTGCTGCGCTGGATCGACGAAGAGGCGGCGATCTATGCCATCGTCCAGCTCGGCAATCAGCGCGTGGTGACCAAGTACATGTCGGAGATCAACTTCGTCAGTGCTTCGCGCCAGGGCGACATCATCGAACTGGGCATTACCGCCACCGAGTTCGGCCGTACTTCGATCACCCTCAAGTGCGAAGTGCGCAACAAGATCACCCGCAAGAGCATCCTGACGGTCGACAAGATGGTCTTCGTCAACCTGGGCGAGGATGGCATGCCGGCAGCGCACGGGCGGACCGAGATCAAGTATGTGCAGGACCAGTTCCCGGACAGTGCAGTGGAATAAGACCTGTATTCACCGCTTCGCGGGCAAGCCCGCTCCCACAGGGGCCTGCGCTGTCCATGTGGGAGCGGGCTTGCCCGCGAAAAGGGCGCAACCTATCTCAAGGCTGCGCGCTGACCTTGCGCACGACGCGGCCGACGCTCAACCCCTGCACCAGGATCGACGACAGCACCACGATGTAGGTGATCGACAGCAACAGGTCCCGTTCCTCACCCAGCGGCAGCGACAGCGCCAGCGCTACCGACACACCACCCCGCAAACCACCCCAGGTCAGTACCCGGATGGTGCCCTTGGGCACGCTGCGCCAGCGCCGCAGCAGCAGGATCGCCGGTGCCACGGTCAGCAGCCGCGACAGCAGTACCGCCAGTGCCAGTACACTGCCTGCCGCCAGGTGCAGCCAGTTGAACGGCAGCAGCAACAGTTCCAGGCCGATCAGGGCGAACAGCAGGGCGTTGAGCATGTCGTCGATCAACTCCCAGAACCCGTCCATGTAGCGACGGGTCATGTCGTTCATCGCCAGGTTGCGCCCCAGGTTGCCGATGATCAGGCCGGCCACGACCATCGCGATCGGCGCCGAAACGTGCAGCTCATAGCACATCGCCGAGCCGCCGATGACCAGCGCCAAGGTCAGCATGACTTCGACCTGATACTGCTCGACGCTCTTGATCATGCGGTAGGTGGCGTAGCCGATCAGGCCGCCGAACACCACGCCGCCGATGGCTTCGCGGGCGAACAGGATCGCCGTGTCGCTGATGCTGGGCGTCTCACCCAACTGGATGATGCCGAGCAGCACGGTGAACACCACCACTGCAGTGCCATCGTTGAACAGCGACTCGCCGACGATGGTGGTCTTCAACGGCTTGGAGGCATTCGCGGTGCGCAGCGCGCCGAGCACGGCGATCGGGTCGGTGGGGGAGATCAATGCGCCAAACAACAGGCAATAGATCAGCGGCAGGTTCCAGCCGAACAGCCCGAACACCCATTGCGAAAGGTAGCCGATCACCACGGTGGCGATCAGCACGCCTATCGTTGCCAGCAGCCCGATCGGCCAGCGGTAGCTGCGCAAATCGTTGAGGTTGACATGCAGTGCGCCGGCGAACAGCAGGAACGCCAGCATCCAGTGCATCAGCAGGTCATTGAAGTCGATCTGGTTCATCAAGCCTTCGACGCGTTCTTCCAGGCCGGGGAAGCCGATCAGGCTCAGGCCCTGCAATATCAGGGAGAACAGCAAGGCGGTGACCATCACGCCGATGGCGGGGGGCAGGCCGATGAAACGGTAGTTTACGTAGGTGAGGAGGGTGGTGAGGCAGATAAACGCGGCAACTAATTCAAGCATCCCAGGTCCTGTACAAATGGCTTCCAAGTCGTAACCCGAATGGCTCGGGCAGTTCTTTGATGACCTGGCGAGGGGTTCGGGGCACAGGATTTGACTGGAATTAGTGGGAATGTTCCATTTGCTTGTCTTGAGCCTTGTTGCGCCCTTGAGATCGAGCGCCGCCCGCGCGGCGCATCGCGGATGAATCCGCTCCTACGGTCTACCTTCGGCCAGTTATGTCTGGCACATTTTCACTGTCCGCCTGGTGTATACGACTCGATATCGACGCGTGCGCCAAGACTGACAGCCCAGATGCCGCAGGCATAACTGGCCAGAGGTAGACCGTAGGAGCGGATTCATCCGCGATGCGCCGCGCGGGCGGCGCTCGATCTCAAGAGCGCCAAAAAACTTTCGACATGCACAAGGACCCCCGAAGCCGTGCTGGCAACTTCCCTGGTACTAGTCGCCGCGCTGCTGCACGCGACCTGGAACACCCTGATCAAATTCAGTGGCGAGCGCCTGCTGGTCATCGCCAGCATGGACCTGGTGGCGCTGGCGTTCGCCGTCCTCGCCGTGGCCTTCGTCGACCTGCCGCCTGCCGAGATCTGGCCCTGGCTGATCGCCTCGGCGCTGGCGGAGCAGTTGTACCGGGTCCTGCTGATCAAGGCCTACCGCGTCGGCGACCTGGGGCTGGTCTATCCTCTGATGCGCGGGCTGTCGCCGCTGGTGGTGCTGGGGTTGACCCTGGCGTTCGCGGGCGAGTCGCTCAGCCAGCAGCAGATCATTGGCATCCTGCTGATCCCCTGTGGCATGGCCTGCCTGCTGTGGCAGGGCGGTGGGGGCGATCGGTTGCCCTGGTCGATGCTGCCGGTGGTAGCGCTGATCGGCCTTTGCATTGGCTGTTACACCTGGTTCGACGGGCAGGCCGTGCGTCTGTGGGGCAAACCCTGGGATTACCTGGTGTGGCTGACCCTGCTCAGTGCCTGGCCGTTTCCACTGTTGGCCGGTGTGGCGCGGCGGGCGCCGTTCGTGCTGTTCTGGCGCCTGCAGTGGCGTCTGGGTTTGGCCGTAGGGTTTTGCGTGCTGTTCAGCTACGCGCTCGTGCTATGGGCCATGCACCTGGGCTCGGTGGCAGAGGCGGCCGCATTGCGGGAATTGAGCGTGATCCTGGTGGTGCTGCTGGGCATGCGCTACCTCAAAGAACCTTTTGGCGGGCCGAGACTCCTAGCTTGCGGGCTGGTGCTGGCAGGCATGCTGGTGATGAAGCTCTAACCTCTCTATTGAACAAGGAGTCCTGTCCATGACCGTTGCCCTGTGGTGCATCCTCATCGCGTTGTTCCTCGCACCGCTCTGCGCGTTGATCGCCAAGGTGTCCAGCGGCCGCTTCGGCCTCAAGGACAATCACGACCCGCGTGCTTTCCTCGACACGCTGTCGGGCCTGCCGCGCCGCGCCCATGCTGCGCAGCAGAACAGCTACGAAGCGTTTCCGGCTTTCGCGGCGGCGGTGCTGGTGGCCGACATCGTCGGCAATGCCGAGCAGGTGACCCAGGACGTGCTGGGGGTGATGTACATCACCAGCCGGCTGCTCTACATCATTTGCTACCTGGCGGACTGGGCGGCGTTGCGATCGCTGGTGTGGTTTGCCGGGTTGGCGCTGATCGTGTCGTTCTTCGTCGTCTCCGCCTGAAAGCTGGTGCAGCCCCTGTGGGAGCGGCTTTAGCCGCGAACACCGGCGAAGCCGGTGCCATGCACTGCGGCGCTTGCTTCGCGGCTGAAGCCGCACCCACCTCAAGGAACCTTTGGCACTTCAGGCAGGGGCTTGCCCTTCGGCCACAGCATCCAGATCTGCCCCTGCTGCTTCATGTTGCCCGCCAGTTCACCGGCCTCAGGCCCGGTGCCCCAGAACAGGTCCGCGCGCACCTCGCCGGTAATCGCACCGCCGGTATCCTGGGCGCCCACTGGCCGTACCACCGGTGTGCCGTCAGGGCGGGTGGTCGATAGCCACAGCAAGCTGCCCAATGGGATCACCTTGCGGTCGATGGCCACGCTGTAGCCGGCGGTCAGCGGCACGTTGAGCGAGCCGCGCGGGCCTTCGTTGCTGTCCGGACGAGTACTGAAGAACACATAGCTGGGGTTGCTGGCCAAAAGCTCCGGCACCCGCTGTGGGTTGGCCTGGGCCCAGGCGTGAATGGCGCCCATGCTTACGTCTTCCTTCTTCAGCTGGCCCTGCTCGATCAACCAGCGGCCGATCGGGCGGTACGGGTGGCCGTTCTGGTCGGCGTAACCCAGGCGCAGTTGCCGGCCATTTTCCAGCGCGACCCGTCCGGAGCCCTGGATTTGCAGGAACTGCAGGTCCATGGGATCAGTCAGCCAGGCCAGTACCGGGGCCTTGACGCCATCGCGGTAGATCGTTTCGGCGGTGTCGTAGGGCTTGAGTACCCGACCATCGAGGCGGCCGCGCAGGCGCTTGCCCTTGAGTTCGGGATAGACGCTGGCCAGGTCGACCACGATCATGTCGTCCGGAATGCCATACACCGGCACCTGGGCGGCATCGGTGCGTTGCAGGCTGCCGGGGTAGACCGGTTCGTAATAGCCGGTGATCAGGCCAGTCGCGCTGTTCTCGGCCGAGCGCAGGCCGTACACCTGCAGGTTCTGTTCAAGGAACGTGCGCACCTGATCGGCGCTTGCGGTATCGCTGCCGGCTGCTTCGCACGTGGCTGCCCACACCGGGTCGCGCTTGAGTTTTTCGCAACCGCTGCGCCAGGCGTAGAAGCCGCTCAGCAGATCGTCGTCGCTGACCGCAGGCAGGTCTTTCCAGGTGGCTGGGCTGTAGGTTGCGATGGCATGAGGCTCGGGCTGGGCGTTTTCGCCGCCATTGCAGCCGGCCAGCAAAGCCAGGGCCGGCAGCGCCCAGGCGAGTTGGCGCAGAGCAGATTTCATGAATGAATCCTTGGAGGGCAACAGATGAAAGTTGCCCGTAGCGTTCGTAAGGGTATTGGTCTTTGTCGAGCGGGCGAGGATACTGTGGCCCCTTTGGGCTGCCAATGTGACCGTGATGTTCAAATGTTTCACCGCCGTGCTGCTGATCAGCCTGTCCCTGGTCGCTTGCGACCGTGTCGATCCTAACTCACCGCTGGGGCAGCGCAAGGCGATCTTCAAGCAGATGCTCAAGACCAGCGAAGACATGGGCGGCATGCTGCGTGGGCGGTTGCCGTTCGACGGCGCGAAGTTCGCCGATGGCGCGGTGAAACTCGATGGCCTGGCCCATGCGCCGTGGCAACATTTCCCACAGCTGAAGGATGAGGGTGAGAGCAGTGCCCTGCCTGAGGTGTGGGAGCGTCAGGCGCGTTTCCAGGAGTTGGCGCAGGCGTTGGAAGGGGTGACGGGCGAACTGCTGACGGTGACGCGCAAGCAGCCATTGGATATGGCGATGCTCAAGGCACCCATGGATAAGGTCGAGGCAGCTTGCAAAGCCTGCCACACGGAGTTTCGCAATCACTGACGCACCAGCCAGCGGTCGATGGGGCGCTGGTTGGCGCACGTGACGGAAGTCTCTTTGAACCCGGTCGGTTTCCTCTCGCGTTTAGCGATCCTGAGTCATCGCTCCAGGTCGTCCACCGCTTCCTGCAGCTCCTTCTTCGCCTCGGCCAGTTTGTCCTTGCGCTTGTTGATCTTCTCAGGATCGCCCTTCTTCATTGCCTTGTCCAAGTCCTTGGTGCGCTGGTTGACCTCATGACGAGCATCGAGCACCTTCTGTTCACGCTCTTTGCGCAGACCTGCGTCGGTGCAGTTCGCTGCGACTTCGCTCAGGGCCTTTTCAAGGCCAGCCTGCTGCTCACTGTTGCCGTGCGCCTTGGCCTGTTCGATCTGTTCGCTGATGGCTTGGCGCTTGGCGGCGCAACCGGTCAGGGCCGGTCGGTCTTCGGCGGCGTGTGCCGACAGGGCGAAAGTCGCCAACAGGAAAAGGGTGGAAATACGTTTCATGAAAAGCCTCCTGCAAGGGGCGGGGCAGCAAAAAGTGAGGAAATCCTGCCTTGATTTTGCTGATTTATAAACCCTTGGTCGGCTTTTGAGGCTGATATCCAGCAATATTCCATGCATCTCATGCCGGTGATTCATTGCAAGTCCACGTCATCTGACGGCCGGAAGCCATCGATCCCTCTGTCGCCCAGCAGCGTGGCCATGTGTTGAACTTCGGAATTGGCGAAGAAATTCGCAAGTTGCTTGGCGCGAGTTTCGCCTATGCCGGGCAAGGCTTGCCAGGCGCTGACGGACCGGCTGGCCAAGGTTGGCCAGTTCTCATCCTTCTGTACATGAATCGAGGCAGGTGCACCCAGACCCTTCACCCATTGGCTGAAAGGCCTGCTGCGGGCAAGTTCGAAACTGCGCTGCAGCTGTGCGGCGCTTCGCTCACTGATGCCTGGAACTGTCCTTAACTGCTGGGTATCGAGTAGCAACCAGTCCGTTAGCGATGTCACTAGGCCGGCTTCGACCAGTCGCCGCCAGTTGCCGGGCCCCATGCCTGGTATGGCCAGTCCTTGCTTGCCCCCGAGCCAGACTAGGCGGGCAATGAATTGTTCTTCACAGACTTCGCTGGCTTGCCAGCAGGTGTGTGGGCCGTAGCGTTCCAATTCGGGCACAGTTAGCGGCTGCCGCTCCACGGCGCGGTGAATTACCTGGTCGAAGCGAGGAATGGTCAGCCCGGCCAGGCTGATTGCGATCTGATCGCCCGGGCGGATATCGAGCGTTTGCCAGCGGGCCAGCGAACCCAGGCTGACCTGGCTGATGCGGCGATCATCCAGGGTGACCGGCTGCAACTTGAGCAGCGGGGTGACCCTGCCGGTGCGGCCGATGCGAAAGCGCACGTCGCGCACCTCTGCCAGTGCCTGGGCGAACGGGTATTTCCAGGCGGCGATCCAATAGGGGGTATTGGCCTGCCAGCGTTCGGCGGCCGGGCGGCTGTCCTGGCGCAGAATCACGCCGTCCGTGGCGAAGGGCAGCGGCGAGCGATACCAGTGCTGTCGCCAGTATTCGGCCTCGTCCACGCCGGTCACGGCGACACTGTAGTGCTGGCTGTCGGGGAATCCCAAGACAGCCAGCTGTGCCAGGCGCTCGGCCTGATTATCGGGGCCTTGCGGCCAGTCCCAGACGAACAAACCAATGCTGGCACCCTGCTCACGACTGAGTTGCTTGCGTGCCAGCAGCCCAGCCACCCCGCCACGGGCGTTGGCGCTGCCAGCCTGGGCCTGCACATGCCCCTCCAGGCGCAAATACAGTTCACCCTGCAGCACCAGGTCGAGCGGTTGCGGCAATTCCTGGTTGATGCTGCCCAGCACAGCGAGATGGCGGCTCCAGTCATGCCCATGAATGCCATCCCCCCGGCTTAGCAGCCGTATCAGCCGCCCTTGCCGATAGATCAGCGTGGTGGCAACGCCGTCGACCTTCGGCTGCAGCCACACGCCTTGCTTGCCGGCCAGCCACCGAGTCACGGCCTTTTCGTCAGGGAGTTTTTCAACGCCCGTATGCGCCACCGGATGGGCAACCGGGCCGCGCGCGCTGGCCAGCGAATCCAGTTCGCCATCGACCGCAAAGCAGCGTTGCAGGCCCATCAGGCGCTGGCGGCTTTGGTCGTAAAGTTCATCGGATACCAACGACTCGCCAAGGCGATGGTAGTGGTCGTCCCATTGGCCAAGGGTTTCGCGCAGCTGGCTGACCTCCGCTTGCGCTCGCCCTGATGACCAGGTCGGGCAGTCGAAGGCCAGGGCCGCAGGGGCCAGTAACAGCAATAGCATCAGCAATGTGAAAGGCATGGCCAGCATCCTTGCTTGGCAAAGTGGAAGCCTCAGCCTAGGCAAATGAGCCTGTCCATGCCCTGCGCAGTTGTCAGCCGATATGTCACAAAAAAGCCCCTGCCGATCACTCGGCAAGGGCTTTCATCTACCGCTGTAGGAATTACAGCCCGGCAGCGTCACGCAGCGATTGGGCGCGGTCGGTACGCTCCCAGGTAAAGGTGGTGAAGGTGTCGTCGCCGACGGTCTTCTGCTGTGGTTCGCGGCCGAAGTGGCCGTAGGAAGCGGTTTCCTGGTACATCGGGTGCAGCAGGTCGAGCATCTTGGTGATGGCGTACGGGCGCAGGTCGAAGCACTCGCGTACCAGCTGGATGATCTTGTCGTCGGAGACCTTGCCGGTGCCGAAGGTGTTGATCGAGATGGAGGTCGGCTGAGCGACGCCGATGGCGTAGGACACCTGAATCTCGCAACGCTCGGCCAGGCCGGCGGCGACGATGTTCTTGGCCACGTAGCGGCCGGCGTAGGCGGCGGAACGGTCGACCTTGGATGGGTCCTTGCCGGAGAACGCGCCACCACCGTGGCGGGCCATGCCGCCGTAGGAGTCGACGATGATCTTGCGGCCGGTCAGGCCGCAGTCACCCACCGGGCCGCCGATGATGAAGTTGCCGGTCGGGTTGATGTGGTACTGGGTGCCCTTGTGCAGCAGCTCGGCCGGCAGGGTGTGCTTGACGATCAGCTCCATCACCGCTTCCTGCAGGTCTTTTTGCGAGACTTCAGGGTTGTGCTGGGTCGACAGGACGACGGCGTCGATGCCGACGACCTTGCCGTTCTCGTAGCGGCAGGTGACCTGCGACTTGGCGTCCGGACGCAGCCACGGCAGCAGGCCGGACTTGCGCGCTTCGGCCTGGCGCTCGACCAGGCGGTGCGAGAAGCAGATCGGCGCCGGCATCAGCACGTCGGTTTCGTTGCTGGCATAGCCGAACATCAGACCCTGGTCGCCAGCACCCTGGTCTTCCGGCTTGGAGCGGTCGACGCCCTGGGCGATATCCACCGACTGCTTGCCGATGATGTTCATCACGGCGCAGGTGGCACCGTCGAAGCCGACGTCGGAGCTGTTGTAGCCGATGTCGATGATGACTTTACGCACCAGATCTTCCAGGTCGACCCAGGCCGAGGTGGTGACTTCGCCGGCGATGATGGCGACACCGGTCTTGACCAGGGTTTCACAGGCCACGCGGGCATATTTGTCCTGGGTGATGATGGCATCCAGCACCGCGTCCGAAATCTGGTCGGCGATCTTGTCCGGATGCCCTTCGGACACGGACTCGGAGGTGAAAAGGGAGTATTCGCTCATCTCGACGGGTTCCTAAAATTTACCGATGGTGTGTGTCGCCAGCCGTCCGCTGAAAATGCCGGACCTGGATCTGGAAACCGTTACGCAAGCCCACATAGAGGCTGTCCCCCGGGGCCAGCCCGGCAGCGTTGGCCCAACGGGCCAGGTCGTCCTGTTCGAAACCGAGCCAGAGGTCGCCGCAGGCTTCCCGCGCCCACCCCTGGTCATGGCTGCACAGTTCGGTGACCAGCAGGCTGCCGCCCGCCTTCACCCGTTTGGCCAGCTGGCGCAATGCCAGGGCCGGGTCGCTGAAATGGTGCAGGACCATGTTCAGCACAACGCAGTCGGCTTCCACATCCGTTGCACCCAGTGCATCGGCCAACTGCAGGTTTACGTTATCCAGGCGCTCGCGTTCGCAGACCTGGCGCGCCAGCTCGAGCATGGTCGGGCTGTTGTCCAGGGCCGTGACGGTGGCGAAGCGCTGGGCCAGGTCAGGCAGAAAGCCGCCGTCACCGGGGCCGACTTCCAACGCGCTGGCGGCTGGCTCGAAATTCAGTGTGTCGAGCAAGGCCAGCAGGCTTTCGCGGTATTGCGGCAGACCGGCGATCAGGTCCTGCTGGGCGCGGAATTTCTCTTCCACGCGCAGGAAGAAATCCTGGCTGGTGGCGGCGCGGCGCAGTTGCACCTGGGCGATGCGCGCCTGCACATCCTGCGGCAAGCTCAGTTCGTCCACCTCTTCGAGCAGCGCCGTGTGCAAACGTCCGCCGAGGCGGTGGCAGTCGGGCAGGGCGCGGCGGTAGAAGATCGCGTTGCCTTCACGTCGCGTGGCTACCAGTTCGGCCTGAGCCAGCACTTTGAGGTGGTGGCTCATGCCCGATTGGCCGATGTCGAAAATCTGCGCCAGCTCCAGCACCCCGAACGAGTCGCTGGCCAGGGCGCGCAAGACGTTCAGGCGCAACTCGTCGCCACTGGCTTTGCACAGGGCGGCCAGGGCGTCGCTTTGCTGAGGAATGGATTGCGCGCGAAGGTTCATGGTGCGGCAGTCTAGACAGGCAAGGCGGCACCCGCAAGGTCAATATCAAAAAGTTTTGATATTGGCGGATGGGCGGAGCGGCTGGCCGGTTTTTCCGCCGGATTGGCGGTCAATCACAGGAAATTCCCCCAACTGCGACCATCCGTCATTGCCCCCGGCCCCCGCAGTGGGCGAAAATGGTCGCCTTTTTTCGTAACACCACCTATTCAAGCCCCAGGAGATAAGCGATGCCCAGCCGTCGTGAACGTGCCAACGCCATTCGTGCCCTCAGCATGGATGCCGTGCAAAAGGCCAACAGCGGCCATCCAGGTGCCCCCATGGGCATGGCGGATATCGCCGAAGTGCTTTGGCGCGACTATCTGAAGCACAACCCGAGCAACCCGAACTTCGCCGATCGCGACCGCTTCGTGCTGTCCAACGGCCATGGCTCGATGCTGATCTACTCGCTGCTGCACCTGACCGGCTACGACGTCACCGTCGATGACCTCAAGTCGTTCCGCCAGCTGCACAGCCGTACCCCGGGCCACCCTGAATTCGGCTACACCCCAGGTGTCGAGACCACCACCGGTCCGCTGGGCCAGGGCCTGGCCAACGCCGTGGGCTTCGCCCTGGCGGAAAAGGTACTGGGCGCCCAGTTCAACCGTGAAGGCCACAACATCGTCGACCACAACACCTACGTGTTCCTCGGCGACGGCTGCATGATGGAAGGCATTTCCCACGAAGTCGCCTCGCTGGCCGGCACCCTGGGCCTGAACAAGCTGGTCGCCTTCTATGACGACAACGGCATCTCCATCGACGGTGAAGTCGAAGGCTGGTTCACCGACGACACGCCGAAGCGCTTCGAGTCGTACAACTGGCTGGTGATCCGCAACGTCAACGGCCACGACGCCGATGAAATTCGCACCGCCATCGAGACTGCGCGCAAGAGCGACCGTCCGACCCTGATCTGCTGCAAGACCATCATCGGTTTCGGCTCGCCGAACAAGCAGGGCAAGGAAGACTGCCACGGCGCTCCGCTGGGCAACGATGAAATCGCCCTGGCCCGCAAAGAGCTGAACTGGAACCACGGCCCGTTCGAAGTGCCTGCCGACATCTACGCCGAGTGGGATGCCAAAGAAGCTGGTGCCAAGGCCGAAGCCGAGTGGAACCAGCGTTTCGACGCCTACGCCGCCGCCTTCCCGGAACTGGCCGGTGAGCTCAAGCGCCGTCTGAGCGGCGACCTGCCGGCCGACTTCGCCGAAAAGGCCTCTGCCTACATCGCTGAAGTCGCTGCCAAGGGTGAAACCATCGCCAGCCGCAAGGCCAGCCAGAACACCCTGAACGCCTTCGGCCCGCTGCTGCCGGAACTGCTCGGCGGTTCGGCCGACCTCGCCGGCTCCAACCTGACCCTGTGGAAAGGTTGCAAGGGCGTCAGCCATGAAGATGCCAACGGCAACTACATGTACTACGGCGTGCGCGAGTTCGGCATGACCGCGATCATGAACGGCGTTGCCCTGCACGGTGGCCTGGTGCCTTACGGCGCGACCTTCCTGATGTTCATGGAGTACGCGCGCAACGCCGTGCGCATGTCCGCTCTGATGAAGCAGCGTGTGATCCATGTCTACACCCACGACTCCATCGGCCTGGGCGAAGACGGCCCGACTCACCAGCCGATCGAGCAGCTGACCAGCCTGCGCAGCACGCCGAACCTGGATACCTGGCGCCCAGCCGACGCCGTCGAGTCGGCGGTGTCCTGGAAGCACGCCCTGGAGCGCAAGGACGGCCCGTCGGCGCTGATCTTCTCGCGCCAGAACCTGCAGCACCAGGACCGCGATGCCCAGCAGATCGCCGATATCGCCCGTGGCGGTTACGTGCTCAAAGACTGCGCCGGCGAGCCTGAGCTGATCCTGATCGCCACCGGTTCCGAAGTGGGCCTGGCCGTGCAGGCATTCGACAAACTGAGCGAACAAGGCCGCAAGGTGCGCGTCGTGTCGATGCCGAGCACCAGCGTGTTCGACGCCCAGGACGCTGCCTACAAGCAGTCCGTGCTGCCGCTGGAAGTCGGTGCGCGCATCGCCATCGAAGCCGCCCACGCCGACTTCTGGTACAAGTACGTCGGCCTGGAAGGCCGTATCATCGGCATGACCACCTACGGTGAATCGGCTCCGGCCAGCGCACTGTTCGAGGAATTCGGTTTCACCCTGGACAACATCCTCGGTACCGCCGAAGAGCTGCTGGAAGACTGATGTAACGATCTGCGGGCGGTGTCGCCCCCGTTCGCGGGCAAGCCCGCTCCCACAGGGATACATGCAAACCCTGTGGGAGCGGGCTTGCCCGCGAATAGCGGCACCGCAGATACCGCAGGCTGACTACAAAACGATCTGTTCCGTGAGTCCCGCATGCCCCACCCGCGTCCCTACAAAGTTGCACTCAACGGTTACGGCCGCATCGGCCGCTGTGTCCTGCGCGCACTGTTCGAGCGTGGGGCGAAGGCCGGCTTCGAGATCGTCGCGCTGAACGACCTGGCCGACCAGGCCAGCGTGGAATACCTGACACGCTTCGACTCCACCCACGGCCGCTTCCCCGGCGAAGTGCGGGTCGACGGCGATTGTCTGCATATCAACGGCGACTGCGTGAAAGTCTTGCGCAGTGCCACCCCCGAAGGTGTCGATTGGGCTGCCCTGGACATCGACCTGGTGCTGGAGTGCTCCGGTGCTTACAACACCCGCGCCGATGGCCAGCGTTTCCTCGATGCCGGCGCCCCGCGCGTGCTGTTTTCGCAGCCCATGGCCAGCGAGGCCGATGTCGATGCCACAGTGGTCTACGGCATCAACCAGGATTGCCTGACCGGCACCGAACAGCTGGTGTCCAATGCGTCTTGCACCACCAACTGCGGCGTGCCGCTGCTACGTGTGCTGGACCAGGCGTTCGGCATCGAGTACGTGCAGATCACCACCATCCACTCGGCGATGAACGACCAGCCGGTGATCGACGCCTATCACCACGAAGACCTGCGCCGCACGCGCTCGGCCTTCCAGTCGGTGATCCCGGTGTCCACGGGGCTGGCGCGCGGCATCGAGCGTCTGCTGCCGGAACTTGCCGGGCGAATCCAGGCCAAAGCGGTACGCGTGCCGACGGTGAACGTCTCGTGCCTGGACATCACTCTGCAGACCGCCCGCGACACCAGCGCGGCCGAAGTCAACCGGGTGTTGCGCGAGGCAGCGCTGGAAGGCCCGCTGAAAGGCCTGCTGGCCTACACCGAGCTGCCCCACGCCAGCTGTGATTTCAACCATGACCCGCATTCGGCGATCGTCGATGCCAGCCAGACCCGCGTCTCAGGCCCCCGCCTGGTGAACCTGCTGGCCTGGTTCGACAACGAATGGGGTTTTGCCAACCGTATGCTCGACGTTGCCGAACACTATCTGCACGTCGTCCAACCAACCCGCACCAAACAGCCCTGAAGGACTGCATTCATGACCGTGTTGAAGATGACCGACCTCGACCTGCAAGGTAAGCGCGTACTGATCCGCGAAGACCTCAACGTGCCTGTGAAGGACGGTGTGGTCGCCAGCGACGCGCGTATCCTGGCAGCGCTGCCGACCATCAAGCTGGCCCTGGAGAAGGGCGCGGCGGTAATGGTCTCCTCGCACCTGGGCCGCCCGAGCGAAGGCGAGTTCTCGGCCGAGAACAGCCTCAAGCCGGTTGCCGATTACCTGAGCAAGGCCCTGGGCCGCGATGTGCCGCTGATCGCCGACTACCTCGAGGGTGTCGAGGTCAATGCCGGTGACCTGGTGCTGTTCGAAAACGTGCGCTTCAACAAGGGCGAAAAGAAGAACACCGACGAGCTGGCGCAGAAGTACGCCGGCCTGTGCGACGTGTTCGTCATGGACGCTTTCGGCACCGCTCACCGCGCCGAAGGCTCCACCCATGGTGTTGCCAAGTTCGCCAAGGTCGCTGCCGCAGGCCCACTGCTGGCCGCTGAACTGGACGCCCTGGGCAAGGCCCTGAAAGCGCCGGCCAAGCCGATGGCCGCCATCGTTGCCGGTTCCAAGGTGTCCACCAAGCTGGACGTGCTGAACAGCCTGAGCGCGGTCTGCGACCTGCTGATCGTCGGCGGCGGCATCGCCAACACCTTCCTGGCTGCTGCCGGCCACCCGGTGGGCAAGTCGCTGTACGAGCCTGACCTGATCGACACCGCCAAGGCCATCGCCGCCAAGGTCAACGTGCCGCTGCCGGTCGACGTGGTGGTTGCCAAGGCCTTCGCCGAGGACGCCGAAGCCACCGTCAAGGCCATCGCCGACGTTGCCGCTGACGACATGATCCTGGACATCGGCCCACAGACCGCAGCCAACTTCGCCGAACTGCTGAAATCGTCGAAAACCATCCTGTGGAACGGCCCGGTCGGTGTGTTCGAGTTCGACCAGTTCGGCAACGGCACCAAAGTGCTGGCCAAGGCCATCGCCGACAGCGCCGCATTCTCCATCGCCGGCGGCGGCGACACCCTGGCAGCCATTGACAAATATGGCGTCAGCAAGGATATCTCCTACATTTCTACCGGTGGCGGTGCCTTCCTCGAGTTCGTCGAAGGCAAGGTGCTGCCGGCTGTGGCGATCCTGGAAGAGCGGGCTAAAGCCTGACAATGGCGGCGCCTGGCAAAGGGAGCGACCTGATGGTCAAGCAATTGCCTGTGATGATCCTGGCCGGCCTGCTGAGCGCTTGCTCCGGCAGCCCGTCCTCGGACAATGATCCGGCACAACCGCCCAAGGGCGGTTGCTACCAGTCCGAGTGGCAAGCCGAGACCGTACCGGTCATCAGCAAGCGCGTGGGTCCGGAAGGCCTGGAAAAGTATGACGAAGACCACCAGCGCAAAGCGCCGGGTTGCCCGTGAACCGATGCATTTGGTCGGCGCCGGCAACCAAGCGAGCGTTGCGTGGTCATCTAGAGGATATGTAATGAAAGCGCTGATGGCCTCCATGGCCCTGGCGACACTGGCAGGATGCTCGCTGCTGCAGCCGGCGCAACCCGCCCCGGCAGACAACTGGACTCGCTGGGTCTGCGACAGCCAGACCGAAGTGCTTTGGCGTTTCGCTGACGCGCAACAGGATTCGGTCGATGTCCGCCTCGGCGGCGGCGACCAGGTCTACCGGCTCAAGTCCGAGCCGAGCGCTTCAGGCGCGATGTACAGCGATGGCGTGCTGGCCTTCCACACCAAGGGCGACGAAGGCCTGGTGTACTGGGTGGCAACAGACGATCTGATTGGGCGGGGCTGCAAGGCACCGTGACTGGCCGGGCCGCGCTGGTGGCCCACACTACTTGAACAGCAACCGCCCCTGCGGCAGGCTTGCACGAAACAAACGACGCTTGTCGGGAGAGAGATACACAATGGCACTCATTAGCATGCGCCAGATGCTGGACCACGCCGCCGAGTTCGGTTACGGCGTTCCAGCTTTCAACGTCAACAACCTCGAGCAGATGCGCGCCATCATGGAAGCGGCCGACAAGACCGATTCCCCCGTGATCGTCCAGGCTTCGGCCGGTGCCCGCAAATACGCCGGCGCCCCATTCCTGCGCCACCTGATCCTGGCTGCCATCGAAGAATTCCCGCACATCCCGGTGTGCATGCACCAGGACCACGGCACCAGCCCTGACGTCTGCCAGCGCTCGATCCAACTGGGCTTCAGCTCGGTGATGATGGACGGCTCGCTGGGTGAAGACGGCAAGACTCCGACCGACTACGAGTACAACGTCCGCGTTACCCAGCAGACCGTTGCCATGGCGCATGCCTGCGGTGTTTCGGTCGAAGGCGAGCTGGGCTGCCTGGGTTCGCTGGAAACCGGCATGGCCGGTGAAGAAGACGGCATTGGCGCCGAAGGTGTGCTGGACCACAGCCAGATGCTGACCGACCCGGAAGAGGCCGCCGACTTCGTCAAGAAGACCCAGGTCGACGCCCTGGCCATCGCCATCGGCACCAGCCACGGCGCCTACAAGTTCACCAAGCCGCCAACCGGCGACGTGCTGGCGATCGACCGCATCAAGGAAATCCACAAGCGCATCCCCAACACCCACCTGGTGATGCACGGTTCGTCCTCGGTCCCGCAAGAGTGGCTGGCGATCATCAACCAGTACGGCGGCGACATCAAAGAGACCTACGGCGTACCGGTCGAAGAAATCGTCGAAGGCATCAAGCACGGCGTGCGCAAGGTCAACATCGACACCGACCTGCGCCTGGCCTCCACCGGTGCCATGCGCCGCCTGATGGCACAGAACCCAAGCGAGTTCGACCCGCGCAAGTTCTTCGGTGAAACCGTAAAAGCCATGCGTGACGTGTGCATCGCCCGTTACGAAGCCTTCGGTACTGCCGGTAACGCTTCGAAGATCAAACCGATCTCCCTGGAAGGCATGTTCCAGCGTTACCTGAAAGGTGAGTTGGCCGCCAAGGTCAATTAATCCAAAAGGTATGAAAGCCCGCAGCGATGCGGGTTTTTTTATGCGCGCAGGGAACGCAAGCGACCGTTAGTCGACTAACCTTGGATTTGTAACTGATAGCGTTCTGATTGCATTGCGTGTTACTCCCTCGTGGCTAGAGTGTTAATCGGATCCAATTGCATCGAAGTCGGTCATACAAGAGAAAGCAGCATGGATGGCGCTTACCCTCAACCACCGGATGGCAGCTCGGTACTCCTGGTGGTGGACGATTACCCCGAGAATCTCATCAGCATGCGTGCTCTGTTGGCGCGCACCGATTGGCAGGTATTGACTGCAAGCTCAGGGATGGAAGCGCTCAGTACCCTGCTGGAGCACGAGGTCGACCTGGTGCTGCTGGACGTGCAGATGCCGGAAATGGACGGCTTCGAGGTCGCCCGGCTGATGCGTGGCAGCCAGCGCACCCGGCTGACGCCGATCATCTTCCTGACCGCCAACGAGCAGTCCGATGCCGCCGTGCTCAAGGGCTATGCCAGTGGCGCGGTAGACTACCTGTTCAAACCCTTCGACCCGCAGATCCTCAAACCCAAGGTGCAGGCGCAACTGGACCAGCAGCGCAACCGGCGCATGCTGCAACGGCTGACCCGCGAACTGGAGGCGGCCAGGGCGTTCAATGCCTCGATTCTGGAGAACGCCGCCGAAGGCATTCTGGTGGTCGATGCCTTTGGCACCATCAGCTTTGCCAACCCGGCGATCTCGCGCCTGCTTGACGCGTCGGTGGAGCAGTTGCAGGGCGCCCATTTGCTGGACCTGGTGCAATTGGCCAATGCCACGCTGTGGAGCGAGTCCGACTTTCACCAGGCGTACCAGGCGCGGCAGATCTTTCGCGTACACGATGCCCACCTGCGTACGGTCAGCGGCCACCTGGTCCCGGTGGCGCTGTCCTGTGCACCGCTGCCGGCCGATCAGCAGGCAATGGTGGTAACGGTGCTGGACATGTCGGTGGTGCGCAACCTGCACCAGCAACTCGAGTACCAGGCGGTGACCGACCCGCTCACCGGGCTGCTCAACCGCCGCGGCTTCTACCAGGCCGCTGAAGGCGTGCTGCTGCGCAACGAACGTTCGGACAAGGCCCAGGCTTTGATGTACATGGACCTGGACGGTTTCAAGCGGATCAACGATTCGTTGGGCCATGAGGCCGGAGACCGGGTGCTGCGCTGGGTGGGCGAACAGCTCAAGGACTGCCTGGGCGGTGAGGCGCTGCTGGCGCGCATGGGTGGTGACGAGTTCACCGCGCTGTTCGACAATCTGCCGTACCCGGAGCAGGCCGGGCGTTTTGCCGAGCAGGTACTCGAGCGGGTGGCCATCCAGCAGCAGGTTGAGGGCCTGGATGTGTGCCTGGGCGTCAGCATCGGCATCGCCACCTATCCTGACTGCGGTGCCAATGTCGAAGGCCTGTTGCGCGCGGCGGATACGGCGATGTACGCGGCCAAACAGGCCGGTCGCCATCAGTATCGCTTCTACGATCAAGAGCTCAATGGCCGAGCGCGTTCGCGGCTGATGCTCGAAGACAGCGTGCGCAATGCGGTCGAGTCTCAGGATTTCAACATGGTGTATCAGCCACAGGTGGCGTTTGCCGATGGCCGTTTGCGAGGCTTCGAGGCGCTGCTGCGCTGGCAGCACCCCAGCGTCGGCGATGTGCCGCCGGGGTTGTTCATCCCCTTGCTGGAAGAAGCCCGGCTCATCAACCGCCTGGCCAGCTGGATCTACCGGCACGGCGCCGCGCAGCGCCAGGCCTGGCGCGAGCGTTTCGCCCCGGACCTGGTGTTGGGGATCAGCCTGAGCCGCGCGCAATTCACCCTGCCCGGTCTGGTCGACGAACTGCAGCGGGTGATTCACGACTACCAGCTCGACCCCACGCAGCTTGAAGTTGAAGTGGCCGAGACCTCGCTGATGTACAACATCGATGCGGCCATCAAACAGATTCACCGCCTGCGCGAGCTGGGCGTGCGCGTGGCGCTCGACGATTTTGGCGCCGGCGACTGTTCGCTGCGCATGTTGCGCGACCTGCCGATCGATACCTTGAAGCTCGACCGCCACCTGGTGGCGCGCCTGCCTGATTCGGCGGCGGACGCGGCCTTGGTGCGCAGCGTCATCGGCCTGTGCGCGGACTACCGCATCACGGTCATCGCCGAGGGTGTGGAAACCCAGGCCCAAGCTGCGTGGTTGAAGGCAAACGGTTGCGAATACGTGCAAGGCTTCCTGGTCGCCTACCCGATGACCGCCGCCGATGCCAGCGGTTTCCCGGCGATTTTTTCCTGGCCGCGGCCGTGATTGGCTAGAATCGTCATTCGTTACGCCGAGCCGTGCCATGACCGTATTACGCTACTTGCAAGCCTACCCCCCGCACCTGCAGGAGCAGGTGCGGCAGATGATCGCCAGTGACCGCCTTGGCGATTACCTGCAGCGCCGCTACCCCGGCCGCCATGACGTGCAGAGCGACAAGGCGTTGTACGGCTACGCCCAGGACTTGCGCCAGCAGTACCTGCGCACCGCCCCCAGCCTGGACAAGGTGCTGTTCGACAATCGACTGGACCTGACCCACCGCGCCCTCGGGCTCAACACTGCGGTGTCGCGGGTGCAGGGCGGCAAGCTCAAGGCCAAGAAGGAAATCCGCATCGCCTCGCTGTTCAAGGAGGCGGCGCCCGCCTTCCTGCGCATGATCGTGGTGCACGAACTGGCGCACCTGCGCGAGCGCGACCACAGCAAGGCGTTCTACCAGCTCTGTCAGCACATGGAGCCGGATTACCATCAACTGGAATTCGACCTGCGCGTCTACCTGACCTATCGGGAGCTGCCGGGTAACCTGTAAGGATCACGCAGCATGGATGTGAGCAAGACCAAGAGCAGCTTTTACCGCCGCTTGTACGTGGCCTGGCTTATCGACAGCCAGACCGCGACCAGCGTGCCGGCATTGATGGAAGCCACCGGCATGCCCCGGCGCACTGCTCAGGACACCATCGCGGCACTGGCCGACCTGGACATCGTCTGTGAGTTCGAGCAGCAGGAAGGCGCGCGCAACCATGCCGGGCACTACCGCATTCATGACTGGGGGGCGATCGACAAGCAGTGGATCATCCAGCACCTGCGCCAGATCAGGGAAGTGCTTGGTTACCCGTGAGGCTCCAAGGTTCGGCCAAAATAGAGGCTAAATGACACTATTGGCCGCTGCCCTGAGCAGCGGCTTTGTGTAGGCTGGATTGCGCGTGTCCCCCATTGCAAAAGGACTTGAGCATGCGGCCACTGCTTTTGGTTTTGGGATTGTTGGGCGTGATGCTGACAGCGCCCGCGCTGGGCCAGGACAAGCTGCGCCTGGTGGCCGACACCTGGCCCCCGTTCACCGATACCAGGATGCCGGGCGGGGGCCTTGCCACCAGCATCGTCACCACCGCGCTGGCCCGCGCCGGGTACCCCAGCGTGTACGAGGAGGCGCCGTGGGCGCGGGCGCTGCTGGGCGTCAGCGAAGGCCGTTACGACGTGCTGATCAACGCCTGGTACAACGATTCGCGCGCGCGTATTGGCCACTTTTCCAAAGCCTACCTGACCAACCGCATCCGCTTGCTCAAGCGCAAGGGCGACAGCTTGCGTTTTCGACGCCAGGCCGATCTCTATCCCTACCGCATCGCCGTAGTGCGCGATTATGCGTATTCGCCTGAGTTCGATGGCGACACCCGCTTGCTCAAGGTGCCGGTGCGCAACTTTTCTTCCGCCGTGCGCATGGTCGCGGCAGGGCGGGTGAACCTGGCGGTGGAGGACGAGTTCGTGGCGCGTTACAACTTGCAGCGTGAGCCCGAACAGGTGCGCGACGCGGTGGCATTGGTCGAGCCGCCGTTGGGCGAGAACACCCTGCACATCCTGGTGAGCCTCAAGCACCCCGAGCATCAGCAGATCGTCGAACGCTTCGAGCAGGCGATTGCTGCCATGAAGGCCGATGGCAGCTATGAAAGGCTTCTGCGCCAGCATGGCTTCTGATCACTATTGCCTGCACTGGCCTCTTTGCGGGGCAAGCCCGCTCCCACATTGGTCCTGCATAAGCCGATCCATGTGGGAGCGGGCTTGCCCCGCGAAGAGGCCGGCACAGGCAATAACACAATCAGGCCGGTGCACCTTCCTTTATCAAATGCGCAGCCAATGTTCTTAACGGTCCCAATTGCCGGCAGATCAATGCCAGCTGGGTCTGTACCAGGCGCTGGTGCTCATCCAGCTCTTCGGGCATCTGCTCCAGGGCATTGGCCAGCTGCTCTTCGCTGTCACTGTGAATCGCCACCGGCAAGCGCGCCGCCAGACCGTTGGCGATTTCATCCAGGCTGTTGGCCAGGCTCTGACCCGCGCCGTCGATCAACTGCTCCTGAACCTCGGCCGGCAACGCCGTATCGCGGTGCGCGCCAAGCCCTGAAAGGTAGCTGAGCAAGGTGTGCGACAGCACCAGGAAGCGGAAGCCCACATCGGCCTCCTTACGGAAATGCCCCGGTTCCATGAGCATGTTGGCCAGCGTGGTGGACAGCGCCGCGTCGGCGTTGTGGGCGTTGCGCCGGGCCAGGCGGTAGGCGAGGTCGTCGCGCTTGCCATGGGCATACTGCTGCATGATCTGGCGCAGGTACACGCTGGCGCAGGCCAGGGTGTTGGCCAGCGCCTTGTTCAGGCGCCGGCCCTGCCAGTCGGGGAGGAACAGGAACACCGCGAGAATGGCGATCAGGCTGCCGACCAGGGTATCGAACAGGCGCGGCAGGAACAGCCCATAACCGTCGCCGATCTGGTTGAAGCAGAACAGCACCATCAGGGTGATCGCCGCCGTGGCCAGGGTATAGCGGGTCGTACGGTTGACGAAGAACACCACCCCGGCGACCACGGCGAACAGCGACTGCACCACCGGGTTGGGGAACAGGTCGAACAGCGCCCAGCCGACGGTCAGGCCGATCGCCGTGCCGAATACCCGCTGCACCAGTTTGCGGCGGGTGGCGCCGTAGTTGGGCTGGCAGACGAACAACGTGGTGAGGATGATCCAGTAGCCTTGGGTCGGGTGAATCAGGTGCACCATGCCGTAGCCGATCGACAGCGCCAGCGGTAGGCGCAGGGCGTGGCGGAATAGCAGGGAGGTGGGCGTCAGCTGGGTGCGCAGGCGCTTCCAGACGTCCTTGAGGTTGCGTGGCGAGCGGTCGAGCAGGCTGCTGTCGCTGGCATCGGCCAGGCTGTCGGGGTTGCTGGCGGCGCCCAGCAGGCGGTCTAGTGTGGCCAGGTTGGCGGCCAGGGCGCGCAACGAGCGCAGCAGCCCGCGCCAGGCCGGGTTGTTCTGGGTGCGCAGGTGCTCCAGCGAAGCGTTGAGGTCTTCCAGGGTGTCGGCGAAACGGCTGTCCAGCACGAACGGCTGGCGCAGGCGAATCGAGCGCGCCAGGTCCTGGCAGGCCGAGCCCTGGTGGCGCAGCAGGCGCTGGCAGCGGAACATCACGTCGCTGTGGAAGAACGCGTCGGCCAAGGCGTTGTACGGGTAGTGCGAGGCGCTGACGCGCTCGTGAATGTCCTGGGCCAGGAAGTACAGCTTGAGGTAGCGGCTGACCTTGGAATTGGGCTGGCTGTTGCCGACCCGGTGCAGGATGATTTCCTTGGCCGCGTTGAGCGCCGCGACCACCTTGCCATTCTGCTGCGCCAGCTCCAGGCGGCGCGCCTCCAGGTCATGGTTGCGGATCGGTTCGAACAGGTTGGCCTTGAGCTTGAGGTAGCGCCCCAGTTCGAAGAACAGCTTGGCCAGGCTCTGCTGCACCGGCTGGTTGGAGAACAGCGCCTGCCACAGCACCGAGAGCAGGCCATACCAGGCCGCACCTGCCACCAGCAGCAGCGGTTCGTGCCAGAAGTCGGTGACCTGGCCGCCGCGCTGGTCGACGCCGATCATCGTGTACACCGCGGTGATCAGCGTTGCCGAGGCGATGGCCCCATAGCGCTCGCCCAAGGCGCCGAGCATGGTCAGGCCGAAGGCCGCCAGGGCCAGCGCGATGGCGAAAATCCAGGGGTAGGGGAACAGCAGTTCGACGGCCAGGGCGGCGATGGCGAAGCAGACCAGGGTCACGGCGAGGGCGCTGAGACGCCCCTGCCAGCTGTCGTCGGTCTCGGCCAGGGCGCTGGCGATGATGCCCAGGAACAGCGGGATCAGCAGCGCCATCTCGTTCTGATACCAGCACAGGGCCAGGCTGCCGGTGAGGGCGATGGTGACCCGGATGCTGTAGCTGAATTTGTCTTGGCCCCACAGGCGACGCAGTGACTGACGGAACGAACTCGATGACATGATGGCCTGCTGGCAGTGATCGAATGAATGCATTGCGGCACGGACCAGCAAGAAGCGTTCCGTGCTGCTGAATGGATTCTACTCTACACGAACTGTGCAGCAGCGTTAGCGGATGCCCAGGCCCACTGGAAGTTGAAACCGCCCAGGTGGCCGGTCACGTCCAGCACCTCGCCGATGAAGTACAGCCCGGGGCTTTTCAGCGATTCCATGGTCTTCGACGACACCTCGCGGGTATCGACGCCGCCCAGGGTCACTTCGGCGGTACGGTAGCCTTCGGTGCCAGCCGGCACCAGCTGCCAGGCCGCCAGTTTATCGGCGATCTGTGCCAATTCTGCCGGGGTGTACTGCTTCATCGGCCTCGATTCGAACCACTGCTCGGCCAGCAGGTTGGCCAGCTTGCGGGTGAACACCTCGCCCAGCACGGTCTTGAGCTCGGCGTTGGCGCGCTCGCTCTGTTGCGCCTGCAGCCAGGTCAGTGCGTCGCGGTCAGGCAGCAGGTTAATTTCGACGGTGTCGCCGGCCTCCCAGAACGACGAGATCTGCAGAATCGCCGGCCCACTCAGACCACGGTGGGTGAACAGCAGGTTTTCGCGGAAGCTCGTGCCGTTGCAGCTGGCGGTGCAGTCCAGCGAGGTGCCCGACAGTTCGGTGCACAATGCCTTGAGTTGGGGCTCGGTGATGGTGAACGGCACCAGTCCGGCGCGGGTCGGCAGCAGGGTGTGGCCAAACTGGCGCGCCACCTGGTAACCGAAGCCGGTCGCGCCCAGGGTCGGGATCGACAGGCCGCCGGTGGCGATCACCAGCGACTGGCAGGCGAACTGCCCGGCGCTGGTTTGCAGCAGGTAGCCGCTTTCGGTCTTTTCGATGTGCTCGATGCTGGTCTGCATGCGCAGTTCGGCACCGGCGTCGTCGCACTCGGCCAGCAGCATGTCGAGGATGTCGCTGGCCTTGTTGTCGCAGAACAGCTGGCCGAGCTTCTTCTCGTGGTACGCCACGCCATGCTTGGCCACCAGCTCGATGAAGTCCCACTGGGTGTAGCGGGCGAGCGCCGATTTGCAGAAGTGCGCGTTGTGCGAGAGGAAGTTGGCCGGCTCGGTGTACATGTTGGTGAAGTTGCAGCGCCCGCCGCCGGACATGAGGATCTTCTTGCCTGGCTTGTTGGCGTGGTCGAGCAGCAGCACCCGGCGGCCACGGCGGGCGCTGAGCTGGGCGCACATCAGGCCGGCGGCGCCGGCGCCGAGGATGATTACGTCGGTGGTGTGCACGGTTTTACCTCTTTATAGCTGGGGCCGCTGTGCGGCCCATTCGCGGGGCAAGCCCGCTCCCACAGGAATTGCACCCGTCTCGAATACTGCAGATATCTTGTGGGAGCGGGCTTGCCCCGCGAATGGGCTGCAAAGCAGCCCCAAAAAATACATCAGAGAATACGGACTTTCAGGGCGCGGCCCTTGATCTTGCCGCTGTTCAAGCGCTGCATGGCCTGTTTGGCCAATGCCCGCTCCACGGCAACGAACGCCTGGAAGTCGAAGATGGCGATCTTGCCCACCTGCTTGCCCGGGATGCCGGCATCACCGGTCAGCGCACCGAGGATGTCACCGGGGCGCAGCTTGTCCTTGCGGCCAGCGGCGATGCACAGGGTGCTCATGACCGGCAGCAGCGGCTCGCCGCCCTTGTTCTTCAGGCTGTCCAGCTGGTCCCAGCGCAGCGGGCTCTTCTGCAGCGCCTCGATGGCCTGGGCGCGGTGGCCTTCGGCCGGGGCCACCAGGCTGACGGCGATGCCTTTCTCGCCAGCACGACCGGTACGGCCGACGCGGTGCACATGGATTTCGGCATCACGGGCCAGCTCGACGTTGATGACCATGTCCAGGCCATCGATGTCCAGGCCACGGGCGGCCACGTCGGTGGCCACCAGCACCGAGCTGCTGCGGTTGGCGAACATGGTCAGCACCTGATCGCGGTCGCGCTGCTCCAGGTCGCCGTGCAGGGCCTGGGCGACGATACCCTTGGCGGTCAGGTGGGCGACCACGTCTTCGCACTGTTGCTTGGTGAAGCAGAACGCCACGCACGACTGCGGGCGATAGTGGCCGAGCACGCGGGTGACGGCTTCCAGGCGATGCTGCGCGTCGATCTCGATGAAGCGCTGCTCGATCTGGTTGTCGGTGTGCAGGCTCTCGACCTTGACCTGCTGCGGCTTGCGCATGAAGTCGGCGGCCAGCTGCTCGATACCGGCCGGGTAGGTGGCCGAGAACAGCAGGGTCTGGCGGCGCGCCGGGGTCTTGCCGATGATGCTGGCGATGGCGTCGAAGAAGCCCATGTCGAGCATGCGGTCGGCTTCGTCCAGCACCAGGGTGTTGAGCCCGTCGAGCACCAGGGTGCCTTTGTCCAGGTGCTGCTGGATGCGGCCTGGGGTGCCGACGATGATGTGCGCGCCGTGCTCCAGCGAAGCGATCTGTGGGCCGAGCGATACCCCGCCGCACAGGGTCAGGATCTTGATGTTGTCCTCGGCGCGGGCCAGGCGGCGCAGCTCCTTGGCGACCTGGTCGGCAAGCTCGCGGGTCGGGCACAGCACCAGCGCCTGGCAGCCGAAGTAGCGCGGGTTGATCGGGTTGAGCAGGCCGATGCCGAAGGCGGCGGTCTTGCCGCTGCCGGTCTTGGCCTGGGCGATCAGGTCCTGGCCCCTGAGGATGACGGGCAGGCTCTGGGCCTGGATCGGCGTCATCGCGGCATAGCCGAGGGCGTCCAGGTTGGCCAGCATGGCGGCGGACAGCGGCAAGGTGGCAAAAGCGGTGGTTTCGGTGGTCACGAGGCGGGCCTGCGTTGCGAAGCGAAAAATGCCGCACAGTCTACCAGCCTCATGGCCATTCGCCCTACGACTCCATGTGCGGTTCCGGACGACGGGCACGCCTTCCGTCCGTCGGCGCCAGTTGCAGGAAGATCGCCGCCGCCAGCATCGCCATGATGCCGATGGTCACGAAGGTCAGCTGGAAGGCGCCCAGGGTGGTCTCTATGCCATCGGCGCTGCCAGCGGCGGTAAAGCCACCGAGCAGTGCGCCAGCACAGGCCACGCCCAGGCTCAGCGACAGCTGTGCGACCACCGACAGCAGGCTGTTGCCGCTGCTGGCGCTGGCATCGTCGAGGTCGATCAGGGTCACTGTGTTCATTGCCGTGAACTGCATGGAGTTCACCGCGCCGAGCAGGGCCAGCTGCACCAGCAGCACGGCGTACGGGGTTTGCTCATCCACCAGACCGAGGCTGGCCAACAGCAGGCCCAGCAGCAAGGTGTTGCCGGTCAGCACGATGCGGTAGCCGAGCCGCTCGATCAGCGGCCGGGCGATGGATTTTGCCACCATCGCCGCCGCCGCCAGCGGGATCATGCTCATGCCGGCCTGCGCCGGCGAATAGCCCAGCGCCACCTGCAGCAGCAATGGTACCAGGAAGGGTAGAGCACCACTGCCCAGGCGCGCGAACAGGTTGCCGAGGATGCCGATGGCGAAGGTGCGCACGCGGAACAGGCTGGGTGAGAACAGTGGCTCCGGGTCGCGCCCGGCGCGCAGCCAGTAGGCGGCCAGGCAGGCCATGCCGGCGAACAGCAACAGCATCACCCGCAGGTGCGGCAGGTGCAGCTCGCCCAGGCCTTCCATGGCGATGGTGATCAGCACCATCGCCGCGCCGAACAGGATGAAGCCAGGGCCATCGAAGGTGGTGCGTTCGGCGCCGCGCAGGTCGGGGATGAACTTCCACACCGCATAGCAGCCGATGGCGCCGACCGGCAGGTTGAGCAGGAAGATCCAGTGCCAGGTGAGGATCTCGACCAGCCAGCCGCCCAGGGTCGGGCCCAGCAGCGGGCCGAGCAGACCGGGAATGGTGATGAAGCTCATGATCCGCACCAGTTCGCTGCGCGGGTAGGCGCGCAGTACCACCAGCCGCCCGACCGGCAGCATCAGCGCGCCGCCCAGGCCCTGCACGATGCGGGCGAAGATCAGGAAACCGAGGCTGTTGGCCATGGCGCACAGCAACGAGCCGAAACTGAACAGCAGGATGGCGCTGAAGAAGATGCGTTTGGTGCCGAAGCGGTCGGCGATCCAGCCCGAGGCCGGGATCAGCAGGGCCACGGTGAGCATGTAGGCGATGATCACGCCCTGCATGCGCAGCGGGTCTTCATCCAGCGAGCGGGCCATGGCCGGCAGGGCGGTGTTGAGGATGGTGCCGTCCAGGGACTGCATGAAGAAGGCGATGGCCACCACCCAGGGGATCCAGCGGGCGGTGGTGGGGTCCAGCGGGGTGCGTTCGGGCATGGCTTCCTCTTCCGTCAGTGCCGGCCTCTTCGCGGGACAAGCCCGCTCCCACAGAGTCTGCAGCAAAACCTGTGGGAGCGGGCTTGCCCCGCGAAGAGGCCGACAAGGCCACTCACAATGTCAGGGTCAGCGCTTTGACCAGCGCCCCCGGCAAATGACTCGACCCGGTGCTGCGTTGCCCATAGGTGCTGGTCGACAAAATCATCTCCCGCTCCTGGGTCAGGTCTTCCAGCTGGCTGCCCAGCAAACTGTACAGGCTGTCATCGAAGCGCATGGTACTCACCGGCCCCTGAATCTCACCGTTCTCCACCCAGAAGGTGGCAAAGCGCGTCAGCCCGGTCATGCGCGCTGCCGGCAAGTCCGAGTAATTCAGGTACCACAGGTTGCTGATATATAGCCCCGTGCCGAGCCGCTGCAGGATATCGGCACTGGCCAGGTTGCCCGCTGCCAGGCTCAGCGCACACGGCGACTCGTAACTGTCGGCACCGTTGGCAAGCAACTCGAATTCGACGGCACTGCGGGCGCTCACCAATCTGTCCACAGCCTGGCCTTGGCGAATCAGCGGCACGTCCAGGCGCGGCGAGCCTTCATCAGAGAACGCCGGGCTCAACGAACCGCTGACCTGCTCGGCGAAGCTGACCAGCGGGCTCAGTTGCGCGTCACCGCTGTATAAACGCTGCAACGCGCTGTTGCCGGTGGCCAGGGCCTGCGCGGAGAACCCGCCCCAGCACAGCATGCCGGCGATTTCGTCCATGGCTGCAGGCGCCAGGTAGGCGCGGTAGCTGCCAGGTTTCAGGGTGACCGCCGGCCGGCCGAGGAAGCCCAGTTGTTCCCGCGCCAGGCGCAGCCGGGCAGTGAAGTCCCCGGCATCCCACACCTGGCCGGCATAGTTGGCCTTCACGGCCTGGCCATTGCCGTGGAACAAGCTCCAGTCGAAGTTGAAGCTGTTGGCCTGGTGCCAGCCGAACGCTCCGTACGAACTGGCGAACCCCCGGCAGATCGGGCCGGCGGCGTAGATGCCGACCAGGTCCAGGTCGCCGGCCTCGGAGCCGAGCAGCGCCAGTACTTCGCTCAGCTCAGGCAGCGCCTGTTCCTGCAGGCTGTGGCTGTGCCAGGCATTTTCGTCCAAGCGCAAGTAAGGGTCGACAGCCAGCAACGGCAGGGTCTGACGCAATTGGGCCAAGGCCTCGCGCAGGCGCTGGCTGTCCAGCGGCGCATCACCGCTCAAGGTGACCTGCTGTTCAGCCTGGCGCCCATCACGGATCAGCCGCAGCTGTGCACTGGCCTGGCTGACCTCGCCGGCCTGGCGCACCTTGGCGTGGTTGAAACGCACGAACTGCGAGCGCTCGGCGCTGTAGCCGAGGGTAAATTGTTCGCCAGGGTGCAGGCCGTCGCGCACGACGCCGACCAGGGCTTCGAAAGCATGTTTCATCAGGCGTCACCTCCGAAAACGTCGATCTGGCGGAACACGCAGGCCGGGGAGGCGTGCCCGACCCGTACCACCTGGTTGGGTTCGCCCTTGCCGCAGTTGGGCGTACCCAGGACCTGGAAGGTGCTGCGGTCGCCGACGGCCGACAGGTTGCGCCAGAACTGCGCGGAGATGCCGCGGTAGTTGGGGTTCTTGACGATGCCTTTGAGCTCGCCGTTTTCGATCAGCTGGCCCCACTCGCAGCCGAACTGGAACTTGTTGCGCGCGTCATCGATGGACCAGGAGCGGTTGGTACGCATCAGGATGCCATGCTCGATCCCCTGAATCAGTTGCTCGAGCGTCCGATCACCCGGCTCGATGTTGAGGTTGGCCATGCGGTCGATCGGCGCGCGGTTCCAGCCACAGGCGCGGCTGTTGGCCACGCCGTCCAGGCCCGAGCGGAACTGCGACAGGGCACCGCCCAGCGGGCGCAGCAGCAGGCCGTCGCGGATCAGGAACTGCTTGCTGGCCGGAGTGCCGTCGTCGTCGTGGCTGTAGCTGGCCAGTTCTTCGCCGATGGTTGGATCGAAGGTCACGTCGAGCAGCTTGGAGCCGTACTGCAGATGGCCGAAGTCGCTGGCTTTGACGAAGCTGGTGCCAGCGTAGTTGCGCTCGTCGCCGAGAATGCGGTCCATCTCCAGCGGGTGGCCGATGGACTCGTGAATCTGCAGCATCATCTGGTCAGGCATCAGCAGCAGATCGCGCTGACCGCTGGGCGTGTTCGGCGCCAGCAGCAACTGCAGCGCTTCGTCGGCGACCCGGTGGGCGGCACCGACCAGGCCGCAGCGCTCGATGATCTCGAAGCCGCCCTGCTGGCCGAAGTTGTCGCGGCCCAGGCTGCGGCTCTGGCTGTCCTGCCCGTCGCTGGCGATCACGCCAAGCCCCGGGAACAGGAAGCGCTGCGCGTGGCGCAGTTCGGCGCCAGCGGAATTCAGGTAAGTCTGCTCGACCAGGGTCTGGCTCAGGCTGGCCTGCCAGTCCACCAGACGCTCGTCCTTGGGCACACTGGCCGATTCAGCGGCGAGCAGGCCAAGGCAGTCAGCAAGGGAGGGCAGAGGTTGCTCGAAATTCGGCGAGATGTGGTCGTGGCGTGCGCTGGTTACAGGCTGGTCGCGCAGGTCGAGCAGGCTATGGCTGGCGATCTGCCTGGCGAGTGCCTCGGCTTGTTCCAACGCGCGTTGCAGGCCTTGCTGGGACAAGTCGGCAGTGGCCGCGTAGGCCTCCACACCATTGACCCGAACAGTGAGCATTGCGCCTTCGTCCTGGCTGAAGAAGGGTGGCTCGGCCACATTGCGCCGCACCGAAAGCGTCTGGTGCGACTGTTTTACATGGCGCAGGGAAAACAACTCGGCCGTGCTGCGCAGCGCGGCAAAGCGCTGGCGTAACAAGGCGCTGGAATCGAACATGGGCAAACCTCCGCGTGCACGGTGGCTCCCCCTAGAACCACCCGTCTTGCTTGCCGAGGCAGATTTCATCGCGTGCCTCGGGCAACACCCGCACATTATGGCAGCCCGGTACTTCCCAGGTCAGGGATTCGTATTGCCTATGGTTGCACCGCGACCCGCCCCGTCCTTCTGGATGGCGGCTTTCAACATTGCGTTCAGATGGGCCGCGACATGATGGGAGGTGTCCGTCAGCAAGTAGATGTGATGTTGGCAAGGTCGGGCAAGCCCATGCCTTCCAGGTAGGCGAGCGATGTATCGCCGTCATCGAGGCCTTCGACGATGCCGACTGCCAGGCCGCTTCGCATGCAGGCCAGCACCGCATGCCAATTGGCGCTTTCCAGCAGCACACGGTACTCGATGCCCTGTGCCTTCAACGCCTGCAAGGCGGCTTCCCGGTACGGGCAGCCCTTCAACTGCAGTGCCAATGGCAAGGGGCGACTGGCGTCATGGGTGAACCCTGGGGCCGCAGCCCAGCGTGGCCGAGTCGAACGCAGCCATTCTCCCTGCTCCCAGTTATCACTGCTGACTGCCACTGCAAGGTCCAGGCGTTGCCGGGCGAACAGGTCGATCAGCTCGGCGCTGGATCGCGCCACGGCCTCCAGTTCCAGCTTGGGATTGCTGGCGACGAACTCCGGCAAAAAGTCGCTCATGAGATCGGCAGCATAGCCGTCGGGTACTCCCAGGCGGACCTTGCCGGTCATCTGCTGCGGCGACAGCGTTGCCAGCAGCCGGTCGTGGACCATGAGGAAACGTGTCGCTTCACCCAGCAAATGACGGCCTGCCGGGGTCAGCTCAACTGACTGGTTGCTGCGGGCGAACAGCTGTTGCCCCAGCTTCTCCTCCAGCTTCTGTATTTGCGAGGTCACTGCCGAGGGGCTGCGGTGGACGTAGTCGGCAGCATCCTTGAAGCGACCTAGCCGAGCCACTGCCTGGAAGGTTCTCAATACATCTATGTCGAGGCCTTTGCCCATATAACTTCCTTATTTGGTTGGATCGAACCAGCGCTTCGATTTAATCAACTGTACAGGCTTCATACCCCCACTTACTGTGGGCCCAAAGCACGCTTCCCTACCGACAATGCAATGGAATGACACGGATGAGCCTGAACGACTTTGTTGTAGATGCACTCGTACGCACCCCCTCTTATCAGCACGCACGCCTATGGACCGTCGAGAACCATGAGAAGTACTCGACGCTTATTCAGCCCGAACCCGTAGCTGACCGTGAACAGCGTTTCAATCACGAGATATTTCTGCTCATGCGGGATCTGAACGAGCAAGGTGTAGGTGACGACGGGCTTTGTGCCGACGCGCAGGGGAAGGGGGCGCTCAAGAGCGTCATCGGCAATGTTGCCGAGCGGCTGGCGGCGCTTGGTAGCGGGCGCCGCGTGCATTACGTCGAGCTAGGCCCGGAGCCGGTCAAGAGTGCCTGCTTGCTCAAGCAAATGGCGCAAACCTCAAGCTCCATTCGCTACACCGCCATCGATATCAATCAGACATCGGAATCCGCCATGAGCGATGCGTTACTGCCCATCGTTCAGGCGGAGGGCAGCTTCAACTACATCGCCGCGGACTATCGCACCGTGACCCACGACGACTTGCGGCACGACCAGGAGCTCACCCTCATCACCCTGCTCGGCTTTCAGGAAGGTAATGAACTGCCGGTGAGCACTGGCAGGCTCATCCGTAATCTGGCGGGTGATACCACCTACATCCTTTCGGAAATGCAGGTGTACGAACAGGGCCTGGAAAACACCATTCTTTCATTCTATGCCAACCCCAACATGCTCCAGTTCTCCCGCATGGTGGCGCTTCAGCAAAGCTTCCTACCCTGTGGCGAGCATGAGGCCATTCTCGTCCCGCTGCGAATTCTGGATGAGTTGATTCACGTAGTCGTGACCCTGCAGCCCGTGCAACGCCTGGAAGAGCATGGGTATCTGCTGACCAACATCTGCCTCAAATACACACCCGAACAGTTCCGCCGCATGCGCGCAAGGCACTGCAACTGCAGTGTGGTGGACGAATTCGCCAGTGGTGACGGTTCGGTGCGCTACCAGATTGCAAAATATCTCCAGTAGTCACTCCACGAGGACGGGCAAATCATGAACCACTCAAGCACCTTACCCCTGTTCGAACGCGGCTTAGGGCGTGTGAAGCTGGCCTTGAAGTCGACATTGAAGCGCACGCAGCGGCCATCGTCGATTTGCCTGGGCGACCCTATCGCCTGGCGCGACGATCTGCTGTGCCAACAAGGGCCCAGTGTCAGCGACAGCCGCACACTCGAACAGCTTGGCTATGCAGAGAGTCCTCACTCAACCATTGAGGCGGACGCCATTACCGGGGTGGCTGTGGTTCATCGGTTGTTCACTCCCGAGGGGGTGGCGGTGTTGCAAGACATCGGTGCCCGCCTGGAGCAACGGGCAGGGGACAGTGACTGGATCATTTCGCGGCGCACCCGGGGGGTAACGGCGCTTTCGTCATTCATCGACGACATGATGAACAGCCGCTCATTCCTGCTGGCTGTTTCCCGGATTGCAGGCGTGCCGCTCGTGCCATACCCGATGCTCAATGCGCGTTCGCAGATCAACTACTTTTATCCCAAGCCTGTCGAGCAACAACAGCAGTTGGGCATGTGGCACACGGACGGCACCAATTACGTGCTCAACGTCGTATTGTCGGGCGGTTGCGACTACAGTGGGGGCGAGTTCCTGTTCCATAACGGAACCATTGATACTTTCGATGCGTTGGATCACCGTACGTTCGAAACTGCAGGCCTGGATGCACCAGGTGATGCGCTGTTCATCTACGGCAGCCGCTTGTTTCATGGTGTCCGGCCGGTGCTGAGCGGCCGACGCATGTCCCTGGTACTGTCTTTCCACTGCCCCTATTTCACTGATGATTCCAATCGTTTCTGGCACCTGGCCTCCGACGATGGCATCCCTGCGACGATTCCCAATTGGTTGAAGCTGCGCTGGGCTCTGCATCGTCCGGCAGCCCGGCAGTATGCCCGGATTGGCATGGAGCCGATTACGTTCGAGGAATTGCGTCACAGGGGGGGGTGATCATGCAAGGCAGCGCGCCATACCTGCTTATCCTGCAAGTCATCTTCGTTCTTTCCTGGAGCTCGGGCTTCATTGGTGCTCGGTTGGGCACGGAGGACGCTGGCGCGATAAATCTGCTGTTCTGGCGCTTTCTGCTGGTCAGCCTCTGCCTGCTGCCGTTGGTCGTGCATCGACTGCGCACGCTGTCTTGGGGGCAGTTGCGTTACAACGCGATTATCGGATTCCTGGCCCAATTTGCTTACCTGGTCAGCGTCTACATCGCTATCCGAGGCGGGCTATCGGCAGGCATTGCGGCCATCATCTGCGCTCTACAACCCTTGATAACGGCATCACTTACCAGCAGAGATCAGCAGGAACGCAGCGGTAGACAGGAGTGGCTGGGGCTGGGGATCGGGTTCGCGGGTGTCAGCATGGTCATTTTCGGCGAGTACAACTTGTCCACCACTCGGCTCGACCTGTGGCTGTATGCGCTGCCGCTGATCGCCGCGATAACGTTGTCGATCGCCACCCTTTATCAGCGACGGCAATCGGTCCTGGCAACCGACCACAGCAAGGACGGTTTGCTGATGCCATTGTTTCTGCAATCGACCACGACCCTGGTATTGCTCACCACCATAGGGTTGCCGCTGGGCTTGATCGAAGTGCCTACCACTACCCAGGTATGGGCCGCAGTTGTCTGGCTGACCTTGTTCTCGACGTTCATCGCCTATCTGAGCCTGTGGATGTTGCTGACCAAGCTGTCGGCAACCCGCGTCTCGACGCTGGTTTATCTCGAACCACCAGTGACCCTGTTATGGGCCGCGCTGATGTTCGGCGATGCGATTCATTGGACGACTTATGCTGGCATCCTGGTGGTGGCGGCTGGCATTGCCATCGCTCACAAGCCGAACACATCAGCCTCTCCCGCAAAATGTGTTGAGTGACGATTCAGGCAGGCTCTAGAACCACGCGTCCTGCATGCTGAGACATGTGTCGTCGCGAGCTTCGAGCAGCGCCAGTTCTTGATGGCAGCCTGGTACCTCCCAGGTAAGGAAGTACCGCGCAGCCTGCAGCTTGCCAAGATAGAAGTCGCGGTCGGCATGGTTGTCTTTCGACAGGCCGAGTTCGGCGTGGGTCGCCTGTTCCAACCAGCGCCAGCCGATCACGCAGTGGCCGAAGGCTTTGAGGTACAGGGCCGAGTTGGCCAGCGCGCCAGCGGTTTTGCCCTCGGCCAGATCGCCTAGCAGGGCCAGAGTCACGGTCTGCAGGCGGTTGATCAACTGTTCGAGGGGCTGGCGCAGGGCATCCAGGCTTGGGTAATGGCTGGCGCGTTCGGCTGTGCCTGCGATCAGGCGAATCAGTTGCTTGAGGCCGGCGCCGTTGTTCTGCGCCAGTTTGCGGCCCAGCAGGTCGAGCGACTGGATGCCCTCGGTGCCTTCGTGAATCGGGTTCAGGCGGTTGTCGCGGTAGTACTGCTCGACCGGGTATTCGCGGGTGTAGCCGTGGCCGCCGAGGATCTGGATCGCCAGTTCGTTGGCCTTGAGGCAGAAGGTCGATGGCCAGGATTTGACGATCGGCGTCAGCAGGTCGAGCAGTTGCTGGGCTTGGACTCGGGCGTCTTCTTCGATGGCGGTGTGGGTGTCGTCGAACAGCCGGGCTGCGTATAGACCCAGGTCGAAGGCTCCTTCCACGTAGGCTTTTTGCGCCAGAAGCATCCGTTTGACGTCGGTGTGGCTGATGATTGGAACCGCAGCGCTTTGTGGATCCTTGTTATCCGGCAGTCGGCCCTGGGGGCGCTGACGAGCGTATTCCAGGGAATACAGATAGCCGGCGTAACCCAGCATGACCGCACCCATGCCGACGCCGATACGTGCTTCGTTCATCATCTGGAACATGCACGCCAGGCCTTGGTGCGGCTGGCCGATGAGGTAGCCGACACACTGGCCGTTGTCGCCGAAATTCAGCGCGGTGGACGTGGTGCCGCGCCAGCCCATCTTGTGGAACAGCCCGGCCAGCAGCACATCGTTGCGCTCGCCCCGACTACCGTCTTGCTTGACCAGGAACTTGGGCACGATGAACAGCGAGATTCCCTTCACCCCAGGTGGTGCGTCGGGCAGCTTGGCGAGGACCATGTGCACGATGTTTTCGGACAGTTCGTGGTCGCCGCCGGAAATGAAGATCTTGTTGCCCTTGATCCGGTAACTGCCGTCGGCAGCCGGTTCGGCGCGGGTGCGGATATCGGCCAGCGAAGAGCCGGCGTGGGGTTCGGTCAGCGCCATGGTGCCGAAGTAGCGGCCCTCGATCATCGGCTGCAGGTACAGGCGTTTCTGTTCATCGCTGCCGAAGCTTTCGATCAGGTTGGCCGCACCCATGGTCAGGAACGGGTAGGCCGTGGTGCCAGCGTTGGCGGCCTGGAAATGCGCGAAGCAGGCCTGCGAGACCAGGCTGGGCAGCTGCATGCCGCCGACTTCGAAGTCGCGGTTGGCGTTGAGGAAGCCCGCTTCGAGGAAGGCATCGACCGCCGGTTTCACCTCGGGGATCAGCTCGGCGCGTCCGTCCACATAGCGCGGCTCGTTTTCATCGGCCTTGCGGTTGTGCGGGGCGAAGAACTTTTCGGCGATGGTGCGCGCGGTGGCCAGCGCCGCATCGAAGGTTTCGCGGCTGTGCTCGGCGAAGCGCGGGCGCTGGGTCAGGGCTTCGGCGTCGAGGACTTCGTAGAGTTCGAAGGCGAGGTTGCGGGGGCTGAGCAGGGTCTCGGGCATGGCGGCGGTCCTTGAGCGGGCTTGGGGCGAGTCTAGGGCCAGGGGGGGAGGCGGGACAGTTTTATAGGTGGGAGTGATATGGCTTTAGAAAGCGGTGCGGCGTGCAGGTGTTCGCCATGGCTTGTCTGGTGGTCTTCAAACCGAGCGCCGCCCGCGCGGCGCATCGCGGATGAATCCGCTCCTACGGTCTACCTCTGGCCAGTTATGCCTGCGGCATCTCCGCTGTCAGTCTTGGCGTACGCCTCGATATCAAGTCGTACGCACAAGGCGGACAGTGAAGATGTGCCAGACATAACTGGCCGTAGGTAGACCGTAGGAGCGGATTCATCCGCGATGCGCCGCGCGGGCGGCGCTCGATATCCGCCGCGCTGCAATAATCAAGGCATGCACCTGGCCGCCCAGACTCAATTTCGGAGCAAGCACAAAAAAAGGAGAGCCGAAGCTCTCCTTTTTCGCCAACGACCCTCAGCCTCAGCCAATAGTCATCAAGCTGGCATTACCACCCGCAGCAGCCGTATTCACACTCACCGCACGCTCAATCACCAACCGCTCCAACGCAATCTGGTGATCCCCGCTGGACAGCCCATGTACGCCAACGATCGCCCCGGCCCGCTTGGCCACCTGCTGGCAAACGCCACGCAGCTGGTCGGAGTCGCCATGGTGGATCACGGCGTCGAACGCCACTTCATCCTTGTTCCAATCCGCCACCAGCTTGATCTTGGCCTGCAGCTCTTTCGGCAGGCGCCCGCGCAAAGCCTTGCCTGGCTCGCTGTCCACCCACACAGCTGAGCTGCCAACCGCCAGCACTGCAGCGAACTGCGCCAACAGGTCAGCCTCGTTATCCGCCAGGCACAGCACATGCTCGCGCGGCAGGATGGTGTAGCTGTTGCGCTCGCCGGTCGGGCCTGGCAGCAGGCGGGCGATGCCGCTTTGCGACTGGCTGGCGAACTGGCTGCACAGCGCGGCCAGGTCGGCCTGTTGGTTGCTCTCGGCCCAAGCCTTGAGGCTGTGCAGCGGCTTGGTCAGCTGTTCGTGCAGGGTGCGTTCCGGCTTGCCTTCGCCGTCCTGTTGCTGGAAGTGACGACCAATGGCGTCCGCCGGGCGGGTCGACAGCAGGCGGTACAGGTACAGCGGGCCGCCGGCTTTCGGGCCGGTGCCGGACAGGCCTTCACCACCGAACGGCTGCACACCGACCACTGCACCGACGATGTTGCGGTTGACGTACAGGTTGCCGGCGTTAGCGTTCTCCACCACCTTGGCGATGGTCTCGTCGATACGGGTGTGCACGCCGAGGGTCAGGCCGTAGCCGGAGTCGTTGATCTGCTGGATCAGCTGATCGAGGTTGCGGCGGTTGTAGCGCACCACGTGCAGCACCGGGCCGAAGATCTCGCGCTTGAGCTCGTCGAAGCTCTCCAGCTCGATCAGGGTTGGCATGACGAAGGTGCCGCGTTTGACCTCGGCGGCATCGGCGATGGCGACCTGGTAGACCGAGCGGCCTTTTTCGCGCATGCCCTGGATGTGCTTCTCGATGCCTGCCTTGGCTTCGGCGTCGATCACCGGGCCGATGTCCACGGCCAGGCGGTCCGGGTTGCCCAGGCGGCTTTCGGCCATGGCACCCTTGAGCATCTCGATCACACGGTCGGCGGAATCTTCCTGCAGGCACAGTACGCGCAGGGCCGAGCAACGCTGACCGGCGCTGTCGAAGGCCGAAGACACCACATCGATCACCACCTGCTCGGTCAGTGCCGAGGAGTCGACGATCATTGCGTTCTGGCCACCGGTTTCGGCAATCAGCGGGATCGGACGGCCCTGGTTGTCCAGACGGCCGGCGACATTTCGCTGCAGCAGACGGGCAACTTCGGTGGAGCCTGTGAACATCACGCCTTTGACGCGCTCGTCACCGACCAGGCCGGCACCGACGGTTTCACCGCGGCCTGGCAGCAGCTGCAGTACGCCTTCGGGAATACCGGCTTCAAGCAGCAGGCGCACAGCCTGGGCCGCGATCAGTGGGGTCTGCTCGGCAGGTTTGGCCAGCACCGGGTTACCGGCCGCCAAAGCTGCGGCTACCTGGCCGCTGAAGATTGCCAGCGGGAAGTTCCACGGGCTGATGCACACCACCGGGCCCAGTGGGCGGTGGGCGTCGTTGCTGAAATCGTTGCGTGCCTGCACCGCGTAGTAGCGCAGGAAGTCCACGGCCTCGCGCACTTCGGCGATGGCGTTGGCGAAGGTTTTGCCAGCCTCACGAACCAGCAGCCCCATCAGCGGCTGAATCTCGGCCTCCATCAGGTCGGCGGTGCGTTCCAGAATGGCGGCGCGTTCGGCCGGCGGGGTGGCCTGCCAGATCGGCGCGGCATTGATGGCGCACTGGATGGCGTTGTCGACGTCACCGACCGTGGCTTCCTGCACATGGCCGACCACGTCGCGATGGTCTGCCGGGTTCAGTACTGGCGTTGCAGCGGACTCGCTGGCGGCGCAGGCCAGCAGCGGGGTGGCTTTCCAGTCGTTGTGCGCGGTGGCCAGCATGGCGCAGGACAGCGACGCCAGGCGGTGTTCGTTGGCCATGTCGATGCCGGCCGAGTTGGCCCGCTCGCTGCCATACAGATCACGCGGCAGCGGGATGCGCGGGTGCGGCAGGCCGATGCTGCCTTCCTGGGTGCCCATGCGTTCGATGCTGGCGACCGGGTCGGCAACCAGCTCCTGAATGGAAATGGAATGGTCGGCGATGCGGTTGACGAACGAGGTGTTGGCGCCGTTTTCCAGCAGGCGACGCACCAGGTAGGCCAGCAGGGTTTCGTGAGTACCGACGGGGGCGTACACGCGGCACGGTCGGTTCAGCTTGCCTTCGGAGACTTTGCCTACGACCTGTTCGTATAGCGGCTCACCCATGCCATGCAGACACTGGAACTCGTACTGGCCCGGGTAATAGTTCTGGCCGGCGATGTGGTAGATGGCCGACAGAGTGTGGGCGTTGTGGGTGGCGAACTGCGGATAGATCGCCTCCGGCACTGCCAGCAGTTTGCGCGCGCAGGCGACGTAGGAAACGTCGGTGTACACCTTGCGGGTGTACACCGGGTAGCCTTCCAGGCCCTCGACCTGGGCACGCTTGATCTCGCTGTCCCAGTAGGCGCCCTTGACCAGGCGGATCATCAGGCGGTGGCGGCTGCGCTTGGCCAGGTCGATGACGTAGTCGATCACGTACGGGCAGCGCTTCTGGTAGGCCTGGATGACGAAGCCGATACCGTTCCAGCCGGCCAGCGATGGCTCGAAGCACAGGCGCTCGAGCAGGTCGAGCGACAGCTCCAGGCGGTCGGCTTCTTCGGCGTCGATGTTCAGGCCGATGTCGTATTGCTTGGCCAGCAGGGTCAGCGACAGCAGGCGCGGGTACAGCTCTTCCATCACGCGCTCGTACTGGGCGCGGCTGTAACGCGGGTGCAGCGCCGACAGCTTGATCGAGATGCCCGGGCCTTCATAAATGCCACGGCCATGGGAGGCCTTGCCGATCGAGTGGATCGCCTGCTCGTAGGAGGCCAGGTACTTCTGTGCGTCATGCTCGGTCAATGCGGCTTCGCCGAGCATGTCGTAGGAATAACGGAAGCCCTTGGACTCGAAACGACTGGCGTTGGCCAGTGCTTCGGCGATGGTTTCGCCGGTGACGAATTGTTCGCCCATCAGGCGCATGGCCATGTCGACGCCCTTGCGGATCATCGGCTCGCCGCTCTTGCCGATGATGCGGGTGAGCGAGGAGGTCAGGCCGGATTCATTGTGCGTGGAGACCAGCTTGCCGGTCAGCAGCAGGCCCCAGGTGGCGGCGTTGACGAACAGCGACGGGCTGTTGCCCAGATGCGGCTGCCAGTTGCCGGTGCTGATCTTGTCGCGGATCAGTGCGTCGCGGGTGCCCTTGTCGGGGATGCGCAGCAGGGCTTCGGCCAGGCACATCAGGGCGACGCCTTCCTGCGACGAAAGGGAAAATTCCTGCAGCAGGCCTTGAACGATGCCAGCACGTCCGCCAGCACTCTTCTGGTTACGCAATTTTTCAGCGATGCCGGCGGCCAGCTTGTTGGTGGCCTCGGCCAGCGGTGCGCTCAGGCGCGCCTGCTCCAGCAGCATCGGAATGACTTCCTGCTCCGGGCGGCGGTAGGCGGCGGTGATGGCGGAACGCAGCACCGACTGCGGCAGAATGCTTTCAGCGAACTCCAGGAAGCACTGGTGGGCATGGTCCGGTTGGACTTCGCCGGCGTCGTCCGCCGAACCGTTGGCTTGACCATTGAGTTCGGTCAGGGTGGCGCCACCCTCGAGCTTCTCCAGGTAGTTGAAGATCGCTTGCTTGATCAACCAGTGCGGCGTGCGGTCAATCGACTGCGCAGCTGCTTTGAGTCGCTCACGGGTCGGGTCATCGAGTTTGACCCCAAGGGTGGTCGTCGCCATTTCTTATCCTCGTTATTGCCACGGCTGTGGCCTAAGCTGACACCAAGAGTATCTGTAGGATATTTCGGGTGCAACCAGGTGCAACCCGTTTTTTTCGTTGATGAGGTGCAACTCGTCCGATGAAAATATCCCCAAAGACAAAAAGGTCGTTTTCGGTGCCTTTCGTTCTGAAAAATACCGTTTTTGCTCCAAATTGGAGCAAAAAAACGGCTTTGCCTGATTTTGCGCGACTGGGTGCAACTTGCAAAAGAAAAATGGTTGCACCCACTTTATGTTGTTGCATAGGATTCGCCGTCTGGGTGCAACCGTCTCGCTGCGGTTGTGCATGAAATAAAAACAAACGCCAGGGCACACGCATGGGCAATCCACTAACGATCACTTTCGTGGTCTACATCGCGGCAATGGTGCTGATCGGCTTCGCCGCTTATCGCGCCACCAACAACCTTTCCGACTACATCCTCGGCGGTCGCAGCCTGGGTAGCGTGGTCACCGCGCTTTCCGCAGGGGCCTCCGACATGAGCGGCTGGCTGTTGATGGGCCTGCCGGGCGCCATCTACTTCTCTGGCCTTTCCGAAGCCTGGATCGCCATCGGGCTGACCGTCGGTGCCTACCTCAACTGGCTGTTCGTTGCCGGCCGCCTGCGCGTGCAGACCGAGCACAATGGCGATGCGCTGACCCTGCCGGACTACTTCTCCAGCCGCTTCGAAGACAAGAGCGGCATGCTGCGCATCATCTCCGCCATCGTCATCCTGGTGTTCTTCACCATCTACTGTGCCTCGGGCATCGTCGCCGGTGCGCGCCTGTTCGAAAGCACGTTCGGCATGTCGTACGAGACGGCGCTGTGGGCCGGTGCTGCCGCAACCATCGCCTACACCTTCGTCGGTGGTTTCCTGGCGGTAAGCTGGACCGATACCGTGCAGGCCTCGCTGATGATCTTCGCGCTGATCCTCACGCCGGTCATCGTGCTGATTTCCACCGGTGGCTTCGACTCCACCTTCGCTGCTATCGAGGCCGTCAACCCGGCCAACTTCGACATGCTCAAGGGTGCGACCTTCATCGGCATCATCTCGCTGATGGGCTGGGGTCTGGGCTACTTCGGCCAGCCGCACATCCTGGCGCGCTTCATGGCCGCCGATTCGGTCAAGTCGATCGCTAACGCCCGTCGCATTTCCATGACCTGGATGATCCTGTGCCTGGCCGGTACCTGCGCCGTGGGCTTCTTCGGTATCGCCTACTTTTCGGCAAATCCTGACCTGGCGGGTCCGGTCACCGAAAACCATGAGCGTGTGTTCATCGAACTGGCGAAGATCCTGTTCAACCCATGGATCGCTGGCGTGCTGCTGTCGGCCATTCTGGCAGCGGTGATGAGTACCCTGAGCTGCCAGTTGCTGGTCTGCTCCAGTGCCCTGACCGAAGACTTCTACAAGGCCTTCCTGCGCAAGAATGCTTCGCAGGTCGAGCTGGTGTGGGTCGGCCGTCTGATGGTGCTGGCCGTTGCGCTGATCGCCATCGCCATGGCCGCCAATCCGGAAAACCGCGTGCTGGGCCTGGTGGCTTACGCCTGGGCCGGCTTCGGCGCTGCCTTCGGTCCGGTGGTGCTGATTTCGGTGCTGTGGAAAGGCATGACCCGTAACGGTGCCCTGGCCGGTATCGTGGTCGGTGCAGTGACCGTGATCGTGTGGAAACAGATCGATACCTGGGGCCTGTACGAAATTATCCCAGGCTTCCTGTTCGCCAGCATCGCCATCTTTGTCGTGAGCAAGCTGGGCAGCCCGTCGAGCAGCATGGTTTCGCGTTTTGAAACTGCTGATGCGGCGTACCACGCCGACAAGTAATACCCGTTGAATCGGCGGCGCCTGCTGCGCAGGCAGGCGCCACCGATCAGCAGTCGGGCCTGACTCCGCCCGCGAGGCAAGGTAAACTTGCCGGCTTCGCAGGAGTTGCCATGAACTATCGTCACGCCTTCCACGCCGGCAACCACGCCGACGTCCTCAAACACATCGTGCTGACCCGCCTCATCGCCCTGATGTCGCGCAAGGAGCAGCCGTTCGCCTATATCGATACCCACGCCGGCCTGGGTCTGTACGACCTGCAGGGCGACCAGGCGACGCGCACGGGTGAATACCTCGAAGGTGTCGCGCGCCTGTGGAATCGCGATGACTTGCCGGCCATGGCGGCAGACTACCTGCGCGTCATCAAGCGCCTGAATGCCGATGGCCAGCTGCGTTACTACCCCGGTTCACCGGAGCTGGCGCGCCGCCTGATGCGTCAGCAGGACCGTGCCTTGCTCAACGAGAAGCACCCGGAAGACGGCCCGCTGCTCAAAGAGAACATGAAGAAAGACCCGCGCGTTGTGGTGCACCTGGGCGAGGGCTGGCATGTGCCGCGGGCGCTGCTGCCGGTGCAGGAAAAACGCGCAATCATGCTGATCGACCCGCCGTTCGAGCAGGCCGATGAGCTCAAGCGCTGCACATCCTCCTTGAAAGAGGCGATCGGCCGGATGCGCCAGACTGTCGCCGCCATCTGGTACCCGATCAAGGATCAGCGTTCGCTGACCCGTTTCTACCAGGACCTGACCAGCACTGGCGCGCCGAAGCTGTTGCGGGTCGAGTTGTATGTTCACCATCAGGACAGCCCGCAGGGCTTGAACGGCTCAGGCCTGGCCATCGCCAACCCGCCATGGGGGCTTGAGGACGAACTCAAGGAGCTGTTGCCCTGGCTGGCCAAAGAGTTGGCGCAGACCGCCGGCAGCTACCGGATGGACTGGCTGATCGCTGAATGAGCAGGCCTGTGAGCGCGCCGCGGTACCTGTGGGAGCGGCTTTAGCCGCGAATCAGGCGACGCGCTGGATAGCACCGGCTTCGCCGGTGTTCGCGGATGAATCCGCTCCTACAGGTTAATGCAGTGTCTCTTTTGTTGTTTGCGTTATAATCCCGCCTTTTAGCCGCCACCCGCCCACGAGGCCGCTGGCGCATCTCTACCGAATGAAGAGGCTAATCCCTTGGCATTGACGATTCTTGGCCTGTCCGGCGCCCTTAGCCATGACCCTTCCGCGGCCCTGTACATCGACGGCAAGTTGATTGCCGCCGCCGAAGAAGAGCGCTTCGTGCGTGACAAGCATGCGAAGAACCGCATGCCCTACGAGTCGGCGAAGTTCTGCCTGGAACAGGCTGGCATCAAGCCGTCCGACGTCGACGTGGTCGCCATCCCATTCGCCCCGATCAGCCTGTTCGGCAAGGCCCGCTGGCACTACGCCAAGCGCTACTGGTACGCCCCGGACCGCGCCCTCGACGCGATCCTGATGGGCAACCGCCGCTACAAGCGCTATCGCAAGAAGATCGTCTGGTGCCTGGAGCAGCTGGGCTTCGACCCGAAAAAGGTCAAGATCGAGCCGGTCGAGCACCACCTGGCCCACGCGTCCAGCGCCTACCATTGCTCGGGCTTCAAAGAGAAAACCGCGATCCTTGGCATCGACGGCAAGGGTGAGTATGCCACCACCTTCTTCGGCTACGGCGAAAACGGCAAGATCCACAAGATCAAGGAATTCTTCGATCCGGACTCGCTGGGCGGCCTGTATGGCGCGATCACCGAATTCCTCGGCTTCGAAATGCTCGACGGCGAGTTCAAGGTTATGGGCATGGCGCCGTATGGCGACGCCAGCAAATACGACTTCTCGCGCCTGGCCAGCTTCGAAAACGGCGAACTGGTGATCAACACCGAGTACGCCAACGTCATCGGCCTGCGCCGCTATAAAGAGAAGGGCAAGGGCTTCTACTTCTCACCGAAGCTGATCGAATGGCTGGGTCCCAAGCGCGAAGGCGACATCGCCGACGAGCCGTACATCCACTACGCAGCCAGCATGCAGGCGCTGTTCGAGAAGCTGGCCCTGCAGATGATCGACCACTACCTGGGCGACACCCTGCGTGAAACCGGCAAGCTGGCCTTTGCCGGCGGCTGCGCGCTGAACGTCAAGCTCAACCAGAAGATCATCGCCCGCCCGGACGTGAAAGAACTGTTCGTCCAGCCGGCCTCCGGCGATGCCGGTACCGCAGTCGGTGCCGCCGCTTATGTTTCCCACGCCCGTGGCGTGCCGGTCGAGAAGATGGAGCACGTCTACCTCGGCCCGTCGTACTCCAACGAGGACGTGATCGCCGCCTGCGCCCGTCACCCGGACCAGCCGAAGTGGCGCAAGCTCGACAACATGCCGCAGCAGATCGCCCAGATCATGGTCGATGGCAACCCGGTGGCCTGGTTCCAGGGCCGCATGGAGTTCGGCCCGCGTGCGCTCGGTGGTCGTTCGATCATCGGCTGCCCGAGCGTCGAAGGCGTGGCAGACCGCATCAACCACCAGATCAAGTTCCGCGAACGCTGGAGACCTTTCTGCCCATCGATGCTCGACACCGTCGCGCCGCAGATGATCAAGGTCGACCACCCGGCGCCGTTCATGACCTTCACCTTCGAAGTTGCCGAAGAGTGGAAGACTCGTGTGCCGGAGGTGGTGCACGAGGATGGCACCTCGCGTGCCCAAGTGCTCAAGCGCGAGTACAACCCACGCTACTACGACATGATGAAGGCGCTGGAAGACCTGACTGGCAACGGTGTGTCGCTGAACACCTCGCTGAACCGCCGTGGCGAGCCGATGATCTGCTCGCCGACCGATGCGCTGAACATGTTCTTCGGCTCGGACCTGCAGTACCTGATCATGGAAGACATCCTGGTGGTGAAGGACGGCGCAGCCGCGTATGACCAGCCGCTCTGAACCGCGCATCCTGCAGTTCTGCCATGGCTATGACGGGCCGTTCCTCGACTGTGCCCGTCAGTACGCCAGCCTGTTTCAGGGTAGTGGCTACAAGGTCACCACCGTATTCCTCACCGGCGCAGCCGACCCGCAGGTTGCGGCCGGCTGCGGGTCGGACGAGGTGCTGTTTCTCGAATTCAGTTCCAAGGCCGTGCGTGGCCTGAAGCTTGACGCCATTCGCGCCCTGCGCCAGATCGCCGCCGAGCGCAATTTCAGTTTCTGCATAGCGCATCGTTTCAAGCCGATCTACGTGGCCTTGCTGGCCACCGGTTTACCCGTGATCGGCGTGCATCATGCGTTTGGCGATTATCAGCGCAAGGGGCGGCGGCTGTTCGCCAACCTGTTCAGCAAACGTTTGAGCCTGCTGGGCGTGTCGGATGCGGTGCGCGACGACATGCGCCGCTGCCTGCCGCAGTGGCCGGCCGAGCGCATCCAGACGCTGTACAACCGTATCGACATCGAGGCCTTGCAAGCGGCCTTGGTACCGCGTGCCGAAGCGCGTCAGGCCCTGGGCCTGGATGCGCAGGCATGGGTCGTTGGCAACGTCGGCCGCCTGCATCCGGACAAGGATCAGGCTACATTGCTGCGCGGCTTTGCCGAAGCATTGCCGGGGTTGCCGGCCGGCGCTCGGCTGGCGATTCTGGGCAAGGGACGCCTGGAAATGTCGCTCAAGGCTTTGGCCGCCGAGCTGGGCATTGCCGGGCAAGTCGACTTCCTGGGCCAGGTGCCGGATGCCCGTCGCTATTTCCAGGCCTTCGATGTTTTTGCCTTGAGTTCCGACCACGAGCCGTTCGGCATGGTCTTGCTCGAAGCCATGGTGGCCGGTGTACCTGTGCTGGCTACCGCTTGCGGCGGTGCTCGCGAGGTGGTCGAGGGCGTGGGCGTGTTGTTCCCGCTCGGCGATGCCGCGCAGCTGGCCCAGGGCCTGAAGCACATGTCGGTGCTGGACGCGCAGCAGCGCCAAGCCTGCGCCGTGCACATGCTGCAGCGCTTGCAGGAGCGTTTCTCCGACCAGGCGGTGCGCCAAGCGTTCTGGCAGCTGCCGCAGGTGCAGGCACTGCAGGTGAAGCAGGCATGATGCTCAATCACATCCAGGCCTTCCGTGAGCGCGGCTGGCAAGTTATCGATGCAGCGGCTTATGCCGAGGCATGGGCGCGTTTCGGCGGCAGTGTTGCCACGCATCCGCAGGTGATCGAACAACTCGCCGACCTGGCGCAAATTCCCGTGCGCTATCTGGGTTGGCATCAGGCCGGTGAGTTGAAGGCCGCTGTGCCGACTTGGGGCCGCCACCTGGCGCTGTCCAAAGACGTGCTCAAACGTGCCGGCAAGAAAGGCCTGTTCGACCTGGGGAATGCCGAGATCATCCTGCCTGCCGCCGCCGATGCGGCGGCGCCATTGCGCCATGCCGCACGCTACCTGTCCGAGCTGAACCAGGGGCGCTTCAGCGGCCTCAAGGCGCAGAAGGAGCAGCTGGCCATGGCTCGCACCCCTGAAGACCTGTCGAAGAAATTCCGCTACAACCAGCGCCGCGAGTTGCGTCTGCTGGAAGAGGCCGGCGGCGTCGTGCGCCCGATCAGCGACTTCAGCGCCGTCGAGATCGCCGCCATGTACCGGGACCTGTTCCAGCGCCGCTGGGGCTTCCCGGCCACGGGTGCCGAGCACATGGCCGATGTATTGGAGCGCTTGCGTGAACTGCTGATCGGCTCGGTGCTGTTGCTCGATGGCAAGCCCATCGCCATTCAGCTGGTCTATCGGGTGGAAGCGCCGGAGTGGATCAGCGTCGAGTACGTCAATGGCGGCGTCGACCCGGAAACCAAGGCGTTCAGCCCGGGCAGCGTACTGAGCTTCCTCAACACCCAGGCGGCCTGGGAAGATGCCCGCGCCCGCAACAAGCCCCTGCGCTTCTCGTTCGGCCGTGCCGACCGCGAGTACAAGGACCGCTGGTGCAACCCTGTGCCGGTGTTTCAGGCGTGAGCCGCAAGCAGCAGTTGCTCAAGCGCCATCGGCGCAACAAACGCCTGGGGCTGCTTGCCGGCCTGGTGGCGCTGGTTGGCCTTGGCGTATTCATTTACTGGTGGCTGCCGCTTCTGCTGTTGCCGCTGCTCTGGGCCGCCCACGAGGCCTGGTTCGCCGATCATCTGTTCTACGCGCCTGGCGAGGACTACGCCTACAACTTCGGCGAGCAAACTCGCCAGGTGCCGGTTGCCTTGCGTGATGGCTTGCTGAAGGTCGATACGGCATTGCAGGGTGATGAAACGCTGATCCTCGAAATAGGCGTGAAAAGCCGATGGCTGGGGCGCTTTCTCGACCCGCGTGTCGAGGTGCTGGCCAATGAGCTCAGTGACCGACAGGCGTTCGAGCGTGGTGTCGACGGGGTTCGCTTCATCAATCTCACTGGCCTTGCCGCGCCGCTGCAGGCGGGTACGCTGCGGATGCGCGGCCGCCACTGCAGCCTGCGGGGCGAACCGCGCCTGTGGATAACGCCCGGCATCGATGTGCAGCGCCGTCGGGTGATGGTCATCGCGCCCCACGCCGATGATGCCGAACTGGCTGCCTATGGCCTGTACAGTCAGGCCGAGGAAACCTGGGTTGTCACCCTGACTGCCGGTGAAATCGAAGCTGAGCATTATCAGCAGATGGGGCTGGGCAAGGCCGAGGCCGCGCGTCTGAAGGGCCGTCTGCGCGCCTGGGACAGCATCGCCGTGCCGCGCTGGGCCGGGGTACCGGAATCGCGCTGTGTGCAGTTGGGCTACTTCTGCCTGCAACTGCCCGCGATGCAGGCCACGCCGGACGTGCCGGCCGCTTCCCGTGAAGCCGACATGGCCGATATCCGCCCATTCCGCCGCTTCAATCCCTTCCCGCTGCCGGCAGACGACGATGGTGCGCCGACCTGGAACAATCTGCTGGCCGACCTGCGCGCCTTGCTGGTAATGGCCAAGCCCGAGGTGCTGGTCATGCCGCACCCGCAGCTCGACCCGCACCCCGACCATATCTGTGCGCAGGCTGCTGTACTGGAGGCCCTGCACGGCCTGGCGTGGCAGCCACAGACGCTGCTGTGCTACGCCAACCACCTGCATGACAACGACCGCTGGCCGATGGGTGATAGTGGAGACGGTGTGGCGTTGCCGCCGCAACTGAGTGCCGACCAGCCGTGGGCGCCATGCACCCTGGTGCTGGACCTGCCAACCCAGCAGGACAAGGCCATGGCTCTGGGCATGATGCACGACCTGCAACCGCCCGCGCCGTTCAAGCGCCGCCTGCGCCGGCTGTTGCAGCGCTGGCTGGCCGGGCGTCGGCCGTCGCCCTATGGAGAAAACGAATTCTTCCGCAAGGCTGTGCGCCGACATGAACTGTTCTGGCGTCGTGAGCTGTGAATCACGCCCATGGTTGACCGCGATGGCGCAGAGCGCCCAAGGAAAGTAATGAAAGTCCTATTTCTGGTGCAGAAGGAACAACGGGCGATCCTCGATCGCCTGTACGACGGCGTCGCGGCCAACTGTGAATGTGACCTGCGCTGGCTGACCAGCGACGACCAGCGCAACCTGCGCCGCTACTTCAAGCGCGAAGTGCAGGTCGAGCGCTATGACCGCATCGTGTTCTTCCTGCGCTTCAAGCAGGAGATCCGCCAGGTGGCGTTCATCCGCACGGTGCCGAACCTGGTCATCCTCGAACATGACGCCTATCAGAACTACATCCCCTGCAAGTACACCGGCAAGTTCAGCGCGCACTACCGCAAACTGCCCTGGGCGCGGGTGATCAGTTCGGGCTACATGGTCAGTGAGCGCCTGCGTCAGGAAGGCTTCGATGCGGTGTTCGTGCCCAAGGGCTATGACGAGCATCTGCTGAGCGATCAGGGCCGCGAGCGCGACATCGACCTGGCGTTCGTCGGCAGCACCAACAGTGTCGCCTACAGTGGCCGCAAGGCGCTGCTGGATGAATTGGGCCGGGTGGAAAACCTGGTGGTGACCCGCACCAAGTCCGGCGAGGATTACGGCAACACGCTCAACCGCATTCGTTTCTTCGTCAGTGCCGATGTCGGCATGGGCGAATACATGATCAAGAACTTCGAAGCGATGGCCTGTGGCTGCGTGCTGCTGGCATTCGACCAGGGCGAGGAAGAAAACCGCGCCCTGGGCTTGCAGGACATGCACAACATCGTGTTCTACGACAACATCCCGACACTGCAGCGCAAGCTGCGCATCCTGCGCGATGACCCGGCCCTGGCTCGGCAGATTGCCGAGAATGGCCGCCATCTGGCAGTTTCTCGTTTCAGTTTCGGGGCAGTTGGCCGTAGCATCGTCGACCATATGCGCCCGGCACTCAGGCCGCACCCGCCGTTGTCCACATGGCAGCGGCTGCGGCTGAAGCTGGGCTTTTGAATTCAAAGAACTTTCGCTTTCACGGATGTAGGCGAAAAGTCGATTGTCGCAACGCGGAGGGAGTCCGGTGCGCTTTTCCCAAGAGAGTGATGTCACGCTCGTCGTGACCAGCTGCGGTCGTTTCGATCTGCTCAAGGAAACCCTTGACAGCTTCGATCGCTACAACACGGCGCCCATACGTGAAGTCTTCATCACCGAAGACTCCGGCGATGAGGCCGTGCATGGTGCTGTACCGGCGCATTGGAAACCCCACTGCACGGTATTCGTCAATCGACCCAAGCTTGGCCAGCTGGCGTCGATCGACCTGGCCTACAGCCATGTCAAGACGCCCTATATCTTCCACTGTGAAGACGACTGGCAGTTCTATCGCCAGGCCTTCGTCGAAGATTCCAAGGCGGTCCTCGAGGTCAGTCCCGACGTGCTGCAGGTCTGGCTGCGCAGCCATGCCCACGACCTGGCGATCCATAGCCCGTACATTCACCTGGGCGAGCGCCAGGTGATTGCCGGGGTGCCTTGCTACCCCCTGCACTCCGAAAAAGCCGAATGGCAGGCGTTCTCCCTGAACCCAGGCTTGCGTCGTTTGAGCGATTACCAGCGCTGTGCGCCATTTGCCGCCTATGCTGGTGAAAAGGCGCTTTCTCGGCGCTACGCTGAGTTAAATCTTACAGCGGTCAAGCTGGAAGGCGACGCAGTGTTGCACACGGGTTTTGGCAGCCATGTGACCTTGCCTGAAGAAGTTCAGCGCAAGGCCAAACGGCGTAATCGCGACCGGGTAAAGCTGGCGTTGACACTGGTCATGGGTGCCTTGATAGGTATGGGAATATCTGTTTTTGTTCACTGACACCGCAGTCCCACCTGGCTTGAGCGGGAGAGGGGCGCTATCCCTATGAACATCGTCAACATGATGTGGGCGGGCGGTTCGCCGTACATGTCCATCCACAAGGTTCATCGGCAGGTGTTGTCGCACGCTGGCGCAGACGCCCGCATCAGCAACTGGCTGTTGCTGGGCAGTGGCCTGTGCTGTGGGCTGGGTTCCACACGCGAATGGCATATGCCGCAACGTGCTTTGAAGGGGCGGCACCTGTGGCGCCTGTTGAGGCCGTGGCTGCGCTTTCGGCTGCGCAGAGCGCTGGCGCAAGCCAACGCCGATGTGCTGCTGCTCGATGGTGTCGGTGTCGCGCGCCTGGTGTTGCCCCTGTTGGAGCAGGTTCCCGGGTTGCGGGCCAAGGTGCTTTTCCATGGCCAGACACGCCTGAATGCCAGCGATGTCCGGTTGCTCCGCGCATTGCCGGCCGACCGTTTGAGCATTGCCGCCGTCTCGCATACGCTCGCTGATGCCTTGGAGCATGATCTTGGCCGGCCAGTGCAGACCTTGCGCATGGCGCTCGATCCGCAGTCATTCGTCGCATCCTTGATGAGCCGGGAGCGTGCACGCCAGGCCCTGGCTTTACCACAAGGCTATGGGCAGGTGCTCGGTGCCGTCGGACGGCTGGTCGAGAGCAAAGGGTTCGAGATGCTGATCGAGGCATTTGCCGCACGTGCTGCCCTGCAGCCCGACATGCAACTGGCAATCATCGGCGATGGTCCTTTGCGCACTACCTTGCAGGCACAGATCGAGGCGCTTGGCCTGAGCGAGCGCGTTCGCCTCTGCGGCCATCACGATGACTTGCACCAGCTCTACCGCGCGTTCGACTGGTTGCTGGTGCCCTCGCGCGCCGAGGGGTTGGGCCTGGTGGTGCAAGAGGCGGTCATGGCCGACGTACCGGTGATTTGCAGTGACCTGCCGGTTTTCCATGAGCAGTTGGGCGAAGCTGGCTGTTACCTGCCGATTGCCGACGTTCAGGCCTGGGCCAACGCGATAGGCTGCTGTGACGCACCTCAAGCAGCAGTGCTGGCTGCCAGGCAGCGTCAGGCGCTAGCACCTGACGCTGCCTGGCAGGCCTTCCAGAACGCCTCGGCGAACCTACTGCGCGGCTGAAGCGCTCAGCGCGCCAGCAGGGCCGCTTGGAAGTCGGCCAGAGGGAAGCGGTCGCCCAGCTTTTCCCGTTCGATGTAACTCACCATGTGTTGCACGTTGCGACGAATCATTCGGGCAGACAAGGGCGGGCGCAGGAAGCGCATGTCTGCCACGTCGATCAGCCCCAGGCGCTGGTCGGGGGTGACCACTACGTTGCCCAGGTGCAGAGAGCGGAAGTAGATGCCACTGCGGTGCAACTGGCGAACCAGTGCGATCAGCCGAGGCAGGTAGTCAGCCCAGCTGAAGTCGTCGTCCCGCGACATCTGCAGCAACGTACGCCCCGGCAGGGGGCGGTACAGCACGGCGGTTCTGCCCGGTAGGTCGAGCTTGTGCTGGCTGATCACTTCGAGCGTCGGGATGCCCAATTGCGCGAGGCGCGCGGCGTTGTCGACGAATCGCTGGGAGTACGGTCGCAATAGCGCAGATGAAATCAAACGCTTCCTACGAAAAACCTTGAGGAAATTACCATCTTCAAGCAGGTAGACTTTGGCGCCATGGCTGTCTGCCTCTAGAACCTGGGCGCCACGTGTCAGCTGATCGAAGTCGACCTGGGTGAGCCGAGAGCATTGCATGAGTTGAGCCTTGTCGTCTGGCGAGCAAAATGACCGGCAATAATGCCGAAAATAATGCCGTAGCACCATGATGGTGTCTTTGATTCACCGGGGGAACTGATGTTGTATCAAAAAAGCTGGGCCCGGGCCTGGTTGGGGATCGGTCTGGTCTGGTTTCTTGGCGCGATCGCCCTGGCGCCCAGCAACAAGGTCTACCAGCAAGGGCTCGTGCTGTTTCTCTGGCTTCCGACCCTGGTGCTGGCGTGGTCGGCCAGGGCGGTGCTCGTGGAGGCCTGGCGTCGTCAGGCAGCCTTGTGGGGGAGCGTGCTGTTATTGATGGCCTGGTGTGCCGTGAGCCTGTTCTGGTCGTCTGCCGAAGAGCCGGTGCGAGAGGCCAAGCGGCTGGTTTACATCGTGGTTTTCCTGCTGGCCTTCCCTTTGCTGGCACAAGCCGGGACAACCCGCATTCGTCACCTGCTGCAGCTCGGCAGTGGCTTGTTGGCGATCGCTGCACTGATTTCGATCGTGCATTTCTATGGCCTGCAGGACCACCCGCTGATCGGCCGCTTGTATGGAATAGGTGAAATATCCCACCCGATCCTTGGCGCTTACGTTGTCGGCTGCGCAGCGCTGCTGTTGCTTTATCAGTTGCCTCACCAGCGTATCTATCAACTGGGCTGGATCTTGGCCCTGGCCTGCCTTGGCGCATTCATCATGCTCAGCCAGAGCCGGGGCGCGGTGTTGGCCTTGCTCCTGACCGTGCTGATCGCACCGCTGTGGTTGCGTACCCGCTACAGTTCCACGCTCGCCGCCCTGGCGCTCGTCGCCACAGGGCTGACGTTCTACGTCGCTTATGACCTTATCAGCGCCCGTGGTTCTTCGTACCGCCCGGAGATCTTCGCGGCGGCGCTGCAGATGATCGGTGAGCATCCGTGGACCGGCCTGGGCTTGGGCGCTTCCTATAAAGTGTTTGCCGCAGCCACGGAATTCGACCACACCCATAACATGTTCACCCATGTTGCAGTGGAGTTGGGCTGGCCCGGCATGTTGTTGTGGACCGCGGTATGGCTGTTCACGTTGGCCGAAATCGTTCGCGCACGGCATCTTCTGCTGGGCAAGCTGCTGCTTGGGCTGTGGATCTTCTCCACCCTGGCCATGCAGTTCGATGCTGCCAGCCTGACGGCGACGCCGCGCGCCGAATGGTTCATCAGCTGGCTTGTGGTGGGCTTGGTCATGTTGTTGCCATGGGGGCGTGCCGAAAATGACGCCTGTGGTAAAATTTCCGGTTCAACCTGAACAGCGAGCTCGATGATGGCCGAAACACCGCTACCGGCGGAGCACACCTCCAGCCTGAAGATTTACTTCCGGCTGCTGAGCTACGTGAAACCCTACATCGGCATTTTTCTGCTGAGTATCGTCGGTTTCGTGATCTTTGCTTCTACCCAGCCGATGCTGGCCGGGATCCTCAAATACTTCGTCGACGGCCTGAGCAACCCGGAAGCGGTGTTGTTCCCCAATGTGCCTTACCTGCGCGACCTGCAGCTGCTGCAGGCGGTACCGCTGCTGATCATCCTGATTGCGGCGTGGCAGGGGTTGGGGTCGTTCCTCGGCAACTATTTCCTGGCCAAGGTCTCGCTTTCCCTGGTGCATGACCTGCGCGTCGAGTTGTTCAACAAGTTGCTGGTGTTGCCCAACCGCTATTTCGACAACCACAACTCCGGGCACCTGATCTCGCGCATCACCTTCAACGTGACCATGGTCACCGGCGCCGCCACCGATGCCATCAAGGTGGTGATCCGTGAAGGCCTGACCGTGGTGTTCCTGTTTGCCTACCTGTTGTGGATGAACTGGCACCTGACCTTGGTGATGGTCGCGATCCTGCCGGTCATTGCGGTGATGGTCAGCGTCGCCAGCAAGAAATTCCGCAAGCAGAGCAAGAAGATCCAGGTGGCCATGGGTGATGTCACGCATGTCGCTTCCGAGACCATCCAGGGCTACCGTGTGGTGCGCAGCTTCGGCGGCGAGGCCTACGAAGAGCAGCGTTTCAGCCGTGCCAGCCAGAGCAACACCGATAAACAGCTGCGCATGACCAAGACCGGCGCGCTGTATACGCCGATGCTGCAGCTGGTGATCTACAGCGCGATGGCGGCCTTGATGTTCCTGGTGCTGTTCCTGCGTGGTGATTCCACCGCCGGTGACCTGGTGGCCTACATTACCGCAGCGGGCCTGCTGCCCAAGCCGATCCGCCAGTTGTCGGAAGTCAGCTCGACCATCCAGAAAGGCCTGGCCGGTGCTGAAAGCATCTTCGAACAGCTGGACGAAGCGCCCGAGGTCGACAGCGGTACCGTCGAGAAAGAGCGGGTCGAGGGCCGTCTGGAAGTCCGCAACCTGAGCTTCACCTACCCCGGTACCAACCGTGAAGTGCTGAGCGACATCAGCTTCACCGCCGAGCCTGGGCAGATGATTGCCCTGGTGGGGCGTTCGGGCAGCGGCAAGTCGACCCTCGCGGCGTTGATTCCGCGCTTCTATCACCATGACCAGGGGCAGATCCTGCTCGATGGCGTGGAGATCGAAAACTACCGCCTGCGCAACTTGCGCCGTCACGTCTCGCAGGTGACCCAGCATGTCACGCTGTTCAACGACACGGTGGCCAACAACATCGCCTACGGCGACCTGGCCGGTGCACCGCGCGCCGATATCGAGGCGGCGGCTGCCGATGCTTACGCCAAGGAGTTCGTCGACCAGCTGCCAAAAGGCTTTGACACCGACGTCGGTGAAAACGGCGTGCTGTTGTCCGGCGGCCAGCGCCAGCGCCTGGCAATCGCGCGGGCGCTGTTGAAGAACGCACCTTTGCTGATCCTCGACGAAGCCACCTCGGCACTGGACACCGAGTCCGAGCGGCATATCCAGGCTGCTCTGGATCATGTCATGCAAGGCCGTACCACGCTGGTGATCGCCCACCGCCTGTCGACCATCGAGAAGGCCGACCAGATTCTGGTCATGGACCAGGGGCGCCTGGTCGAGCGCGGAACCCATGCCGAGCTGCTGGCAGCCAATGGCTATTATGCGCGCTTGCATGCCATGGGCCTGGAAGAGCCGGCGAAGGCCGATATCACCTGAGTACACCTTCATCGGGGCCGTTCGGCCCCGATTGTCACCGGAATTTTCCAGGGGCCGATCTGGCCATAAAGCCGTCGCTTACCCTGTGCTAATATCCTGCCCCTGTTCATTATTTTCATATGGGTTGCCCATGAAGTTGTCCATGCCGCGTTTCGATCAAGCCCCGGTATTGGTGGTCGGCGATGTCATGCTGGACCGCTACTGGCATGGCGGTACTTCGCGTATTTCGCCTGAGGCGCCAGTGCCGGTGGTCAAGGTCGACCAGATCGAGGACCGCCCTGGCGGCGCGGCCAACGTTGCCTTGAACATCGCCGCCCTTGGCGCTCCGGCAGCGTTGATTGGCGTGACCGGCCAGGATGAAGCCGCCGACAGCCTGGCCAACAGCCTGCAGGCTGCTGGCGTACGTTCTGTGTTCCAGCGCATCGCGCATCAGCCGACCATCGTCAAGCTGCGGGTCATGAGCCGTCACCAGCAGCTGCTGCGTATCGATTTCGAAGAACCCTTCGCCACCGACCCGCTGTCGCTGGGTAGCGAAGTTGACAGCCTGCTCGAAGGCGTCAAGGTGCTGGTGCTGTCCGATTACGGCAAGGGCGCGCTGAAGAATCACCAGAGCCTGATCCAGGCCGCACGGGCCAAGGGCATTCCGGTCCTGGCCGATCCCAAGGGCAAGGACTTCTCGATCTATCGCGGGGCCAGCCTGATCACCCCGAACCTCAGCGAGTTCGAAACCATCGTCGGCCGTTGCGCCGATGAGGCCGAATTGGTCGCCAAGGGCCTGCAGTTGCTGCTGGATCTGGATCTGGGTGCATTGCTGGTGACCCGTGGCGAGCATGGCATGACCTTGCTGCGCACTGGCCAGCCGGCGCTGCACCTGCCGGCGCGTGCCCGCGAAGTCTTCGATGTGACCGGTGCCGGCGATACCGTGATTTCCACCCTCGCCGCCGCCATCGCAGCCGGTGAAGACCTGCCCCACGCAGTGGCCCTGGCCAACCTCGCAGCGGGTATCGTGGTCGGCAAGCTGGGTACTGCGGCGATCAGCGCCCCTGAGCTGCGCCGGGCAATCCAGCGTGAGGAAGGTTCCGAGCGTGGCGTACTGGGCCTTGAGCAACTGCTGCTGGCCATCGACGATGCGCGCGCGCACAACGAGAAGATCGTCTTCACCAACGGCTGTTTCGACATCCTGCACGCCGGCCACGTGACCTACCTGGAGCAGGCGCGTGCCCAGGGCGATCGGTTGATCGTGGCGGTTAACGACGACGCCTCGGTCAGCCGCCTGAAAGGCCCTGGCCGCCCGATCAACAGTGTCGATCGGCGCATGGCGGTGCTGGCCGGTCTTGGTGCTGTGGACTGGGTGATCAGTTTCCCCGAAGGCACGCCGGAAAACCTGCTGAGCCAGGTCAAACCGGATGTCCTGGTGAAGGGCGGCGACTACGGCATCGACCAGGTGGTTGGCGCCGATATCGTCAAGGCGTATGGCGGAACTGTGAAGGTGCTGGGGTTGGTCGAGAACAGCTCGACCACCGCGATCGTCGAGAAGATTCGCAAGCACTGACTGCACTTGAGGCCCCTGTGGGAGCGGGCTGGTCCCGCGAAGGGGCCGGCCCAGAATACCTAAGTGTGTGGCCAGGGCTTCGCCCTGGTTCGCGGGGCAAGCCCGCTCCCACAGGCCTGCTCCCAATACCTGCTTCCAGTATCACTTGTGCAGCGAAGTCCGCGCCCGCTCCAGCAGCGCCCGGGCCTTGTCGCCAAAGCGCTGAAGGTGTGACGCCTTGGCTGGCTTGCGCTCCACCAAGCCCTGCTGCTTCACCCATTCCCTCCAGCGTATTCGCTCATCGCTCACCACCCAGCCGTCCTGCCGCGCAAAGCTCTCGGCCAGGTACAGTCCGCGAGTGCTCGCGGGCACCAGTTCGTCTTTCCTGAGCGTGTACAGCTCGGCCAGCGGCTGGCCGTCCTGCACTGGCATCAGGTACAGGTCCGGACGTTTGCGGTTCAACCGTGCCACCAGCTGATCGCCCTCGAGGCGTTCGTCGACATGGAACAGGCTCAGCTTCTTTGCCTCTCTGGGCACTTGCAGGCGCATGTCGTAGATCAGCTGCAGCGAGGCAGTAGGCAGGTGCACATAGGCTCGCGGTCGCTCGAGCAACATCAGGTTGCCGCAATGCACCGGCCGCGCAGCACCAGACTCTGGCGTCAGTACGAAAGGCAGCGACTCACGGTAGTGCAGGGCAGCATCATAGGGCGCCGGTAGCCAGGTGTCGTTGAAGCGTCCACCCAGCCAACCTTCCGGCGTTTCCAGCAGGCATTCTTCGGCCACTTCCTGAACGGCGGTGTGCAACGGCAGGTTGAGCTCCTGAGCCGGGACATAACCTGAAATCAATTTCAGCACCACGTCACCGCGGTCCTGGCGCCGTTGCCGCACCAGTACCCAATAGTCCCGATTCTGCCAGTGCAGGGTCAGCCGCACCGAGACGCCAAGGTTGGCCAGTTCGACCACGAAGCGTTGATTGTCGGGCAACTGAATGGCGCGCCGACGTTGCTGGGTCTGGGCGAAATTCAGCGGCATGCCGATGCTCTGGTAGGCCAGGCCTTCGGGGGTGGCTTCGACGTGCAGCGGCAGTGTCTTGAAGTTGCTCGGGTTCTTGCGGATCAGCGTACGCGGCACGAAGCTCCTCCTTGCGTCGGGTCAGTCTCCAGGCCTAGGCGCAGGGACTGCTCAATGCTGGCCCAGAATACGGGCGACGGCGGCCACGTTGTGGGCCAGGTGCAACGGATTGATGGTGCCGACGATAGCACTGCTGACGCCCGGGTGAGCGAACAGCAGCTCGAAACTGGCCTGTACTGCATCGACACCGGGCGCAAGGCAGACGTGCCCGCTGGCCAGGGCCTTTTTCACCAGGATGGCCTTGCCGTGTTCGGCAGCGTAGTCCAGCACCGGGCGTTCTGCCTGCTCATTGAGGTTGTAGGTGACCATGGCGCAGTCGCCTTGTTCAAGCGCCTTCAGTCCACCGGCAACGGTTTTGCCAGAAAGGCCGTAGCCAAGGATCTTGCCCTCTTGCTTGAGCGCGGCGAGGGTCTGGTAGACCTCCTGCTGTTCGAGGATCGCCAGGTCGTTGCCGTCGGAATGCACCAACACCAGTTCGATGCGGTCGGTCTCGAGGCGGCGCAGGCTGCGTTCGACAGAGAGGCGGGTATGGGCCGCGCTGAAGTCGAAGCGCGACTGCCCATCTTCGAACTCTTCGCCGACCTTGCTGACGATTACCCATTCATCGCGTTGGCCGCGCAGCAGCGGGCCCAGGCGTTCTTCGCTGCGGCCATAGGCAGGCGCCGTGTCGATCAGGTTGATGCCCAACTGGCGCGCCTGTGCCAGTAACAAGCGGGCCTCGTCATCGTCGGGGATGGTGAAGCCGCTTGGGTACTTCACGCCCTGGTCGCGGCCAAGCTTGACCGTGCCCAGGCCCAGAGGGGACACCTTGAGGCCAGTGCTGCCCAGCGGGCGGTGGAAGTCGTGCAGGGTTGGCAGGGTCATGGCAGCAGTCGCTCCCAGGCCGCAACGCCCAGCGGTGGGCGCGGCAGCTCGCTGAGGTCGGTTTGAGCGCCAGGGCGAATACCATCGCGCTGCAGTGCGGCGAGTACACGGTCACTGAAATCGGGCGCCAGTGCCAGCTTGGTCGGCCAGCCCACCAGCAGGTGCTGTTGATCGGCGAGGAAGGCATTGTCCGGGCGTACCAGGCCGGATTGTGCAGGCTCGGCGCGGTCGACGCGCAAGGTCGCCCAGCGCACCTGGCTCTGGTCGACCCAGGGCAGCAGGTTGGCGATTTCTTTTTGCGCCGCAGCGATTTGCGCGGCAGGCTCGCGCGCCACGCCATCGGCTTCGGCCAAGTCGCCGCCGAGGTACCAGACCCACTGGCCATCGGCTGCCGGGTGGGTGGTCACCGTGACCCGTGGCTTGGGCCCGCCACCCAGGCAGTGGGCATATAACGGTTTGAGGTTCGGCCCTTTGGCCATGACCATGTGCAGCGGCCGGGTTTGCATGGCCGGTTGGCTCAGGCCCAAGGCACGTAGCAAATCTTCTGTACCGGCGCCGGCACTGAGGACGATGCGCTGGGCGCGGATCTCACGTCCGTCCACGCGCAGGCCGGCCAGCGCGTCACCATCACGCAGTGGCTCGATACGCTCACCCGCCAGCAGCGAGTCCCCGGCCAGTTCAGCCAGGTTGGCCAGCAGGCTGGGCACGTCGATGACCAGCTCCGCCAGGCGATACACCTTGCCCTTGAAGGCACGGTCCTGCAGCGCCGGGGGCAATTGATCGCCCTTGACCTGGTCGACCCGGCCGCGCACCGCCTTGCTGGCGAAGAAGCTGGTGAGGTTGCCGGCCAGGGTGCCCGGCGACCACAGGTAATGGGCATCGGAGAGCAGGCGGGTGCGGCCGAGGTCCAGCTCGCCGCTGCCGGCCAGGGCTTCGCGCCAGCGTCGTGGCATGTCGGCGATGGCTTCCGAGGCGCCGGTCAGGGCGCCGTGCAGGGCGTACTTGGTGCCGCCATGGATGATGCCCTGGGACTTGATGGTCTGCTCGCCGCCAAGGCTGGCGCGCTCCACCAGCACTGTCGAATAACCCAGGCGGCGCAGGCGGGCGTTCAGCCACAGGCCTGCGACCCCGGCGCCGACGATCAGTACGTCAGTGGAAATGGCGGTTGGCATGGCGGTACCTCGAAGACTGGGACAGCTGGCAAGTATACAGCCCGCATCAATGCCCGGCAGTTTTCGAGAACAGCTGAATCACTACCACTCCGCCGACGATCATCGCCATGCCCAGCATGGCCGGCACGTCCAGCTTCTGGCCGTAGATCACCAGGGCTGCGATGCTGATCAGCACGATCCCCAGCCCCGACCAGATGGCATAGGCGATCCCTACCGGAATGCTGCGCACCACCAGGGTCAGCATCCAGAACGCGACTGCATAGCCGCCTACCATCAGCAGCAGGGGCAGCGGCGTGCTGAAGCCCTTGACCGCTTTCATGGAGGCGGTGGCGATGACTTCGGCGCAGATGGCGATGGCGAGGTAGGTGTAGGCGTTCATGGTGATTCTCCGGTTGCTGGCCGGGCATTCTAGGGGATTTTTTGTGGTGGGGAGGGTGGCAGGCGACCGTCTTGAAGTTTTTAGCGCCCTTGAGATCGAGCGCCGCCCGCGCGGCGCTCGATCTCAAGAGCGCAACACCTATTGCGCCAAGCACCACGCGCGATCAGGTAAACTTCGGCGCCATGAACAGAACCCTCTATACCCTGCTGTTTCACCTTGGCCTGCCACTGGTTGCGCTGCGCCTGTACCTGCGTGCGCGCAAAGCGCCGGCCTACGGCCAGCGCATCGGCGAGCGCTTCGCCCGCAACCTGCCAGCCATGCGCCAGGGAGGCATCTGGGTGCATGCCGTCTCGGTCGGTGAAAGCATCGCCGCCGCTCCCATGGTGCGCGCGCTGCTCAAGGCCTATCCGGAGCTGCCAATCACGCTCACCTGCATGACCCCGACCGGCTCCGAGCGCATTCGCGCCTTGTTCGCCGACGAGCCACGCATTCAGCATTGCTACCTGCCTTACGACCTGCCGTGGGCGGCGGGGCGTTTTCTCGATCATGTGAAGCCCAAGCTGGGCATCATCATGGAAACCGAGCTGTGGCCCAACCATATTCACCAGTGCGCCAAACGCGGTATCCCGGTGGCCCTGGCCAATGCCCGGTTGTCGGAGCGTTCGGCCCGCGGCTATGCGCGCTTTGCCAAGCTGACTCGGCCGATGCTCGCCGAGATGAACCTGATTGCGGTGCAGACCGAAACCGAGGCGCAGCGCTTTCGCGATCTCGGCGCGCGTTCTGAGTGCGTGCAGGTGACTGGCTCGATCAAGTTCGACTTGAAAATCGACGATCAACTGCTGCCGCGCGCCCAGGCACTGCGTGAGCAGTGGGGCGCATGCCAGCGCCCGGTGTGGATTGCCGCCAGTACCCATGAGGGTGAAGACGCGCTGATCCTGCAGGCGCACCAAAAATTGCTTCAAGTACACGGCGATGCACTGCTGATCCTGGTACCGCGCCACCCCGAGCGGTTCGACGCAGTGCATGCTTTGTGCGCTGAACAATTCGCCACCGTGCGTCGTTCTGCCGGCACAGCAGTGGATGGCCAGACCCGCGTACTGCTCGGCGATACCATGGGTGAGCTGCTGTTCCTCTACGCGCTGGCCGACATCGCCTTCGTCGGCGGCAGCCTGGTCGCCACCGGCGGCCACAACCCGCTGGAGCCAGCGGCGCTGGCGTTGCCGGTGATCATGGGGCCGCATGTGTTCAACTTCCTCGAAATCAGCGCGATGCTGCGCGAGGCGGGGGCGTTGCAACAGGTGGAGGATGCCGACGGGCTGGCCGAGGCGGTGCGCCGGTTGGTGGAATTGCCGCAGGATGCGCAACGCATGGGCGAGGCGGGCAGGGCGGTGATGCGGGCCAATCAGGGGGCCTTGCAGCGCTTGCTGGATGGGCTGGGTGCCCTCATAAGGTGAGCATTGCGGTGCGCCCTTCGCGGGGCAAGCCCGCTCCCACAGGTTGAGGTATGCAGTGTACCTGGGAGCGGGCTTGTCCCGCGAACGATTCACCGCCTATCTCAGGGCCTGCGCTCGAAGTTCTTCGCCGCCGCCGCCGCCAGGTCCGGTGGCAGGAAGTCCTTGTCCGGGTTGTAGTCCGCTTTCAGATACCGCTTGAGGTCCACCAGGTCCTGCGGGCTCAAGGTCCCGGCCGCCTGTTTCAGGCTCAGGTTGTCGAGGATGTAGTCGTAGCGGCTGTTGTTGTAGTCGCGCACCGAGGTGTACAGCTGGCGCTGGGCGTCGAGCACGTCGACGATGTTGCGGGTGCCGACCTGGTAGCCGATTTCGGTGGCTTCCAGCGCGCTCTGGTTGGAAATGATCGACTGCTTGCGCGCCTGTACCTGCTCCACATCGGTATTCACCGCGCGGTGCAGGTTGCGTGTGTTCTCCACCACCTGGCGGCGCAGGCTTTCGCGTTGCTGCTCGCTCTGGCTCAGGCGTTGATAGGCCTCGCGCACCTGCGAACTGGTCAGGCCGCCACTGTAGATCGGGATATTCAGCTGCAGGCCGATGCTGGTCTGTTCCACGTCACCGCTGTAGCGCACGCCCAGCTGCGAGGGGTTGCTGAAGCCCAGGTTGTCGTTGTCGCCTTTCTGGTACTTGGCCACCGCATCCAAGGTCGGCGCGTGCCCGGCCTTGCGCTGGCGCAGGGTTTCTTCGGCGGCACTGACGGCGTAGTTGGTCGCCAGCAGGTTGAGGTTCTGCCGACCGGCGGTCTCGACCCAGGCCTTGGCATCGTTGGGCGTGGGCACCTGGATCGGCAGGGTATGGACTACGCCCTGAATCGAGGCGTATTCGCGGTTGGTCAGGGTCACCAGAGCCTCGAAAGCATCCTGTACCTGGCGCTCGGCGATGATCCGGTTGGCCCTGGCGGTGTCGTAGCTGGCCTGGGACTGGAGCACGTCGGTCTTGTCCGACAGGCCCACGTCAAAACGTTCGTTGGACTGGTCGAGCTGGCGCTTGAAGGCAGCTTCCTCGGCCTTGGTCGCGGCCAGGTTGTCCTGGGCGCGGAGCACCGCGAAGTAGTTTTGCGCGGTCTGCAGGATCAGGTTCTGCTCGGTGGCCGACAGTTCCAGCGCCGCCTGCTCGTTGACCGCCTCGGCCGCCTGCAGCTGGAACCAGCGGTCGGCGCGGAACACCGGTTGGGCCAGGGTGGCGCTCCATGAGTTGCCACTGCGGTTGGAAGTGATCGACGGTTCATCGAGTTTGGTGCGGGTGTTCTGCATCTCGGCACCGGCCGACAGGTTCGGCAACAGGCCTGCGCGGGCCTGGGGCACCACTTCGCGGCGGGCGCCATAATCAGCACGTGCGGCAGCAAGATCGGCGTTGTTGTCGACCGCTTCCTGGTAAACGCTGACCAGGTCGGTCTTCACTGTCGTGGGCACATCCGCTGCCCAGACCACTCCGTTGGACGCACAAGACACGGCTATCGCCAGTGAGAGTTTGCGCAGCATAGAGGCAATCCTTGTACGAAATTGTAATTTCTGAACTGTTGAGTTTCGAAAGATGGGCCAGTGTAAGGCCGAGCGCAGCCGGCAACAATCGCCGCGTGCGCCTTTCATCATCGCCACTATTTACCCGCTTGGCTTTACTGACCACTCCAGTCTAGACTGCGCATGTTCTTGTCGGGGTGCCTTGAAGCAAAGGCTGAGATCGCATAGGTGCGGATCCCGTTGAACCTGATCAGGTTAGCGCCTGCGTAGGGAACAAGATTGCTCGCCTTCCCGGGGAGCCTCTTGTGCCAGGTCCGGGAATGTCTCAGCCGCTTGCGGCTCATGGCACCTCGTCCTCGCACTGCACTCGTCTACGAGTGCGTCTGCCTCTTTCAGGTTCACCCCGACATTCCGCCCGCTTGGAAGCCGTCTGGAGAGCCTGTGATGACCAAACAAGAAAAAACGATCAACCTCAGTGAGTCGGCGCAAGTCGATCAGCAGTCCGTGCAACCGTTCCCGCGTTCGCGCAAGGTCTACGTCGAAGGCTCGCGCCCGGACATCCGCGTGCCGATGCGCGAAATCAGCCTGCACGACACCCCCACCGACTTCGGCGGCGAAAGCAACGCCCCGGTGCTGGTGTATGACACGTCCGGCCCGTACACCGACCCGAATGTCATCATCGACGTACGCAAAGGCCTGGCCGATGTCCGTTCCGCCTGGATCGACGCGCGTGGCGACACCGAGCGCCTGGGCGGCCTGAGCTCGAACTTCGGCCAGCAACGTCTGAACGATGCCGAGCTTGCCAAGCTGCGCTTCAACCATGTGCGCAACCAGCGCCGCGCCAAGGCCGGCGCCAACGTCTCGCAGATGCACTATGCCCGCCAGGGCATCATCACCGCCGAGATGGAATATGTCGCCATCCGCGAGAACATGAAGCTGCAGGAAGCCCGCGCTGCAGGTTTGCTCAACCAGCAGCACGCCGGCCACAGCTTCGGCGCCAATATCCCGAAAGAGATCACCGCCGAGTTCGTGCGCGAAGAAATCGCCCGTGGCCGCGCGATCATCCCGGCCAACATCAACCACACGGAACTGGAGCCGATGATCATCGGCCGCAACTTCCTGGTGAAGATCAACGGCAACATCGGCAACAGCGCCCTGGGCTCCTCGATCGAGGAAGAAGTGGCCAAGCTGACCTGGGGCATTCGCTGGGGCTCGGACACAGTCATGGACCTGTCCACCGGCAAGCACATTCACGAAACCCGCGAGTGGATCATCCGCAACTCGCCAGTACCGATCGGCACCGTGCCGATCTACCAGGCTCTGGAGAAGGTCAACGGCGTGGCCGAGGACCTGACCTGGGAGCTGTTCCGCGACACCCTGATCGAGCAGGCCGAGCAGGGCGTGGACTACTTCACCATCCATGCCGGTGTGCTGCTGCGCTATGTGCCGCTGACCGCCAAGCGGGTCACCGGCATTGTCAGCCGGGGTGGTTCGATCATGGCCAAGTGGTGCCTGGCGCATCACCAGGAAAACTTCCTGTACACGCATTTCGACGAAATCTGCGAAATCATGAAGGCCTACGACGTCAGCTTCTCGCTGGGTGACGGCCTGCGCCCCGGTTCGATCGCCGACGCCAACGACGCAGCGCAGTTCGGTGAGCTGGAAACCCTCGGCGAACTGACCAAGATCGCCTGGAAGCACGACGTTCAGTGCATGATCGAAGGCCCGGGCCATGTGCCGATGCAGTTGATCAAAGAGAACATGGACAAGCAGCTGGAGTGCTGCGACGAGGCGCCGTTCTACACCCTCGGCCCGCTGACTACCGACATCGCCCCCGGTTACGACCACATCACCTCGGGCATCGGCGCGGCCATGATCGGCTGGTTCGGTTGCGCCATGCTTTGCTACGTCACGCCGAAAGAACACTTGGGCCTGCCGAACAAGGATGACGTCAAGACCGGCATCATCACTTACAAGATCGCCGCGCATGCCGCCGACCTTGCCAAGGGCCACCCCGGCGCGCAGATCCGTGACAATGCCTTGTCCAAGGCGCGTTTCGAGTTCCGTTGGGAAGACCAGTTCAACCTGGGCCTGGACCCGGACACCGCGCGTGCCTTCCACGACGAGACCCTGCCGAAGGAATCGGCCAAGGTCGCGCACTTCTGCTCGATGTGCGGGCCGAAGTTCTGCTCGATGAAAATCACCCAGGAAGTGCGTGAGTACGCCGCCAGGATCGAGACCGTGGACGTTTCGGTCGAGCAAGGTATGCGTGAGCAGGCCGAGCGTTTCCGCCAGGAAGGCAGCCAGCTTTATCACAAAGTCTAAAGCAGCATTTCACAGTCCTTGTGGGAGCGGGCTTGCCCCGCGAAAGCGTCAGCTGGGCCAATGCATTGGGCAGGCCCGACGCCTTCGCGGGGCAAGCCCGCTCCCACAGGGGATGGCGATATCACTTCAATTCTTCCGGCGATAAGCACAATGACAACCCCCAGCCATTTCTCCCCCGACCACCCGGTCCCCACCACCCAGCGCCCGTTCGGCGGCCGCGACCTGTTCTCGCTGTGGTTCTCCCTCGGCATCGGCCTGATGGTCCTGCAGGTCGGCGCCATGCTCGCCCCAGGCCTGGGCCTGGCCGGCGCGGTATTGGCCATCGCCCTCGGCACTGGCGTGGGCGTGCTGTTGCTGGGGGCTGCCGGCGTGATCGGCAGCGACACCGGCCTGTCCGCCATGGGCACTCTGCGCCTTAGCCTGGGTAGCCACGGCGTGCGCTTGCCGGCGCTGCTCAACCTGCTGCAACTGGTCGGCTGGGGCGCCTTCGAGATCATCGTCATGCGTGACGCGGCCAGCCTGCTGGGCGCACGCGCATTTGGCGAAGGCAGCCTGTGGAACAGCCCGATGCTCTGGACCCTGTGCTTCGGTGGCCTGGCCACCTTGCTGGCGGTGAGTGGGCCGCTGGCGTTCGTGCGCAAGGTGCTGCGCAAATGGGGCATCTGGGTGCTGTTGGGCGCGTGCCTGTGGCTGACCTGGAACCTGTTCGCCAAGGCCGACCTGGGCGAGTTGTGGCGCCGCGCGGGCGACGGCTCGATGTCGCTGGCCGTCGGTTTCGACATCGTCATCGCCATGCCGTTGTCCTGGTTGCCGTTGATCGCCGACTACTCGCGGTTTGCCCGCAATGGCCGGCATGTGTTCGGCGGCACGGTATTGGGGTATTTCATCGGCAATACCTGGCTGATGAGCCTGGGTGTGGCGTACACCCTGGCCTTTGCCCCGAACGGTGAGGCCAACGCGTTGCTGCTGGCCCTGGCTGGCGCCGGGATGGGTATTCCGTTGCTGCTGATCCTGTTGGACGAATCAGAAAAAGCCTTCGCCGATATCCACTCGGCGGCGGTATCGACCGGAATGCTGGTGCGAGTGAAAGTCGAGCACCTGGCCTTGGTCATCGGCGTGCTGTGCACGCTGATCGCCCTGCTGGCGCCGCTGGCCCAGTACGAGAACTTCCTGCTGCTGATCGGCTCGGTATTCGCGCCGCTGTTCGGCGTGGTGTTGATGGACCACTACGTGATCCGCCGTCGCCGCGTGCCCGCCCAGGTCGACGGTTTGCACTGGCAGGCACTGCTGGCCTGGGCGGTGGGTGTGGTGGCCTATCACCTGATTGCAGCGCAAGCGCCGGAGCTGGGCGCGACCCTGCCAGCACTGCTGCTGGCAGGTGGGCTGCATCTGCTACTGAGCTTCAGCCGCGGCCGGGAAACAGTTCGGGCTTGAGCACACCGTTCAGACGCGGGTAGGGGAGCTTCAACTCCACGTGGCCCATGGAATAGGGCGCGATGGAGTAGACCTCGTACTTGACCACCACTGCGCCGTACGTCAGGGCGATGTGCGGCGACTTCTTGAACGGCCAGGTCTTGACGAACTCGGCGTCCTTGTCCATGCCCACGCTGATCAACCAGGCGCGGTGCGATTCCTCGACCGTCTTCCAGAAGGTCTCTTCCTGGCCCGGCAGCAGCATGTCCTGCAGGGTCAGCACCTTGTCCAGCTTGCGCGAATAGTTGATGAAGCCGCGGCCAGGCATGCCGTGGGCACCACCGCTATCGAGGTAGCTGGACAGCTCGATGATCACCAGCCCGTCATGCTGCTCGCGTACCTTGGCTTGCAGGTAGCTGCTGTTGCGTTTGTCGGCGCTGGCCAGGTATTGCTGTTCATACGCCTGCAAAGTGCTGGGCGCGGTGCCATGCTGGTTGTCTTCGGTCAGCTGCAACAGGCGTTTTTCGACGATGGCGTCGAGCTTGGGCAGATCCGGGAAGTGGATGGTGTCGATGTTCACCAGCGGGCAGTCGCTGGCGCTGCAGCCGGGCTTCACATGCTCCCAGGCGTCGCGCTTGACCTCCAGCGGGGCCCGGTAATTGGGCGCGAACAAGCTCTGGCAGGCACCGAGGGCCAAGGCCAGCACAGCCACGGAAGTCAGTTTGACAAGTGTCATGATGATCCTTGCAGTACAGATAAAGTCGCCCTTTGACCGCCTGCGCGGCCTTCAGTTCGCCACTAAGCTAACAGACAGTAGACCCGCTGTCCCGAGTGCGCGAACGGTTACCGGAAAGGGGTGAAACGGGCAAGCGTGCAGAGTAGGATGGCGCGAAGCAGTATTCGAGGTAATGAGGATTTCCATGTCAGACGCGTTGAATTCAGTGCCCAAGGGCTTCGACATCATCGAGCGGGCCAATTGCTTCCAGGGCTTTTACAAGCTCGACAAGCTGCGCCTGCGCCATGAGCTGTTTGCCGGGGGCATGGGCCGTGAGATCAGCCGCGAACTGTTCGTGCGTCACGATGCCGTGTGCGTGCTGCCTTACGATCCGCAGCGTGATGAAGTGGTGCTGATCGAGCAGTTTCGCGTTGGGGCGTTGGGCAAAACGGACAATCCCTGGCTGATCGAGATGGTCGCCGGCCTGATCGACAAGAACGAACAGCCCGAAGAAGTCGCCCACCGCGAAGCCGAAGAGGAAGCCGGCCTGACCTTCAAAGCCTTGTGGCCGATGACGCGCTACTTCCCTTCGCCAGGCGGCAGCGATGAGTACGTGCACCTGTTCCTCGGCCATTGCAGCAGTGAAGGCGCCGGTGGCCTGCACGGCCTGGAAGAAGAGGGCGAGGACATCCGCGTGCGCGTCTGGTCGTTCGAGGACGCCTTGCAGGCCGTGCGCGACGGGCGCATCTGCAATGCGGCAACTATCATCGGTTTGCAATGGCTGGCGCTCAACCGCGACGAAGTACGAGGTATGTGGAAGTGAACCTGCTGCGTGAGCGTTATCGGGTCGATCTGGCCGGGCTGCAAGCAGCCTGCGAGGCCAATTACGCCCGGCTCATGCGCCTGCTGCCCGACATGCGCACCACCCAGAGCTCGCGGCGCATCGGCATGACCCAGGGCGACCAGATGCTCGGCGTGCTGGTGCTCGACGTGCTGCTCGCCTGCCCGTACACCACCACCCTGCGGGTACGCCAGGAGCACAGCCTGCCGTGGCTGCCGGTGCCGCACCTGGAGGTGCAGGTGTATCACGATGCGCGCATGGCCGAAGTGGTCAGCGCCGAACATACCCGGCGCCTGCGCAGTATCTACCCCTATCCGAACCAGGCCATGCACCAGCCGGATGAAAAGGCTCAGCTCAATCTGTTCCTCGGCGAATGGCTGAGCCATTGCCTGGCCTGCGGCCACGAACTGGCAAGCGTGCGCTGAATTGTGAAGGCGGTCGGGTTCGGGTGTTTGCTTGCAGCCCTTACGCCGCCATAATTCCCGCTGAATCCGCACGAGGAGACGGCCGGTGCCGCGCCCAGACCCATCCGATGCACCCGTTCACGTGGTGCAACTGACCGACGCCCATTTGTTCGCCGACCCCGCAGGCTCGCTGCTGGGCCTGCGCACCCGCGACAGCCTGCGGCATGTGATCGACCAGGTGCGGCGCGAGCAGCCGCGAATCGATTTGCTGTTGTGCACGGGCGATCTGTCACAGGATGGCAGTGTCGCGTCGTACCAGGCGTTTCGTGAGCTGACCGGCGAATTCGGCGTGCCAACCCGTTGGCTGCCGGGCAACCATGATGAGGCCAAGGTCATGGCCGAGGTGGCGCCGGAGCTGGTGCAGGCGGTAACCGATGTGGGTGCATGGCGCGTGGTGATGCTGAACTCGGCGGTGATTGGCGCGACCCATGGTTTGCTTGAAGCAGAACAGTTGGCCTTGCTGGATGAGGCGCTGGCGACAGCCGGTGAGCGCCACTGCCTGGTGTGCTGCCACCATCAACCGGTGGATGTCGGTTGTGCCTGGATCGCCCCGATCGGTTTGCGCAATGCTGACGAATTGCTGCATCGCTTGGACGGTTATCCACAGGTGAAAGCGTTGCTCTGGGGGCATATCCACCAGGAATGGGATGAGCAGCGCGGTGGTGTGCGGCTGCTGGCTACGCCCTCTACATGCATCCAGTTCGCCCCCGGTAGCGACGATTTCAAGGTGAGCGAGGAGCAGCCCGGGTATCGGTGGTTGCGTCTATATGCCGACGGTCGGCTGGCAACGGGCGTAGAGCGGGCGACGGACTTTGATGTGAAGCTCGACTTCAATAGCCCTGGTTACTAACGCGTTGTGCAGAGAACACTGTGGGAGCGGCTTCAGCCGCGAAGCAGACGACGCGGTGGATGGTACCGGCTTTGCCGGTGATCGCGGATGAATCCGCTCCTACAGATAAATTGTTGCGAAAATCCCGCTGTCACGCCAAAACCCGACGAACACGCTACACTGCGCATCCCTGCGCCCGCACCCTCGGGCGCGAAGCCGAAGATTTCCGGGGGCAGCATGTCGGGTTCCATCCTCTATATCCATGGCTTGAACAGCTCACCGCTCTCCACCAAGGCGCGCCAGCTGGAGGCCGTGATGCAGCAGCTGGGCCTGTCGAGCCAGTTGCGCGTGCCCGCCTTGCACCATCATCCGCGCGAGGCCATCGCGCAGCTCGAAGCAGCTATCGCCGAACTGGGCGCGCCGCTGCTGGTCGGCAGTTCGCTCGGCGGCTACTATGCCACTCACCTGGCCGAGCGCCATGGCCTCAAGGCGCTGCTGATCAACCCGGCAGTTACTCCGCACAAGCTGTTCGACGGCTATCTTGGCACCCAGCGCAATCATTACACCGACGAAACCTGGGAGCTGACCCACGACCACGTGCAGGCCCTGGCCGAACTGGAAGTGCCTGCCCCCCTTGATGCCAACCGCTATCAAGTGTGGTTGCAGACGGCCGATGAAACACTGGACTATCGCCACGCCGCGCAGTACTACCGCGCCTGCACCCTGCGTATCCAGGCCGGTGGCGACCACAGCTACCAGGGCTTCGCCGCGCAGATTCCGGCCCTGCTGGCCTTTGCCGGGGTTGCCCGGCAGCAGTATGCGGCACTCGATTTTTCTGTATTTTGATCTTTTTGCATTCACCTGACTGACGACGAGAACCCATGGCCAATCCCAGCGCTAGCGCCTATAACGCAGACGCCATCGAAGTCCTCTCGGGCCTTGACCCGGTCCGTAAACGCCCGGGCATGTACACCGATACCAGCCGGCCGAACCACCTGGCCCAGGAAGTCATCGACAACAGTGTCGACGAAGCGCTGGCGGGCCACGCCCGTTCGGTGCAGGTCATCCTGCATGCCGACCACTCGCTGGAGGTCAGCGACGATGGCCGTGGCATGCCGGTGGATATTCACCCTGAAGAGGGCGTCTCGGGGGTCGAGCTGATCCTCACCAAGCTGCACGCCGGGGGCAAGTTCTCCAACAAGAACTACCAGTTCTCCGGCGGCCTGCACGGCGTCGGCATTTCGGTGGTCAACGCCCTGTCGACCCAGGTGCGCGTGCGCGTCAAGCGCGACGGCAACGAATACCAGATGACCTTCGCCGATGGCTTCAAGGCCAGCGAGCTGGAGGTGGTCGGCACGGTGGGCAAGCGCAACACCGGCACCAGCGTGTACTTCAGCCCGGACCCCAAGTATTTCGATTCGCCGAAGTTCTCCATCAGCCGCCTCAAGCACGTGCTCAAGGCCAAGGCCGTGCTGTGCCCGGGCCTGCTGGTCAGCTTCGAGGACAAGGCCAGCGGCGAGAAGGTCGAGTGGCACTACGAGGACGGCCTGCGTTCCTACCTGGTCGACTCGGTCAGCGACTACCTGCGCCTGCCGGACGAGCCGTTCTGCGGCAGCCTGGCTGGCAACAAGGAAGCCGTGGATTGGGCTCTGCTGTGGCTGCCCGAGGGCGGAGACAGCGTTCAGGAAAGTTACGTCAACCTGATCCCCACCGCCCAGGGCGGTACCCACGTCAACGGCCTGCGCCAGGGCCTGCTCGATGCCATGCGCGAGTTCTGCGAGTTCCGCAACTTGTTGCCGCGCGGGGTCAAGCTGGCGCCGGAGGACGTCTGGGAGCGCATCACCTTCGTCCTCTCGATGAAGATGCAGGAACCACAGTTCTCCGGCCAGACCAAAGAACGCCTGTCGTCCCGCGAGGCAGCAGCGTTTGTTTCAGGTGTGGTCAAAGACGCCTTCAGCCTGTGGCTCAATGCCCACCCCGAGGTGGGCATGCAGCTGGCGGAGCTGGCCATCAGCAACGCCGGCAGGCGCCTCAAGGCGAGCAAGAAGGTCGAACGCAAGCGCGTCACCCAGGGCCCGGCATTGCCAGGCAAACTGGCCGACTGCGCCGGGCAGGACCCGATGCGCGCCGAGCTGTTCCTGGTCGAGGGTGACTCCGCCGGTGGCTCGGCCAAGCAGGCGCGGGACAAGGAATTCCAGGCCATCCTGCCGCTGCGCGGGAAAATCCTCAACACCTGGGAAGTGGACGGTGGCGAAGTCCTGGCCAGCCAGGAAGTGCACAACATTGCCGTGGCCATCGGCGTCGACCCAGGTGCCGCCGACCTGTCGCAACTGCGCTACGGCAAAATCTGCATCCTCGCCGACGCCGACTCCGACGGCCTGCACATCGCTACCTTGCTGTGTGCTCTGTTCGTCCAGCACTTCCGCCCACTGGTCGAGGCTGGCCACGTCTATGTCGCCATGCCGCCGCTGTACCGCATCGACCTGGGCAAGGAAATCTACTACGCCCTCGACGAAGCCGAGCGTGACGGCATCCTCGACCGGCTGGTGGCCGAGAAGAAGCGCGGCAAGCCACAGGTCACCCGATTCAAGGGCCTGGGCGAGATGAACCCGCCGCAACTGCGTGAAACCACCATGGACCCGAACACCCGGCGCCTGGTCCAGCTGACCCTGGACGACCTGGCGGGCACCACCGAAATCATGGACATGTTGTTGGCCAAGAAGCGCGCCAGCGATCGCAAGAACTGGCTGGAGACCAAAGGTAACCTGGCCGAGGTTCTGGTTTGATTCGTCTGCTTGTCGCAGCGTTACTCGCGCTGGTTGCTTTGCCGAGCCTGGCAGGCAACTGGCCGGAGCTGAAGTTGACGTCCGAGCATCCGATCGACGGCATGCGCGGCGGCAACCTCTCCGGCCTGGCCTTTTGCCGGGGTGCGCTCTGGGGTGTTTCCGACCGTGACGATGACCGTATCTACCGCCTCGACCAGCAGAACGGCGTCTGGCGCGCCCAGCCGCTGACGTTCACCCCGCCTCCGGTACCTGACAGCGGCTTGCCGTGGGGGTTGAAGTCGCGTAACTGGGCGGTTTCGCACATTCGCGGCGGCGAACTGGATTACGAAGGCATCACCTGCGACCAGGACGGTAACCTTTACCTGGTCAGTGAAGCCCATGCAGCGGTGCTGCAACTGCCAGTCGTCGGTGAGCCTGACTGGCTGAGGATCGACCCGGCGATGATTCGCCAGGCTCGCGCCAGCGGCATGTTGTTGCAATTCAATGCGCTGTTCGAAGGCCTGGCGATCAGCCCGATGGGTGACCGGATGTGGTTGGCAGCAGAGCGTGAGCGCCGCGGCCTGGTGAAGATCGAGCGCCAGCAGTCGGTGTGGACCTGCGGGCGCAGTTGCGTGCTGTTGAGCGAGGCCGGGGTCGAGATGCAACCGGCGCAAATGCCCAATGCCCGCGCGCTTTCGCGCGACTTTGCCGACCTGGCCTGGTTCGACGGCAAGCTGTTCACCCTCGAACGCAATGCCTACCGCGTCTGCCGCCGGGACGTCGACAGCGGCAAGGTCGAGCGCTGCTGGTCGTTCGCTGCTGACGCACTGGTGCCCGAGCGCCGCTACGATCAGCCGTTCGGCCTGGCTGAAGCCTTGGTGGTCGATGCCAAGGGCGCCTGGATCGGCCTTGATAACAACAACGGTGATCGCGCGGATGGCGAAAGCCGGCCGATCGTCTGGCGCTTTGCCGTACCCGAAGGCGGCTGGAGTGGCAATCCATGAGCCAGCCGCCGGGCAAGCGTGCGGGCCGTGTGCTGATGGTCCTCGCCTGGGCGGCGGCGCTGTTCCTCGCCACGCGCTTTTTCGGTGAGTGGGAGGCGCGCGAGCGCAATCCCAACAGCCAGGTACAGTCCGAACACGGCGAAGGCTTCATCGAAGTGCGCTTGCTCGGCAATGGCCAGGGCCATTTCGTGGCAGACGGCGCGATCAATGGCAAAGTGGTGCACTTCATGCTCGACACCGGCGCCACCGACGTGGCGATCCCCGAAGCACTGGCCCGCGACCTGGGCTTGCAGCGTGGCAGCCCGGTCATCCTCAGCACTGCCAACGGCCGTACCGAAGGCTACCGCACCCGCCTGGACAGCCTGCAACTGGGTGACATCCGCCTGCAGGGCGTGCGTGCGCTGGTGGTGCCGGGGCTGGACGGGCAGACCGTGCTGCTTGGCATGAGCGCCCTGAAACAACTTGAATTCACCCAGCGCGGCGGCACCATGCTGCTGCGCCAGAACCTGAAATAACGAGGCCCGCATGAGCGACCCATTGGAACTCAGCCTCGACGGCGTCGAACGCCGCTCGCTGGCTGACTTCACCGAACAGGCCTACCTCAACTATTCCATGTACGTGATCATGGACCGGGCCCTGCCGCACATCGGCGATGGCCTCAAGCCCGTGCAGCGACGCATTGTCTACGCCATGAGCGAGTTGGGGCTGGATGCCGATTCCAAGCACAAGAAGTCGGCGCGTACCGTCGGCGACGTGCTCGGTAAGTTCCACCCCCACGGCGACTCGGCCTGCTACGAAGCCATGGTGCTGATGGCCCAGCCGTTCAGTTACCGCTATACGTTGGTGGATGGGCAGGGCAACTGGGGTGCGCCGGACGATCCGAAGTCGTTCGCCGCCATGCGCTACACCGAGGCGCGTCTCTCCCGCTATTCCGAAGTACTGCTCGGTGAGCTGGGCCAGGGCACTGTGGACTGGGTGCCGAACTTCGATGGCACCTTGCAGGAACCGGCCGTATTGCCGGCGCGCTTGCCAAACATTCTGCTCAACGGCACCACCGGCATCGCCGTCGGCATGGCCACCGACGTACCACCGCATAACCTGCGTGAAGTGGCCAGCGCCTGCGTGCGCTTGCTCGACGAGCCCAAGGCCACCCTGGAGCAGCTGTGCGAGCACATCCAGGGCCCGGACTACCCGACTGAAGCCGAGATCATTACGCCGCGCGCCGAGATTCTGAAGATTTACGAAAGCGGTCGCGGTTCGATCCGCATGCGCGCCGTATACCGCGTCGAAGACGGTGACATCGTCGTCACCGCGCTGCCGCACCAGGTCTCCGGGGCCAAGGTGCTGGAGCAGATCGCCGCGCAGATGCAGGCCAAGAAGCTGCCGATGGTTGCCGACCTGCGCGACGAGTCGGACCACGAGAACCCGTGCCGTATCGTCATCATTCCGCGCTCCAACCGCGTGGATGCCGGCGAGCTGATGCAGCATCTGTTCGCGACCACCGAGTTGGAAAGCAGCTACCGGGTCAACGTCAATATCATCGGCCTGGATGGCCGGCCGCAGCTGAAAAACCTGCGCGCCTTGCTGCTGGAATGGCTTGAGTACCGGATTGGTACCGTTCGTCGCCGCCTCCAGCACCGTCTGGAGAAGGTCGAAAAGCGCCTGCACCTGTTGGAAGGCTTGCTCACCGCCTTCCTCAACCTGGATGAAGTGATCCACATCATCCGCACCGAAGAGCACCCCAAGCAGGCCCTGATAGCCAGGTTCGACCTGACCGAAATTCAGGCCGATTACATTCTTGAGACTCGTCTGCGCCAATTGGCGCGCCTGGAAGAGATGAAAATCCGTGGCGAGCAAGACGAGTTGCTCAAGGAGCAGGCCAAGCTGCTGGCCCTGCTCGGCAGCGATGCCAAGCTGCGCAAGCTGGTCCGCAGTGAGCTGATCAAGGACGCCGAAACCTACGGCGACGACCGCCGTTCGCCAATCGTCGAACGCGCCGAAGCCAAGGCCTTGTCGGAAAACGAGCTGATGCCGACCGAGCCGGTCACCGTCGTATTGTCGGAAAAGGGCTGGGTGCGCTGCGCCAAGGGCCATGACATCGATGCCACTGGCCTTTCCTACAAGGCGGGTGACGGCTTCAAGGCCGCCGCTACTGGGCGTTCCAACCAGTTTGCCGTACTGATCGACTCCACCGGGCGCAGTTATTCGGTGGCCGCGCATACACTGCCATCGGCGCGTGGCCAGGGTGAGCCACTGACCGGCCGGCTGACCCCGCCGCCGGGCGCGACCTTCGAGTGCGTACTGTTGCCGGAAGATGATGCCCTTTACGTGGTGGCTTCCGATGCCGGTTACGGCTTCGTGGTCAAAGGTGAAGACCTGCAAGCCAAGAACAAGGCGGGCAAGGGTCTGCTCAGCCTGCCCAACGGCGCCAAGGTGATCAGCCCGCGTCCGGTGGCCAACCGCGAGCAGGACTGGCTGGCGGCCGTCACCACTGAAGGCCGTCTGCTGGTGTTCAAAGTCGCTGACCTGCCTCAACTGGGCAAAGGCAAGGGCAACAAGATCATTGGTGTGCCCGGTGATCGGGTCGCGAGCCGTGAGGAATATGTCACAGATCTGGCAGTGATCGCCGAGGGTTCGACGCTTGTATTGCAAGCTGGCAAGCGTACCCTGTCACTGAAACCCGACGACCTTGAGCACTACAAGGGCGAACGCGGTAGGCGTGGCAGCAAGCTGCCGCGCGGGTTCCAGCGTGTCGATGGATTGCAGGTGGAAAGTCCTACGTAACCCTGCGAAATGTCTGAAACGGCAATTTCAGCGCCGTTTCAGGCAGAAATACTGGAGTCGGGCCGATATTTCGCGGATGATAGTGCCCCTTCGGTGCCGGCGTGGCCGTGTGCCAGATTGAATCTATATCAGTATCACTGCGGTTAGCCTGGTGGCGACCGCCTGGATGGGATGAATGAAATTTCTGCGCCTTCCATTTGCGCTGTTGATGACGGGCTTGCTGGGGCTGAGCGGGTGCAGCATGCATCAGCCGGTTGCCCTGTATCAGCTCGACAGCGGTGATCCTGGCCAGCCTTCGCAGAGTGCGGGCATGGCCGTGGTGCTCGGCCCGGTGTCGGTCGCCGATTACCTGCAGCGCGAAACCTTTTTGCAGCGTCAGGCCGATGGCAGCTTGAGTTCGGCGACGGATGGTCGTTGGGCTGGCAGCCTGTCGGCAGATATCGATCAACTGCTGGTGCGCCAGCTGGCCTGGCGCCTGGATAGTCAGCGCGTGGTCCTGGCTCCGGCGAGCACCGGCTTTTCGCCGGATGTGCAGGTGTTGCTGTCGATCACCCGCCTGGACTCGGGCAAGAACCAGCCGGCCATCCTCGACGCCCAATGGCGCCTGCTGGACCGCCGCGGCAATGTGCGTGACAACCGCATCGTTCACCTTGAGCAGCAACACGAAGGCACTGAGTCGTCGCAGGTGCAGGCGCAAGGTCAGTTGCTGCAGAAGTTGGCAGAGCAATTGAGCACGGCGGTCAAACCGCTGGCCAATCAGCCGGCGATCGCCGAAGAGGCGCCGAAAAAGCCTGCTGCTCCGGTTCAGGTCAAGAAAGCGCCAGAGAAATCGAAGATCCCGATGGCTTCGCCGATTCGTACCGATATGGAAGTCTATCGGTTCTGATGAATGCGCCAGACACAAAAAAGCCCGCATTCTCGCGGGCTTTTTTGTGTCTGCTGTTCTGGCATCTTCGCGGGACAAGCCCGGCTCCCACAGGCAGGAGTCGATCATTTACCTGTGGGAGCGGGCTTGTCCCGCGAAGAGGCAGCGCGCTATCAGGCCCGGCGCTCGTGCATGCGCGCCAGCTGTCGCTCCAGCATTGAGGGGTAAGGCTCCATCAACCGCTCGACGCAGCAGGCCCCTTCGGGGCTTGCAATCGGGCGAATCCGCGCACGTTGGCGGATCAGCGAGTCATCGTTGATCTGCCGCTCCACCAGCAGCAAGTTGCGGCTGTGCTGGGACAGGGCCAGGGCGTCCTGGGCTTTTTCGGTCATCAACAAGTCGACTTGTTCCAACCCTTGCAGGTCGTCGCTCAGGACCAGGCCCAATTGCAGTTGCAGGGTGATGCCGCTGTCGGCCACTTCGATCTGCAGGGCGTGGCCCAGGGCGCGCAGCAACTCGCCGCAGCAGATGGCGTTGGTCAGGTAGTCTTCGCCACAGTCGCGGCTGTGGAACAGCACCAGAGTGCTGCCGTCGTTGAGGGTGTGGGTCTCGCCCTCGTACAGCGATGCGGCTTGCTCCAGGCAATCGCGGTAGCGTTCCAGCAGTTCGGTGAGGCGGGTACGTGGCAGGCGGCGCAGTTGTTCCTGCGAACCCAGCTGCACGGCCAGCACTGCGCTGTGCTGCGGCTCGTCGGATTCGACCACGGCGGCTCTGGGCGCTGGCTCTTCATTATCCAGCAGGCCGGCGAAGGCGGCGTCATCTTCTTCGTCGTCGGCCAGCGCGGCAGCCTTGACGCGGGGTGCGGCTTTGACGGGTAGTGCAACTTCGTGCAGGTCGTCGAACTCGTCCTCCGCTTCCTCGGGCTCAGGCTCGGGAGGCGGTGGAGGAGCCAGGCGAGCGTGCAGCTGGCGGGCGATATCACCGATCTCGTCCTGGCGGTCGGTAGCCGGTGTATAGGGGTGCGGATCGCGCAGCCAGACCCGCAGTTGCAGCAGCGGCAGGGTGATATGGCGGCCTTGGCGCAGGCTCAGGCTCAGCGCCAGGGCCAGCAGAATCGCGGCAAGGATGCCCATGCTCTGCAGGCTGATCAGCATCGGCTGCTGGAACTGGCTCATGTCCAGGCTGATGCGCAGTTGCCCCGCGGTCACATCCTGGAACGTGATCTTGGTCTGGTACAGGCCTTCGGTTTCGCCCAGCAGGCTGTTGCGCGGGCGCTGGCCGGCCTCGGCGAGGATGCGGTTGTCCACGCTGTAGATCGCCGCATGGGCCACCAGCGGGTTCTTCACCAGGTTGCCCAGCAGCACGTTGAGGCTGAGGATGTCGTTGGACACCAGCAGCTCGGTCGCCGAGGTGGCGGTCTGGGTAATCAGGCTCTGGCCAAGGGCATCTGCCTGCTCGTGCATCGCCTGCTTGAACTGCAGGCCCATCACGCAGGCATAGATCACCAACGCCAGCGCCACCAGGAATATATTGGTGCAGGCGATGCGCAGTGCCAGGGGAACGCGACGTTGGCGCAGGGCACGGAAGATCATGAGGAAGAAGTTGTCTGGTTTGACGGGCGTGGGCCGGTTCACAGAGCGCGGCTCTTAATGGCATGAAAGTGTTGCGCAGTATAGCGATCAGAGTTTTGTCGGCAAAGTATCGTTGGCGCCCGATGGTCATGGAAAATCGGTAGAATGCGCATTTTTCATCGAAGTCGGAGCCAGGTTGTGCGCGAAATCGTCCTGATCAACATCACCGGTGAGGACCGCCCCGGTCTCACCGCCGCCATCACCGGTGTCCTGCTCCAGGGTGCGGTGAACATTCTCGACATCGGCCTGGCGGTCATGCACGGCACGCTGTCGTTCGGCATCCTGGTCGATATCCCCGACAACGAAGTGGCCACCAGCCTGCTGCAAAGCGTGCAGTCCAAAGCCCACGAACTGAACCTGCAGGCCCGCTACACGCCGATTTCCGAGGCGGATTACCAGCACTGGGCCGATGCTCAGGGTGAGTCGCGCTACATCGCCAGCGTACTCAGCCGCAAGATCACCCCTGAGCAACTGCAGCGCGTCAGTGCGGTGATCAGCCAGTATGGTCTGACCATCGAGCGTATCGAGCGGTTGTCCGCACGCGTTGCCCTGGATGCGCAGAGCGAAAAAGGTAAAGCTGCACTGGAAATTTCCGTACGCGGCGAGCCGAGCGATGCCCAGGCGCTGCGTGCCGACTTCTTCGCGTTGTCCGAAGCGTTGAACGTCGACATCGCCTTCCAGAAGGACGACCTGTTCCGTCGCAACCGCCGCCTGGCGGTGTTCGACATGGACTCGACACTGATCGAGGCAGAGGTCATCGATGAGCTGGCCAAGGCGGCGGGTGTCGGTGAGCAGGTGGCGGCCATCACCGAACGGGCGATGCGCGGCGAGCTGGACTTCCGCGCCAGCTTCAAGGAGCGGATGGCGCTGCTCAAGGGCCTGGATGTCGGCGTGCTTGATGAAATCGGTGCTTCACTGCGCCTGACCGAAGGCGCCGAAAACCTGTTCGCCGAGCTCAAGCGCATGGGTTACAAGACAGCCATTCTCTCCGGCGGCTTCACCTACTTTGCCAAGCAGGTGCAGGCGCGCCTGGGCATCGACTATGTGTTCGCCAACGAGTTGGAAGTGGTCGACGGCAAGGTTACCGGCGTGGCTGTCGAGCCGATCGTCGATGCCCAGCGTAAAGCCGAGCTGCTGCAGCAACTGGCGAGCGAGGAGGGCCTGCAACTGGAGCAGACCATCGCCGTAGGTGACGGCGCCAACGACCTGCCGATGCTGTCGCTGGCCGGCCTGGGTGTGGCTTTCCGCGCCAAGCCACTGGTGCGCCAGTCGGCCAAGCAGGCGATTTCGACGTTGGGCCTGGATGGTGTGTTGTATCTGCTGGGCTTGCGCGACCGCGACGCCCGCGGGTGAAATGAATGGGGCCGCAATGCGGCCCCATTCATTGCTAGAGAACCATCAAGCCTGTGCAGGCAATGCCAGCAACTCACCCATACGGGTTGCCGAACCGGCACCTAGATTTTCTGCCCACTTCACCTGCTCCGGCCCGAACAGCACAATGGCTGTAGAGCCCAGCTTGAAGCGGCCCAGTTCCGCACCCTTTTCCAGGTGAATCGGCGCACGGCTGCCTTCGTCATAGCGGAAGGTCTTCAGCTCACGCTTCGGCGGCGTGACCAGGCCAGCCCACACGGTCTCGATCGAGGCAACGATCATCGCGCCGACCAATACGACGGCCATCGGCCCGCGCTCGGTGTCGAACAAGCACACCACGCGCTCGTTGCGGGCAAATAGCTCGGGGACGTTTTCCGCCGTTGTCTGGTTTACCGAGAACAGCCGGCCCGGTACGTAGACCATCTCGCGCAGCGTGCCGGCGAGCGGCATGTGCACGCGGTGGTAGTCTTTCGGCGACAGGTAGATGGTGGCGAACTCACCGCCCATGAAAGGCGCAGCCAGGGCCGGGTCGCCGCCGAGCAGCTCCACGGCGCTGAAGCTGTGGCCCTTGGCCTGGAAAATACGACCGTGCTCGATCGGGCCAAGCTGGCTGACGGCGCCATCGGCCGGGCAAAGGATGGCCCCAGGCGCTTCATCCAGCGGGCGTGCGCCCGGCTTGAGGGCGCGGGTGAAGAAGGCGTTGAAGTGCTCGTAGGCGGTCAGGTCTTCGACCAGCGCCTCGCTCATGTTCACCTGGTAGCGCTTGGCGAACCAGGCGGTGAAAGCGTTCTTGAACCAGCGTGCGCGGCACTCGGCGACGCAGCCGGCGAGCCGCGACAGCAGATGGTGCGGCAGCAGGTACTGGCTGATGATGAACAGACGGGATTTCATGCAGGTTCCTTAGACTTCTACAGGCGTGTCCGGGTGGTTGCCCCACTCGCTCCACGAGCCGGCGTAAGCCTTGACCCGTGGGTAGCCGAGGGCTTTGGCCACCAGGTAAGTGAAACCGGAGCGGCGGTGTGACTGGCAGTGGGTGATCACTTCCTTGTCGGGGGTGATGCCCAGTTGCTTGAGGACCTCGGCGATGTCCTGGCGGATGCGCAGGTGGTCGTTGAGGTCCATGCCGGCGGTCCACTCGAAGTTGATCGCGCCGGGGATGTGCCCGCCTTTGGCGGCCAGGACTTTCTCACCGCTGAACTCCTGGGGGCCGCGGGCATCCCAGACCACCAGGTCGTCGGCGCCCAGGCGGCTTTGCAGGTACTCGCGGGTGGCAGTCGGTTCGCCGTGCAGCTGCAGGCGCACCGGTGTGCTGGCGGGGGCTGGCACGTCGGTCGACAACTTGTCGGCCGGCCAGGCCTGAATACCGCCGTTGAGGTAATGGCTGGCCTTGTGACCGATCACGTCGAGCATCCAGATGAAGCGACCAGCCCAGCCGCCGCCTTCATCGTCGTAGACCACATAGACGGCGTCGTCGCGGTGACCGAGTTCGCTGAACAGCTTTTCCAGGTCGGCCAATGCTGGCAACAGGCCTGGCGCCGGTGGCAGGCCCAGCTGGGTGCGCTTGCCTTCGACGAAGCGGGCGCCGGGGATGTGCCCGCTGACATAGCGGTTGGCGCTGCTCAGGTCGACCAGAATCAGCTGGGGCGAATCCAGGCGCGGCAGCAGGTCCGCGGGTTCGATCACCAGCGGTAGTCCGGCAAAATCAGTCATCCACGGTCTCCAGTGTGGAAAGAGGGGCGATTGTAGCGCAAGGGTCAGGCATTGCGGTTGGCAAACACGGCGAGGGCGCGCTCGATACATTGCGCGGTTTTACCGAACGCCTGCACGCTGACATCGGCCAGCGGCTTGCCGCCCTGATCGGCCACCGCCAGCATCAATACCTGGTCGTTGACCGCCAGCGAGCGCAGCAACAGGTGTTCGCCACGGAAGAAAGCGTGCAACGGGGCCGGCAGCAGGGCCGAGAATTGGGCATGGTTCTCCGGCGTCAGGCGCAGCTGAGCGGCCTTGACCAGCAATTTTTGCAGCAGTTTGCTCTGCGGCACAGGCAAGGCGATGGCTGCAGCTTCCTTGGGCAACCCGGCGGTCTGTTGCACGCGCAGGTAGTCGCTGGCCTTGTCCAGCGTCAGCAGCATGATGCGCTGCATGCCACAGGCCAGCAGGGCTTCACGCGCCTGGGTGGCCAGGTGCACGGCATTGGTGAATGGGCTGGGCTGGGCCAGCAATTCCTGGCACAGCTTGCGCCACTGGCCGAGCGCGTCGCTGGATGGCGGCGGCGGAGCCAGCATGTCGGGATGCGGGCGGCGCTGATCCCAGGGCCAGATCAAGGCTTCGGCTGGGTGGAACAGCGCATGCCTGGCATGGCGGCGGGCACTGGCGGCTGCCTGCTGGTGGACCTGTTGCTGGACGTCTTCCAGGGACGTCTGCAGGTACAGCGCGGTCAGCAGTTGCCAGCGCAGCAGGTGCGGGTTGTCCCAGCCCACCTGCGCCGCCAGGGCCAGGTTGTTGGCCAGCAGCAGGGTGTTGGCCGGCTGGTTGAACCAGCGGCTCAAGGCCGGCGCCTCGTCCAGACGGTGCTGCTGGCTCAACAGGTCTTCGTCGCGGGCGATGCTCAGTATCTGCCCAAGCTGTTCCCGCTCCTCCAGCAACAGACGGTAGCCTTGGGTGACCCATTGCGACAGACGCCAGTGCTCGGCCATGGCTTGGCACAGCGCCATGATGCGCACGCCAAACAGCTCCTGCTCGACTTCTGCAGCCTCCTCACCCTTGTGAATGACCCGCAGCTCCCAGGCGTCGAGCAGCTTGGGGTAGGCCAGTGCCATGGGCCACAGCGGCGACAGGAACAGCAGGCTGCCCCAGTGGATTTCCTGCCACAGCCGCGCCAGGCGGCTGGCGAACAGGCCGCTGGCCTGTTGGGACGCGTGCTGGCTGATCAGCAGGAACTGGCGCAGCACCGGCGGGATATCGTCATCCGGCAGTGCTGGCAGGCGGTTGAGCAGTTCGCGGGTGCGCGCCAGGCCCAGGCGATTGAGGGCGATTTCCAGGCTTTCGGCAGGTACGGCCTGGCTGGCATTGGCCGGGTGATTGGCCTCGCGCATCACCGACAGCACCAGGGCCGGGCTGTCCTGCATCAGTTCGGCGATATCGCGCAGCGAGCGGCGGTTATCATTGATGGCGCTCATGACCCGGTCGTAGCTGTGCTTCGGCACCGGTACACGGATACCGTCGAGCAGCTTTACCCAGGCCTCTAGCGTACGCGGATTCTGAGTGGGTACCTTGGATTCCATTGGCATTTTGACATCAGTCCGAACTGGCTTTTCGCTTTGAGTGGCTATAGTCTGGCGCAGTTCTGCCGATAAGTAGAAGAAGAGTTTTAAAGCTCCCGTCCCTCATCCCGACCACGACAGCAAGTGCTTTGAACCTATGGCTAAAATTATCGGCATCATCGTCGTATTCGCGAGCGTGCTCGGCGGATACGTACTCTCCCACGGCAAGATCGCGGCACTGATCCAGCCGTTCGAAGTGCTGATCATCGGCGGTGCAGCCTTTGGCGCCTTCATGCAGGCCAACCCCGGCTACATGACCATGCATGTGGTCAAGAAGTCGATGAAGATGTTCGGCTCCCGGTTTACCCACACCTTTTACCTGGAAGTACTGGGCCTGGTGTACGAAATCCTCAACAAGAGCCGTCGCGAAGGCATGATGGCGATCGAGAGCGATATCGAAGACGCCGCGGCCAGCCCGATCTTCGCCAAGTACCCCGCCGTGCTGGGCGATGAGCGCATGACCGCGTTCATCTGCGACTACCTGCGCATCATGTCCACCGGCAACATGGCACCCCACGAGCTCGAAGGCCTGTTCGACATGGAGCTGCTGAGCATGAAGGAAGAGCTCGAGCACCCGTCACACGCGGTCACCGGCATCGCCGACGGCATGCCCGGCTTCGGTATCGTCGCGGCGGTACTGGGTATCGTGGTGACCATGGCATCGCTGGGCGAGGGCGACCAGGCGGCCATCGGCATGCACGTGGGCGCGGCCCTGGTCGGTACCTTCTTCGGTATTCTCGCGGCCTACGGCTTCTTCGGCCCGCTGGCCAAGTGCCTGGAACACGACGCTAAGGAAGAGATCAACCTGTACGAGTCGATCAAGGCCTCGCTGGTGGCCTCGGCTTCCGGCATGCCGCCTTCGCTGGCCGTCGAGTTCGGGCGCAAGGTGCTGTATCCCAAGCACCGCCCGAGCTTTGCCGAGCTGGAACAAGCCGTTCGCGGTCGCTAAGCCATGGAAAACAATCAGCCGATAATCATCAAGCGCGTCAAGCGCTTCGGTGGAGGCCACCACGGCGGCGCCTGGAAGATCGCCTTCGCCGACTTCGCCACGGCGATGATGGCGTTCTTCCTGGTGCTGTGGTTGATGTCCACCGCCACGCCCGAGCAGAAGATCGCCATCGCCGGCTACTTCAAAGACCCGATCGGCTTCTCCGAAAGCGGTACGCCCTACGTGATCGACCTGGGCGGCTCGCCGCAGTTGGCACCGGAAAAGACCATCAACCCCGAAGAGAAGTCCGAGCCGACTCCTGATACCAGCATTCAGCTGGACAAGGATCAGGTCGAGACCATGGCCGAGCAGGTCGAGCGCGAGCGCCTCGAATTGCTGCTGCAGGAGCTGCAGAACAAGGTCGAGGAAAATCCGCAGCTGCAGAAGTTCAAGGACCAGATCCTCTTCGAGATCACCCAGGACGGCCTGCGCATCCAGATCATGGATGCCGAGAACCGGCCGATGTTCGACATCGGCAGCGCCCGCCTGCAGCCGTATTTCGAGGACATCCTGCTGGCCATGGCCGACACCATCAAGGCGGTGCCGAACAAGATCAGCATCAGCGGCCACACCGATGCCAAGCCGTATTCGGGCAGCGGTGATTACGGCAACTGGGAACTGTCGGCCAACCGCGCCAACGCCGCGCGCCGTGCGCTGGTCGCCGGTAGCTACCCGGATGACCAGGTGGCGCGCGTGGTGGGGTATGCGTCGTCGTCGCTGTTCGATCGCAAGGACCCGTTCAACCCGGTCAACCGTCGCATCGACATCATCGTCCTGACCAAGAAGGCCCAGCGCAATATCGAGGGTGAGCAAGGTGCGCCCGAGGCGCCAGCTGCCCAGCCCGCGCCGCCTGCCGGTACTGCCCCGGGGGCTTCTGCAGCGCCCGGTGCGGAGCAAGCGCCGATGCAGCCACGTGAACTGCGTCAGAAACTGAACATCTTCGAGGAAGGCACCTTGAAGATGGACGAGGCCAAAGACCAGTAACCCAGGGGCGCCGCAGTGGGAGCGGCTTCAGTCGCGAACACCGGCGTAGCCGGTGCCATCCACCGCGGCGCTTGCTTCGCGGCTAAAGCCGCTCCCACGGGGTGATCAGTAGCTGTCTTCCGGCAGGCTGGCGATGATCGAGCGGTAGCTGTTCATGCGCTGCGGCTTGATACGGCCGTCTTCCAATGCCTTGAGCAGCGCGCAACCTGGCTCGCGATCATGCTTGCAGTCGCGGAAGCGGCAGGTGCCGAACAAGTCCCGAAACTCGATGAACCCGCCCTCGACGTCATCGCGGCTGACGTGGCCCAGGCCGAATTCGCGAATACCCGGGGAGTCGATCAGGTCACCGCCGTTGGGGAAGTGGTACAGGCGCGCGGTGGTGGTGGTGTGCGTGCCCTGGCCCGACCATTCCGACAAGTCGCCAACGCGGGTATCGGCGGCTGGCAGCAGGCTGTTGACCAAAGACGACTTGCCCACGCCCGACTGGCCGACGAACACGCTGATGTGGCCGTCGAGCATCTGCTGCAGCCGCTGCATCCCGTCACCCTGGTGAGCCGAGACTTCCAGCAACGGATAGCCAAGGTCGCGATAGACCTCAAGCAACGCATGCAGGCCCGGGCCGTTCTCGTCGTTGATCAGGTCGGCTTTGTTAAGCAGCAGTAACGGGCGGATGCCGGCATGCTCGGCGGCGACCAGATAACGGTCGATCAGGTTCGGGTGCGGCTCGGGCGCCGGCGCGAAGACGATCACGATCAGGTCGACGTTGGCCGCCACCGGCTTGAGCTGGCCATGGTTGTTCGGCCGGCAGAGCTCGGTGCTGCGCGGCATCTGCGCGACGATCACGCCAATGCCCTGGTTACCGGCGCGCCAGACCACGCGGTCGCCGGTAACCAACGCCGGCAGGTTGGCCCGCAGGTGGCAACGGAACACCTGGCCGGCGACATCGCCGTCCTGGGCCTCGACTTCGACCTGCACGCCAAAGTGCGCGATCACCAGGCCCAACTGCTCTGGCCCCAGGTCACCGCCCTCCAGCTCATGCAGCACGTGCTGTTCGCGTTTGGCGGCGCGAGCAGCGCGTTCGTTCTGGATTTTTTCGATACGCCAGTTTTGGCGACGATTGAGCTGGCGTTTGGCCATGGACCTTCCAAGGTGGGGCAAGTTGAAAACGGCAGGCAGTTTAGCACGCCGGGTCATCGACCATTCTGCTTACCTTTGCGCCGCGCATGCGCAGGCCGTCGTCGCTAGGCTAATATGACGGCCATTACGAGGAGCCCCTTCATGCAAAACCCACAGAACCTGATCTGGATCGATCTGGAAATGACCGGCCTGGATCCGGACACCGATGTCATCATCGAGATGGCCACCATTGTCACCGACAGCGATCTGAACATCCTGGCCGAAGGCCCGGTGATCGCCATCCACCACAGTGACGAGGTGCTGGCGCGCATGGACGAGTGGAATACCCGCACCCACGGCGGTTCCGGGCTGACCCAGCGCGTGCGTGAAAGCAAGATCAGCATGGCCGAGGCCGAGGCGCAGACCCTCGCGTTTCTGGAGCAGTGGGTGCCGAAAGGCGAGTCGCCGATCTGCGGCAACAGCATCGGCCAGGACCGGCGTTTCCTGTACCGCTACATGCCTGCCCTGGAAAGCTACTTCCACTACCGCTACCTGGATGTTTCGACCCTGAAGATTCTGGCCAAGCGCTGGGCGCCGAAGGTGGCCGACGACTTCAAGAAGGGCAGCACCCACCTGGCGCTGGACGATATCCGCGAGTCGATCGCCGAACTGCGCCACTACCGCGAGCACTTCCTCAAGGTGTGAGCCGAAAGGGCGCAGATATTCTCATCGCGCCCTCTTTTGGTGCCTTGGGCAACTGGTTAGACTGCGCGCCTTTCTCGCACGGACCCGCGCCATGTTGTTGATGCTCTACCTTATCGCCATCACCGCCGAGGCCATGACCGGCGCCCTGTCTGCCGGCCGGCGCGGCATGGACTGGTTTGGCGTGGTGCTGATCGCCTGCGTCACTGCGCTGGGTGGCGGCTCGGTGCGCGACGTGCTGCTCGGGCACTACCCGTTGACCTGGGTGAAGCACCCGGAATACCTGGTGCTGACCAGCTGCGCCGCGCTGTTCACGATCTTCATTGCGCCGATGATGCGCCGCCTGCGCTCGCTGTTCCTGGTGCTGGATGCCCTGGGGTTGGTGGCCTTCACCCTGATTGGCTGCATGACTGCGCTGGAGATGGGGCAGGGCATGCTGGTGGCGTCGATCAGCGGGGTGATTACCGGGGTGTTTGGCGGGATTCTGCGGGATATCTTTTGTAACGACATCCCGCTGGTGTTCCGGCGCGAGCTGTATGCCAGCGTGTCGTTCGCTGCGGCGTGGTTCTATCTGGGGTGCGTGTATTTCAAGGTGCCGGCGGAGCAGGCGATGCTGCTGACCTTGTTTGGTGGGTTCCTGGTGCGGCTGTTGGCGATTCGCTTTCACTGGGAGATGCCGAAGTTTCACTACAACGACCAGCAGTAGGATGCGATACGGACTTTGTGGGAGCGGGCTTGCCCCGCGAAGGACGACGCTGAGCATGGCACCGGCTTTGCCGGTGTTCGCGGGGCAAGCCCGCTCCCACAGTTGAATTGTGTTGCTAGTTGATGCCGTGCCTGGCCAGCGCCCACGCCACGTGCTCGCGCACCAGCTCCGAGGGATCGTCCTTGCGGGCCTTCAAGGCCTCCAACACCGGAATCGTCGAAGGCGCATTGCCCAAACCCACGGCCAGGTTACGCAACCACCGCTCATACCCCGCCCGCCGCAAAGGCCCGCCCTCGGTCTTGCGCAGGAAGGTCTTCTCGTCCCACAGGAACATCTCGGCCAACTCGGCATTCTCCAGCCCGTGGCGAGGCTGGAAGTCGCTCTCCTGCGTGGGGCGTGCGAAACGGTTCCACGGGCAGACGATCTGGCAGTCATCGCAGCCGAATACCCGGTTGCCCATCATCGAGCGCAACTCCACGGGAATCGCGCCCTTCAACTCGATGGTCAGGTACGAGATGCAGCGTCTGGCATCCAGCACGTAAGGCCCGACGAAAGCCTGGGTCGGGCAGATGTCCAGGCACGCCTGGCAGCGCCCGCAGTGCTCGCTGGCATGCGCGTCGTCCACCGGCAGCGGCAGGTCGACGAACAGCTCGGCGAGGAAGAAGTAGCTGCCGGCCTTGCGGTTGAGCAGCAGGGTGTTCTTGCCGATCCAGCCTAGCCCGGCCTGTTCGGCGATCGCCTTTTCCAGTACCGGGGCGCTATCGACGAACGCGCGGTAACCGAACGGGCCGATGTCTTCCTGGATGCGATCGGCCAGGTGCTGCACGCGCTTGCGCACCAGCTTGTGGTAGTCCCGGCCCAGGGCGTAACGCGAAACATAGGCTTTTTCCGGCTGGGCCAGGCGTTGTGCCATCTGTGTGTCGCCCGGCAGGTAGTCCATGCGCAGCGACACCACGCGCACGGTGCCGGGAATCAACTGGTCGGGGTGGGCGCGTTTGCCATCGTGGGCGGCCAGGTACTCCATCTCACCCTGGTAGCCGGCGTCGAGCCAGCGTTGCAGGTGTTTTTCATGCTCGCCAAGGTCCACACCGGCGATGCCGACGTGGGCAAAACCGAGTTCTTGGCCCCAGATCTTGATCGATTGGGCCAGGGCGGCGAGGTCAAGTGTGCAAGCGGACATGGATGGGTAAGGCAATACGGGCTCAGGTGCGTATAATTCTGCCAGACATTGGAGCCTTTGACCCCATGCCGCAGACCAAACACCCCAGTAACACCCCGCAACTGCTCAGCAGCGTGTCCGTCGCGCGCCTGCCCGCCCGGCATGCGCATGCCCACAAAGGCGACTTCGGCCACGTGCTGGTGGTGGGCGGCGACCTCGGCACCGGCGGTGCCGTGCTGCTTAGCGCTGAAGCCGCCTTGCGCTGCGGTGCTGGGCTGGTCAGTGTGGCGACTCGCCCCGAACACGTGGCAGCAGGGCTCACCCGCCTGCCCGAAACCATGTGCCTGGGGGTGAGTTCGGCCAACCAGCTGATGGGCGTGCTGGAGCGCGCTTCGGTATTGGTGGTCGGGCCTGGTCTAGGCCAAGCCGCCTGGGGACGCAGCCTGTTATCGGCGGTGGCCAATGCCGAGCGGCCGCAGGTGTGGGACGCCGATGCGCTCAACCTGCTGGCGCGCACTCCGCTGGCATTGCCCAGTGGCAGCATCCTCACTCCGCATCCGGGGGAGGCAGCGCGGCTGTTGGGGATTTCCACCGAGGCGGTGCAGGCTGATCGCCCGGGCGCCGCGCGCAAGCTGGCGCGCCGTTACAACAGCATTTGTGTGTTGAAGGGCGCCGGTACACTGGTGGCCGACCCGGCCGGGCAGTTGATGCTGTGTGAACGTGGTCATCCGGCAATGGCCGGCGCGGGCTTGGGCGATGTGCTGACTGGCGTGCTGGCGGCGTTGCTGGCCCAGGGGCTGGATGCCTGGAGTGCAGCTGGCCTGGGCGTGTGGTTGCACGCCTGTGCCGGCGAGCGTCTGGGTGTAAAAGGTAGAGGCTTGGCGGCCAGTGATCTGGTGCCGGTCATTCGTGAGTTGTTGGAGGAGCATTCTGCGTGTCTGGCATAACCCTGTTTCTGGCCGATGAAGAGGCCACGGTTCAATTCGGCGCAGCACTGGCCAAAGTGACCGGCGGTCGCGGCGTGATCTTTCTGGAGGGCGACCTGGGCGCAGGCAAGACTACGCTTTCCCGAGGGCTGATTCGTGGCCTTGGTCATACGGGTGCAGTTAAAAGTCCGACCTTCACCGTGGTCGAACCCTACGAAATCGGTGATGTGCGCGCCTACCATTTCGACCTGTATCGCCTGGTCGACCCGGAGGAGCTCGAGTACCTGGGCATTCGCGACTATTTCGAGGGCGACCCGCTGTGCTTGTTCGAATGGCCAGAAAAGGGTGCGGGCGTTTTGCCAAAGCCTGACCTGACCATTACCATAAGCCCCCAAGCGGGCGGACGCTCGCTTCACCTTTCGCCGCAGGGGGCTCGCGGCGAGGCTTGGTGCAAGGCACTGGGCGAACACTAAAAACAGTAAGTGGGGTAGGTATGCGCATACGCGCACTGGTCGCATTCGTTGGGCTGCTGCTGACAACGGTGACCGTTGACGCTCTGGCCGTCACTCAAGTCAAGAGCATGCGCCTGTGGCGCGCGCCGGACAACACGCGGCTGGTCTTCGACCTTTCTGGCCCGGTGCAGCACAGCGTCTTCACCCTCAGCGCACCCGATCGCCTGGTCATCGATATCAATGGCGCAACCCTGGGCGCGCCGCTGAACGTTTCCACCTCCAATACGCCGATCAGCAGCGTGCGCTCCGCCCAGCGCACGCCGACCGACCTGCGCGTGGTGGTCGACCTGAAAAAGTCGGTCACACCCAAAAGCTTCACCCTTGCGCCCAACGCCCAGTACGGCAACCGCCTGGTCGTCGACCTGTACGACCAGGAAGCCGATGCCATCGCCGCCACGGCGCCGGTAGCACCACCCACGCCGGTGCAAACCCCGGTGACCACGCCCGCCGTACCGGTGTCCCCGGCTCAGCCCGCGATCAAACTGCCCCCTGTGCCCAGCGGCAAGCGCGACATCGTGGTCGCCATCGACGCCGGTCATGGCGGCGAAGACCCGGGCGCCTCCGGTTCGCGCGGCCAGCACGAGAAAGACATCGTGCTGCAGATCGCCAAGGAACTGCAGCGCCAGATCAACGGCGAGAAGGGCTACCGCGCCGAGCTGACCCGCACCGGTGACTACTTCATTCCGCTGCGCAAGCGCACCGAGATCGCCCGCAAGAAGGGCGCCGACCTGTTCATCTCGATCCACGCCGATGCCGCGCCGTCGCGGGCCGCCTTTGGCGCCTCGGTGTTCGCCTTGTCCGACCGTGGCGCCACGTCCGAGACCGCGCGCTGGCTGGCCGACACGGAAAACCGTTCCGACCTGATCGGTGGTGCCGGCAACGTCAGTCTCGACGACAAGGACCGCATGCTCGCCGGCGTGCTGCTGGACCTGTCGATGACCGCCACGCTCAGCTCCAGCCTCAACGTTGGGCAAAAGGTATTGGGCAACATGGGCCGCGTCACTTCGCTGCACAAGCAGCGTGTGGAACAGGCAGGCTTCATGGTGCTGAAGTCGCCAGACATCCCGTCGATCCTCGTTGAAACCGGGTTCATCTCCAACAACAACGAAGCCGCCAAGCTGGCCACGCGCAGCCATCAGCAGGCGCTGGCCCGTTCCATTCATACCGGCGTGCGCCAGTACTTCCAGCAGAACCCGCCGCCCGGTACCTACATCGCCTGGCTGCGCGACAGTGGCAAGATCGCCCAGGGGCCGCGTGAGCACACCGTCCGCCCGGGTGAAACGTTGGCGATGCTCGCTGTGCGCTACCAGGTCAGCGTGGCCAGCCTGCGCAGCACCAACAGCCTGAAGACCGATGAGTTGAAAGTCGGCCAGCACCTCAACGTCCCCGCTACCACACTGGCCGCACAATGAGTGGTGGTTCGCGCATCCAGCTGCTGAGCCCGCGGCTGGCCAACCAGATTGCCGCCGGTGAGGTGGTCGAGCGGCCGGCATCGGTGGCCAAGGAACTGCTGGAGAACAGCCTCGACTCCGGTGCCCGGCGCATCGATGTCGAGGTCGAGCAGGGCGGCGTCAAGCTGCTGCGGGTGCGTGACGATGGCAGCGGCATTTCCGCCGATGACCTGCCCTTGGCGCTTGCCCGTCACGCCACCAGCAAGATCCGTGAGCTGGAAGACCTCGAAGGCGTACTGAGCCTTGGTTTCAGGGGCGAGGCATTGGCCTCGATCAGCTCGGTGGCGCGCCTGACCCTGACCTCGCGCACCGCCAGTGCCGGCGAGGCTTGGCAGGTCGAAACCGAAGGCCGCGACATGACCCCGCGGGTACAGCCGGCGGCGCATCCTGTGGGTACTTCGGTAGAAGTGCGCGACCTGTTCTTCAATACCCCGGCCCGGCGCAAGTTTCTCAAAGCCGAAAAGACCGAATTCGATCACCTGCAGGAAGTCATCCGCCGGCTCGCCCTGGCCCGCTTCGATGTCGGCTTCCACCTGCGCCATAACGGCAAAAGCATCCTCAGCCTGCACGAAGCGCACGACGAAACCGCCCGTGCCCGCCGGGTCGGCGCCATTTGCGGCGCCGGCTTCATGGAGCAGGCGCTGCCAATCGATGTCGAGCGCAACGGCCTGCGCCTGTGGGGCTGGGTCGGCCTGCCGACCTTTTCGCGCAGCCAGGCTGACCTGCAGTACTTCTTCGTCAATGGTCGTGCGGTGCGCGACAAACTGGTCGCCCACGCGGTGCGTCAGGCCTACCGCGACGTGCTGTTCAACGGCCGTCACCCGACCTTCGTGCTGTTCCTGGAGCTTGAGCCCAATGGCGTCGACGTCAACGTCCACCCGACCAAGCACGAGGTGCGCTTCCGTGAGGGGCGCTCGGTCCACGATTTTCTCTATGGCACCCTGCACCGTGCCCTGGCTGACGTGCGCCCGGAAGATCAGTTGGCAGCCCCCGCAGCAGCTGCCGAGCTCGTTCGCCCGACCGGGCAACAAGTCGGTGAATTCGGCCCACAAGGTGAAATGCGCCTGGCCTCACCCGTGCTGGAGCAGCCTCAGTCGCCCCAGCACTCGATTTCCAACGGCGGCAGCGGCGCTGGCTATCAATACCAATACACCCCACGGCCGCAGCCGCTGCCGGCGGCAGAGGCCCAAGCGGCCTATCGCGAGTTCTACAAGCCGCTGAACGATGGCGCCGCCGCACCATCGACGCTGCCGCAAAGCCAGGGCGACATTCCGCCGCTGGGCTATGCCATGGCCCAGCTCAAGGGCATCTACATACTCGCCGAGAACGCGATCGGCCTGGTGTTGGTGGACATGCACGCCGCCCACGAGCGCATCATGTACGAGCGGCTCAAGGTGGCGATGGCCAGCGAAGGCCTAAGCGGCCAGCCGCTGCTGGTGCCCGAAACGCTGGCGCTGAGCCAGCGTGAGGCGGATTGTGCCGAGGAGCACGCCCAGTGGTTCCAGCGCCTGGGCTTCGAGCTGCAGCGCCTGGGCCCCGAGACCTTGGCGATCCGCCAGATTCCGGCGCTGCTCAAGCAGGCCGAGGCCAACCGCCTGGTGCAGGATGTGCTCGCCGACCTGATGGAGTACGGCACCAGCGATCGCATTCAGGCGCACCTCAACGAGTTGCTCGGTACCATGGCCTGTCACGGCGCCGTGCGCGCCAATCGGCGTCTGGCCATCCCCGAGATGAACGCCCTGCTGCGCGATATGGAAAACACCGAGCGCAGCGGTCAGTGCAACCATGGCCGACCGACCTGGACCCAGATGGGCCTGGACGACCTGGACAAACTTTTCCTGCGCGGTCGATGACATGAGCGGCAACCCCCCAGCAATATTCCTCATGGGCCCGACGGCGGCCGGCAAGACCGACCTGGCCATCGAACTGACCAAGGTCATGCCATGCGAATTGATCAGCGTCGATTCTGCGCTGGTCTACCGTGGCATGGACATCGGCAGCGCCAAGCCCTCCAAGGAAATCCTGGCGGCCCATCCGCACCGCCTGATCGACATCCGCGACCCGGCCGAAAGCTATTCCGCCGCGCAGTTTCGCAGCGACGCCCTGGAGGCGATGGCCGAGATCACCGCGCGCGGCAAGATCCCGCTGCTGGTCGGCGGCACCATGCTCTATTACAAGGCCTTGCTCGACGGCCTGGCAGACATGCCGCCCGCCGATGCTGCGGTGCGTGCAGAGCTCGAAGCCCAGGCCGAGGCGCTGGGCCTGGGCGAGCTGCACCGGCAGCTGGCCGAAGTGGACCCGGTGTCTGCTGCACGCATCCACCCCAACGACCCGCAGCGGTTGATCCGCGCGCTGGAGGTCTACCGGGTGAGTGGCGAGAGCATGACGGCCCATCGCCAGCGTCAATTCGCGGAAAGTAGCGCCGCAGACGCAGGCGCTGACGGGCATTTGCCCTATACTGTCGCGAGTTTGGCGATTGCTCCTACAGATCGTCACATTTTGCATCAGCGAATTGCGTTACGATTTTCGCAGATGCTGGAACAGGGCTTCGTCGACGAGGTCCGATCGCTACGAGCCAGAAGTGACTTGCACGCCGGGCTGCCGTCTATACGGGCAGTGGGGTATCGGCAAGTCTGGGACTACCTCGACGGCAAGCTGACTGAGAATGAGATGCGAGAACGCGGTATCATTGCCACTCGCCAGCTGGCCAAGCGGCAGTTCACCTGGTTGCGCGGTTGGTCCGACGTGCACTGGCTCGACAGCCTGGCCTGCGACAATCTGTCCCGCACCTTGAAATACCTGGGAACCGTCTCCATATTGAGCTGAGTCCCTGCTGATTGCCGTCTATTCTCTCGAAGGGGCGGCCTAACTTATCGATTTCTTTGATTTTCTATTATTGATCCTTACAGGAGTGCGGCATATGTCAAAAGGGCATTCGCTACAAGACCCTTACTTGAACACCTTGAGAAAAGAAAAGGTCCCGGTTTCGATCTATCTGGTCAACGGGATCAAGCTGCAGGGCTCGATTGAATCGTTCGACCAGTTCGTCGTACTGCTGAAGAACACTGTCAGCCAGATGGTCTACAAGCACGCGATTTCGACTGTGGTACCTGCCCGTCCGGTTCGCCTGCCAAGCCCGTCCGATTCCGAACACGGCGACAGCGAGCCAGGCAACGCCTGATAGGAGCCTGCATTGTTCTTTGAGCGCCACGGTGGTGGTGAGCGGGCGCTGCTCGTTCACTTGGAAGGTCAGAACCCTGAGGCGCGCGAAGACCCGCAGGAGTTTCAGGAGCTGGCATTGTCGGCCGGCGCCGACATCGTCTCGCTGGTCACGGTGGGCAGGCATCAGCCTACCGCCAAATACCTGATTGGCAGTGGCAAGGTCGAAGAGCTGCACGACCTGGTCCATGCCGAACAGGTAGACCTGGTGATTTTCAATCACACCCTCACGCCCAGTCAGGAGCGCAACCTCGAACGTGTGTTCGAGTGCCGTGTGCTCGACCGTACCGGGCTGATTCTCGATATCTTTGCCCAACGGGCGCGTACCCATGAAGGCAAGCTGCAGGTCGAACTGGCTCAGCTTGATCACATGAGCACGCGGCTGGTGCGCGGCTGGACTCACCTTGAGCGACAAAAAGGTGGTATCGGCCTGCGCGGCCCGGGTGAAACCCAGCTGGAAACCGACCGCCGCCTGTTGCGGGTACGCATTCGCCAGATCAAGTCTCGCCTGCAGAAGGTGCGCAGCCAGCGTGAGCAGGCGCGTCGCGGGCGCAAGCGCGCGGATATCCCGTCGGTATCCTTGGTGGGCTACACCAACGCCGGCAAGTCCACGCTGTTCAACGCCCTGACCGAATCCGAGGTCTACGCCGCCGACCAATTGTTCGCCACCCTCGACCCGACCCTGCGTCGTCTCGAGCTCAACGACCTTGGGCCGATCGTGCTGGCCGATACCGTAGGCTTCATTCGCCACCTGCCGCACAAGCTGGTCGAGGCATTTCGGGCTACGCTCGAAGAGTCGAGCAACTCCGACCTGCTGCTGCATGTGATCGACGCCCATGAGCCGGAGCGCATGGAGCAGATCGAGCAGGTGTTGGCGGTATTGGGCGAGATCGGTGCAGAAGGCTTGCCGATCCTCGAGGTCTATAACAAACTCGACCTGCTCGAAGATGTCGAGCCGCAGATCCAGCGCAACGCCGACGGCAAGCCGGAGCGGGTCTGGGTATCGGCACGAGACGGGCGTGGCCTGGAGCTGGTCGGTCAGGCGATTGCCGAGTTGCTGGGGGATGATCTGTTTGTCGGTACCCTGTGCCTGGAGCAGCGTTTTGCCCGCTTGCGCGCGCAATTCTTTGCAATGGGTGCCGTGCGGGGTGAGGAGCATGACGAAGAAGGGCGCAGCCTGCTGAGTGTGCGATTGCCCATGGTCGAATTGAATCGCCTGGTCAGCCGCGAAGGCATGGAGCCGCAAGTGTTTGTCGAGCAACACACTTTGCAATAAATGCCCGCCGAGGTCGTCGGGCAGCAGTGGCAGGCATTCTGTAGCATTGGACGGCGCGCCGTGGGCGCGTCTTTGCTTTATCAGATGGAGAGCGCTATGGCTTGGAACGAGCCGGGTGGCAACTCGAACAATCAGGATCCCTGGGGCGGTCGCCGTGGTGGCGGCGGCGGTGGTGGCGATAAAAAAGGCCCGCCGGATCTGGACGAGGCCTTCCGCAAACTGCAGGACAGCCTGAACGGCATGTTCGGCAGCGGCAAGAAACGTGGCGGCGGTGACCGCAATGTCGGCAAGGGCGGGGGCTATGGCCTGCTGGGCATCGGCCTGGCGGTACTGGCTGCCATCTGGCTGTACAGCGCCGTGTACGTGGTCGACGAGCAGGAGCAAGCCGTGGTGCTGCGCTTCGGCAAGTACTATGAGACGGTCGGTCCCGGCCTGAACATCTACTTCCCGCCTTTCGATCGCAAGTACATGGAAAACGTCACGCGTGAGCGTGCCTACACCAAGCAGGGCCAGATGCTCACCGAAGACGAGAACATCGTCGAGGTGCCGCTGACCGTCCAGTACAAGATCAGCAACCTGCAGGACTTCGTGCTCAACGTCGACCAGCCGGAAGTCAGCCTGCAGCATGCGACCGACAGCGCCCTGCGCCACGTGGTGGGTTCCACCTCGATGGACCAGGTGCTGACCGAAGGCCGTGAGCAGATGGCTGTGGATATCCGCGAACGCCTGCAGCGCTTCCTCGACAACTACCGCACCGGCATCACCGTCACCCAGGTCAACGTACAGAGCGCGGCAGCCCCGCGTGAAGTGCAGGAAGCCTTCGACGACGTGATCCGCGCCCGTGAAGACGAGCAGCGTGCCCGCAACCAGGCCGAGTCCTACGCCAATGGCGTGGTGCCGGAAGCCCGTGGTCAGGCCCAGCGCATCATCGAGGACGCCAACGGTTATCGCGACGAAGTCATCGCCCGCGCCAAGGGTGAGGCCGACCGCTTCACCAAGCTGGTCGCCGAGTACCGCAAGGCACCTGACGTGACCCGCCAGCGCCTGTACCTGGAGACCATGCAAGAGGTCTACAGCAATACCAGCAAAGTCATGGTGGCCACCAAGGACGGGCAGAGCAACCTGCTCTACCTGCCGCTGGACAAGATGGTCGAAGGCAGCCGCAACACGTCCGCGCCTACCACCAGTGTTTCCCCGTCGGCCAACGACGCGGCGGCACGTGCGGCGCAGGACCTGCAACAGCAACAGCAGCAGCTGCGTACTAGGGAGAGCCGCTGATGAGCAACAGATCGCTGATCGCCCTGATCGCCGTCGTGGTTCTGGCCATCGTCGGCTGGAACAGCTTCTACATCGTGGCCCAGACCGAGCGTGCGGTAATGCTGCGCTTCGGTAAGGTGGTCCAGGCCGATGTCCAGCCTGGCCTGCACATGAAGATCCCGTACGTGAACCAGGTCCGCAAGTTCGACGCTCGCCTGATGACCCTCGACGCTCCGACCCAGCGGTTCCTGACCCTGGAGAAAAAAGCGGTGATGGTCGACGCCTACGCCAAGTGGCGCGTCAAGGATGCCGAGCGTTTCTACACCGCCACTTCCGGCATGAAGCAGATCGCCGACGAGCGTCTGTCGCGTCGTCTGGAAAGCGGCCTGCGTGACCAGTTCGGTAAGCGCACCCTGCACGAAGTGGTTTCCGGTGAACGTGACGCGCTGATGGCTGACATCACCGCTTCGCTGAACCGCATGGCTGCCAAGGAGTTGGGTATCGAAGTCGTTGACGTCCGCGTCAAGGCCATCGACCTGCCGAAGGAAGTCAACCGCAGCGTGTTCGACCGCATGAGCACCGAGCGTGAGCGTGAAGCCCGCGAGCATCGCGCCAAAGGTAACGAACTGGCCGAAGGTATCCGAGCGGATGCCGACCGTCAGCGCCGTGTACTGCTGGCCGAAGCTTACCGCGAAGCTGAAGAAACCCGTGGTGATGGCGACGCCCAGTCGGCCTCCATCTATGCCAAGGCCTACACCCAGGACGCCGATTTCTATGCGTTCTACCGTAGCCTGCAGGCATACCGCGAGAGCTTCTCCAGCAAGAGCGACGTGCTGGTCCTGGATCCGAAGAACGAGTTCTTCCGCTTCCTGGACAAGAGCAAGCCGTAATGCATTGAGCCTCGTTTCATGGGGTGGCGCCCCGCCTGGCAGCTAAAACACCAGGCGGGGTGCATTCTGAATGAAAAGGGGTGTAAGATGCGGCAGCCGGGAAATTTCCCGGCTTTTTTGCGTCTGCAAGGTCAATTGGCAAAGCGCCAGTTGACGGTTTGGTCAGCTCGCAAGGCAATTTGAGGGTGTCGGGTACGGTGGTTGCGCTGGGATCAGTGCTGCCCGCTGCTGTGCGCGATACCGGCTTTACTGACGGCTGGCCTCTCGGCAAGCCGCCCGGACCAGAGGGGAAATGGCGTAATGGCAACGGTAGACCGCTGGCTGCTGCCAGATGGCATCGAGGAAGTACTGCCACCTGAGGCTGCGCGCATCGAGATCGCGCGCCGCCAGGTGTTGGACCTGTTCCAGAGTTGGGGTTACGAACTGGTCGTCACCCCGCATATCGAGTACCTGGAGTCGCTGCTCACCGGCGCCGGCCAGGACCTGGACCAGCGCACCTTCAAGGTGGTCGACCCGCAGTCGGGCCGCCTGATGGGCTTCCGCGCCGACTTCACCCCGCAGGTGGCGCGTATCGACGCCCACACCCTGCGCCGTGAAGGCCCGAGCCGCCTGTGCTACGCCGGCAGCGTGCTGCACGCCCAGCCGCGTGCACTGTCCACTTCGCGCAGCCCGATTCAGCTGGGTGCCGAGCTGTACGGCGACGCCAGCCCCACCAGCGATGTCGAAGTCATCAGCCTGATGCTCGCCACGCTGCAACTGACCGACGTTGCAGACGTGCACATGGACCTCGGCCACGTTGGCATCTACCGTGGCCTGGCGCGCGCCGCCGGCCTGTCGGGCGCAGTCGAGCAGCAGCTGTTCGACGCCCTGCAGCGCAAGTCGGTGGATGAAGTGCAGGCACTGACCGCCGACCTGCCGAAGGACCTGGGCAATATGCTGCGCGCCCTGGTCGAGCTGTGCGGTGGCCGCGAAGTGCTGGCCGAAGCCCGCGTGCGCCTGGGCCGTGCCCCGGCCAGCGTGCTGGCGGCGCTGGACGACCTGCTGGCGATCGCCGATCGCCTGGCGTCGCGCTACCCGGACTTGCCGTTGTACTTCGACCTCGGCGAGCTGCGTGGCTATAACTACCACACCGGCGTGGTGTTCGCCGTGTTCGTCCCCGGCGAAGGTCAATCGATCGCCCAGGGCGGTCGTTACGACGACATCGGCGCCGATTTCGGCCGGGCACGCCCGGCCACCGGATTCTCCACGGATTTGAAGACCCTGGTCACACTGGGGCGAGCGGAGGTCGTGTTACCAGCTGGCGGCATCTGGATGCCCGACAGTGGCGACGCGGCCCTCTGGCAGCAGGTCTGCCAGTTGCGCAACGAGGGCCAGCGTGTGGTCCAGGCTCTGCCTGGCCAGCCGTTGAGTGCTGCTCTCGAGGCGGATTGTGATCGGCAATTGATTCAGCAAGACGGGCGCTGGCAGGTTCTGCCGCTGACCCATTGAGTTTCTGCGTCGGCAGTAGGCCGGCAACCAAGTTTGCGTGAATGAGGACCAATGTAATGGGTAAGAATGTCGTCGTCCTGGGCACCCAGTGGGGTGATGAGGGCAAAGGCAAGATCGTCGATCTGCTGACCGAACATGCTGCCGCCGTAGTGCGCTACCAGGGTGGCCACAACGCGGGCCACACCCTGGTGATCAACGGTGAAAAAACCGTTCTGCACCTGATTCCCTCGGGCATCCTGCGCGAAGGCGTGCAGTGCCTGATCGGCAACGGCGTGGTCGTTGCCCCCGATGCCCTGATGCGTGAAATCACCAAGCTGGAAGAGAAGGGCGTGCCAGTGCGCGAGCGCCTGCGCATCAGCCCGGCTGCGCCGCTGATCCTGTCGTACCACGTGGCCCTGGACCAGGCCCGCGAAAAAGCCCGTGGCGAAGCCAAGATCGGCACCACCGGCCGTGGTATCGGCCCAGCCTACGAAGACAAGGTGGCGCGTCGCGGCCTGCGCGTGGGCGACCTGTTCCACCGTGAGCGTTTCGCTGCCAAGCTCGGTGAGCTGCTGGACTACCACAACTTCCAGCTGGTCAATTACTACAAAGAGCCGGCCATCGACTTCCAGCAGACGCTGGACGAGTGCATGGAGTACGCCGAGCTGCTCAAGCCGATGATGCTCGACGTCACTGCCGAGCTGCACAACCTGCGTCGCGCCGGCAAGGACATCATGTTCGAAGGCGCCCAGGGCTCGCTGCTGGACATCGACCACGGCACCTACCCGTACGTCACCAGTTCCAACACCACCGCTGGCGGTATCTCCACCGGCTCCGGTGTCGGCCCGATGTACCTGGACTACATCCTGGGTATCACCAAGGCCTACACCACCCGCGTGGGTTCCGGTCCGTTCCCGACCGAACTGTTCGACGAGACCGGCGCCGGCCTGGCCAAGCGTGGCCACGAGTTCGGTTCGACCACCGGCCGTGCCCGCCGTTGCGGTTGGTTCGATGCCGTCATCCTGCGTCGCGCCATCGACGTCAACAGCATCTCGGGCATCTGCCTGACCAAGCTGGACGTGCTGGACGGCATGGAAACCATCAACATCTGCGTTGGCTACAAGGACGCAAACGGCGCCGTCAACGATGCCCCGTCCGACGCCGACAGCTACATCGGCCTGGAGCCGGTGTACGAAACGATGCCAGGCTGGAGCGAGTCGACCGTGGGCGCCAAGTCCCTGGAAGCCCTGCCAGAAGCTGCTCGCGCTTACATCAAGCGTATCGAGGAGCTGGTCGGCGCGCCGATCGACATCATCTCCACCGGCCCGGACCGCAACGAGACCATCGTCCTGCGTCATCCGTTCGCCTGATCTGCCCTCCAGGCTGATCTGACGCCGCGGTCCTGAAAGGGATCGCGGCGTTTTCATTTGTGACCATTGCTAGACCTTGGCGCTTATCCCTGCTGTGCTCGGCACAACCCTTGCTGTAAGAAGCTCTGTAGATGCCATCAAAATAATGGCGCCAGAAAGCACGAGGGTTTCACCGTGTCTGCCATCCTTTCAGTGTTACGAAGCCGCCTGTTGCGGCCTGTGTTTGTTGCCCTCGGTATCGCCCTTTTGGTGCAGGTGCTGGTGGCGGTTGCGCTAACCCGAAGCACGGTCACCGCCCTTGAGGCCGACCTGGGCGAACGCCTGGGCACCGACAGCCGCAAGCTCGCCAGCGAGCTTGAACAGGCCGGGCAGGATGTCCGTGCGGGTCTCGACAACCTTTCTAGCAATACCCGTCAGCGCCTCAGCGCCGGCCTCTCCGAACGCTTGCAAAGCGAGCAGCAACAACTGCGCACGACGCTGGAAAAGAACCTCAAGGACTCAGCCAACGACATGGCCGAGCTGCTGGCCTCGGTCGCACCACGGGCGATCTGGGACAACGACGTGCCGACGCTGTCCGACTTCGCCCGCCGTGCCCAGCGCAATCCCAATGTACTGTTCGTGATCTATGACGACGCCCAGGGCCAGCACCTGACCCGCTACCTGAACCGACAGAACCCGATCAACCAGGCCTTGATGGAAAAAGGCCAAGGGGAGCGTGCTCTGGACAAAGTGCTCGAAGCTGCCCGCCGCGATCCGTCGGTGTATTTCGTCGAGGCCTCGATCAACCCCAATGGCGCGGAAATCGGCAAGGTCTTGATGGGCGTCTCCACCGCCGGTGTCGATCAGGAGCTCAAGGCGCTGGATCAACGCTTCAACGCCTTGATCGCCAGCGGCGAGCAACTGGTGGGTGACAGCCTCGGCGCAGCGGCCGCGGACAGCGGCAAGGCCCTCAGGGAGCGTTTGCAGACCGCGCAGGGCAGCGCCACGGCAATGCAGGCCAACACCGCGCAAACCGTGCGCGATGCGGCTGCAGAACTGCGCTGGCGGATTGGCCTGGGCCTGGTGCTGGTTGGCCTGGGCGTGCTGGTGCTCGTGGCTGTGGTGCTGGGCCGGCGGGTGCTCAGCAAGTTGCGCCTGCTGATCGCCGCGCTCAACGACCTGGCGGCCGGTGAGGGCGACCTGACCAAGCGTGTCAACCTCGACAGCCGCGACGAGATTGGCGACATGGCCTCGGCGGTCAACCGCTTCGTCGACAAGCTCCAGCCGATCGTCCGCGAGGCGGGTGAAGTGGCGCAGCGAACCGGTGTCGAAATTGGCGCAATGGCCCAGCGCAACGCCGGAGCCGATGCTGCCGCTGCGCTGCAGCGCGACGAAGTAGCCGCCAGCTTGCGCGACCTGTCGAGCATGGCGGACGAAGCCCAGGCCGAAAGCCACGCCATGCAGGCGGCGCTGCAGCAGGTGGTCGACATCCGCCAGGCTACCGACGAGAACAGCCGCGCTTCGACGCAATTGGCCGGCATGATCGAGAACCTCGCCGGCCAGGTCGAAACCGGCGCCCAGGTCATCGAGCGGCTTGCCAGGCAGAGCGAGCAGATCGAGGTGGTGCTGACCGTGATCCATGGCATTGCCGAGCAGACCAACCTGCTGGCCCTCAACGCGGCCATCGAGGCGGCGCGTGCCGGCGAAACCGGGCGCGGCTTTGCCGTGGTGGCGGACGAGGTGCGAGCGCTGGCGAGCAAGACGCAGAGCTCTACCGGAGACATTCAGGCGCATATCGCAGCGCTGCAGAAGGGCGCCAAAGAAGCGGTGGCCACCATCGGCCAGGCCGGCCTCAAGGCCAGCGAAGGCCTGTCGGTGCTGCGCGACAACGAGCGCCGCCAGCAATCGGTGCAGGCGGCGGTGGAGCAGGTGCATGCCGCCATCGGCCTGGCGACCCGCGCGGCAGAGCAGCAAGCCCATGGCGCCCAGGCGGTGCGCGGACGGGTGGAAACGATCCACGCCCAGGCCGAGCGCTCTGCCGAAGTCGTCATGCAGACCACCGCCAGCAGCAAGGTGCTGGACGATCTGGCAGCGCAGCTGCGCGCCAGCCTGGGGCAATTCCGCGCCTGAGCAATGCGTTGGGGATTTCCCTGTGGGAGCGGCTTCAGCCGCGAAGCAAGCGGCGCGATGAATGGCACCGGCTTCGCCGGTGTTCGCCGCTGAAGCCGCTCCCACAGTAGCCTCGATCAGTCCGTAAGCTGACCTTCATTAAGGCTGTTGCACAGCCTGGACCCGATCTCACGCCTTGTTCAAATACATCCGTGTCGTCAGCAAATACACCGGCAACCCCGAAACCACGATCAACAACGCCGCATAAGGCGCCGCCGCCGCAAACTCGACATTGGCCGTATGTGCCCACACTTCGGTAGCCAGGGTGGTCATGCCAGTCGGGCTAAGCAGCAAGGTAGCGGTCAGCTCCTTCATGGCATCGAGGAACACCAGGGCGAAGGCAGCGGCCAGGGCCGGGAAGATGATCGGCAACGTGACCCGGCAGAATGCCGAGAAGCTGCTGGCGCCCAGCGTGCGCGCCGCCTCCTCGAGCGTCGGCGAGGCCTTGTTCAGGGCCGTGCGCACAGGCGCCTGAGCCAGTGGCAGGAACAGCAGCGCATACGCCAACAGCAGCAACGCGGTGGTCTGGTAGAGCGCGGGCACGTAGTGCAGGGCGAAAACCACCAGCGTCAGCGCAATCACCAAACCAGGCAGGGCGTGAAGCAAGTACGGCAGACGCTCGGCCCATATCGCCAGGCGGCCTTTGTAGCGCACCACCAGGAAACTCACCGGCAGCGCCAGCAGCACACAGAAACCTGCGCCACCCAGCGACACTGATAACGAGGTGAGCAGCGCCTTGCTGATCGCCGCGACCGGGAATGCCGCCGAGGAGCCTACGCTCAGCCAGTAGCCAAGCATGGCCAGCGGAATTCCACTGCCCAGTATCGCCAGCCCCACGCAAAACACCTGCGCCAACGGCATCCAGCCGCCCAGCCGCACCGGCTGCGCACGGCGTGCCACACCTTGGCCGATACGCACGTGGCGGGCCTTGCCGCGCACTTTCAGCTCCAGCCAGAGCATCGCCAGGCACAGCGCCAGCAGCACCGCCGACAGCATGGCGGCATTGGCATTGCTGAACTCCAGCTCGAACTGCTGATAGATCGCTGTGGTAAACGTCTGCAGACCAAGGATCGACAGGGCGCCGAATTCCACCAGCATGTGCAGGGCGATCAGCAGCGCACCGCCGAGCATCGATGGCCACAGCAGCGGCAGGGTGACCTTGGTGAATACGCCCCAACGGCTGCAGCCCAGCGTCCGTGCCGACTCTTCAAGCGAAGTGTCGAGGTTGCGCAGGGTGGCGGCCACCGGCAGGAATACCAGCGGGTACTTGGACAAGGCCATGACCAGGATCGCTCCGCCCAGACCTTCGAAGTCCGAGCTCAACGACACCCAGGTAAAACTGCTGACGAACGATGGCACGGCGAACGGCAGGCACAGCACCACGCCCCACAACCTGCGCCCGGGCAGGTTGCTGCGTTCGAGCAGCCAGGCCAGGGCCAGTCCGATCACCATGCACGCCAGCGTCACCCCGACCATCAGCATCAGGGTGTTGCGCATCAGGCCCCAGACGAACGGGCGCCACAGCAGGTGCAGGGCTTCGCGCCAGCCGGCTTCCCAGGCTTTCATGGCGACGTACAGCAACGGCAGCAGGCTCATCGCCACCAGGAACAGCACAGGCAGCACCACCCAGATCGAGGGGCGCTTGCGGCGCGGTACGAAGCGTACCGGCACCGGCTCGGACAGGGCGGCGGTCATCAGAGCAGGCCGACCTCACGTTCAAGCTCCAGCGCTTCCTCGGCATTGCCCAGGTCGGCCGGCGAGATTTTCGGTGGGCGCAGGTCTTCGAACGGCTTCAGGCCACGGTCGGAAACCATGCCTTTGTGCAGCGGGTACTCGGCGGTGGTCTGGGTGATCACGCGCTGGCCTTCTTCGCTAGCCATCCAGTTGAGCAGCGCCTGGGCTTCTTTCGGATGCTTGCTGGCCTTGACCGCAGCGGCGCCGGAGATGGTGACCAGGTTGCCGGCGTCGCCGTCGGCAAGGTAGTACAGCTTGGAATCCAGTTTGCCGCGCTCGCGTTCCAGGGCGTACCAGTAGTAGTTGTTCACCAGCACGGCGGCGACTTCGCCTTTTTCCACGGCTTTGAGGGCGACCATGTTGTTGGTGTAGGTCTTGCCGAAGGCTTTCAGGCCGGTCAGCCATTCTTCGGTGGCTTCACGGCCGTGCATCTTGAGGATGGCTACGGCCTGTTCCTGGAAAGCACCGCTGGTCGGCACGTAACCGACGCGGCCATCCCACTCAGGGCCGGCGAAATCCATCACCGTGGTCGGCAGTTCTTTCTCGTCGATCTTCTTCGGGTTGAACACCACCACCCGGGTGCGTGCGGTGACGCCCATCCAGGTGCCGTTGGCGCCTACGTATTCCTTGGGCAGCATGTTTAGCGTGGCGTCGTCGATCTTCGCCAACAGGCCCAGCTCGCCCAGGTTGTTCAGTGGTGGCGATTCTTCGGTGTAGATGATGTCGGCCGGCGAACGGTCGCCTTCTTCGATGATCTGGCTGGCCAGCTGGTTGCTGCTGCCTTTGCGGATATTGATGTGAATACCGGTCTTGGCCTCGTAGGCCTTGGCGATGGCTTCGCCGATTTCCTTGTGCTGACCGTTGTACATGGTCAGGCTGACCGGGTCGTCTGCCATGGCGGCCGGAGCGCCTATCACCAGGCTCAGAACAGCGGCGGCCAGGGTGCGCATCAGCGGTTGCGGACGGATCGTCATGCGGGTACTTCCTCGCTTACGGCTACATATTTGGAAACAATGGTAAACGAAATCGTTTCTCAAGTGGCCGGGTGACGAGAAATTCATGGTCAGACCTTTGCCGGGCTGCAGCCATGCAGGGGAGGGCGATGCGAAAATCGCAGGCAAGAAAAAACCCACTAGCAAGCTAGTGGGTTTTTGTATGGTGCCCAGGAGAAGACTCGAACTTCCACGGCCGTGAAGCCGCTGATACCTGAAACCAGTGCGTCTACCAATTCCGCCACCTGGGCAAAGCTTTACATCATCTGATGAAGGCGACTATCGTTCGCTTCACACAGTAGTAACAGATCCTTGGTCATCTGTTACTTGAAATAGTTGGTGCCCAGGAGAAGACTCGAACTTCCACGGCCGTGAAGCCGCTGATACCTGAAACCAGTGCGTCTACCAATTCCGCCACCTGGGCACACATTCGAGATTACAAGATGCTTTACAGCGCCGTTCATCTCTTCTACAACTTCGGGGTTGCCCGTCGTTGTGGTGCGCACTATACGGGCGGTACGGAGGGCTGTAAAGCCCCCAATCGAAAAAAATTTCAAAAAATTCAACTTGTTGATTCCACACGCCTATTGCCGCACGCCGGACATGCTGCTGGGGCTGTCCAAGCCCGACATTTCCGGTTTCAATAGGCCTATGCCAGAATTCCTATCTATATACCCCAAGGTGAACCCCTTCTGATGGCCGATTGGCAATCCCTCGATCCCGAGGCCGCTCGCGAAGCGGAAAAATACGACAACCCTATCCCCAGCCGTGAGCTGATCCTGCAGCGCCTTGCCGACCGTGGCGAACCGGCCGCGCGCGAGGAGCTGGCGGCCGAGTTCGGTCTTTATGAAGAAGACCAGATCGAAGCCCTGCGCCGACGCCTGCGTGCCATGGAGCGTGACGGCCAGCTTATCTATACCCGGCGTGGCACCTATGCCCCGGTCGACAAGCTGGATCTGATCTGCGGCCGTATCTCCGGCCACCGCGACGGTTTCGGCTTCCTCATCCCTGACGATGGCAGCGAAGACCTGTTCCTCAGCCCGTCGCAGATGCGCCTGGCCTTCGATGGCGACCGCGGCCTGGCCCGGGTTTCAGGCGTCGACCGCCGTGGCCGCCGTGAAGGCGTGCTGGTCGAGATCATCTCGCGTGCCCACGAAAGCATTGTCGGCCGTTACTTCGAAGAAGGCGGCATCGGTTACGTGACGCCGGACAATCCGAAGATCCAGCAGGAAGTGCTGGTGACCGCGGGCCGCAACGGCGGCGCCAAGATCGGCCAGTTCGTCGAGATCAAGATCACCCATTGGCCAACCCCGCGCTTCCAGCCGCAGGGTGATGTGGTCGAAGTGATTGGTAACTACATGGCGCCGGGCATGGAAATCGACGTTGCCCTGCGCAGCTACGACATTCCGCACGTCTGGCCCCAGGACGTGATCAAGGAGGCGCGCAAGTTCCGCTCCGAAGTCGAAGAGAAGGACAAGGAAAAGCGCATCGACCTGCGCCACCTGCCGTTCGTCACCATCGACGGCGAAGATGCCCGCGACTTCGACGACGCCGTTTATTGCGAACCACTGGGCAAGCTGCGCATGTTCTCGGGTGGCTGGCGTCTTTATGTGGCCATCGCCGACGTGTCCAGCTACGTACGCCTGGGTTCGGCCCTGGACGTGGAAGCCCAGCAGCGCGGCAACTCGGTGTACTTCCCCGAGCGCGTGGTGCCGATGCTCCCCGAAGAGCTCTCCAACGGCCTGTGCTCGCTGAACCCGCACGTCGATCGCCTGGCCATGGTCTGCGAAATGACCATGAACAAAGCCGGCCAGATGGTCGACTACCAGTTCTACGAAGGGGTGATCCACTCCCATGCGCGCCTGACCTACAACAAGGTCAGCAGCATGCTCGAACACGCCCGCACCCGTGAGGGCAAGGCGCTGCGCGAGGAGTACAAGGAAGTCCTGCCGGACCTGAAGAACCTGTACAACCTGTACAAGGTGCTGCTCGAAGCCCGTCACGCCCGTGGCGCGATCGACTTCGAAACCCAGGAAACCCGCATCATCTTTGGTGAAGAGCGCAAGATCGCGGAAATCCGCCCGACCGTGCGTAACGACGCCCACAAGCTGATCGAGGAATGCATGCTGGCGGCCAACGTCGCCACCGCCGAGTTCCTCAACAAGCATGGCGTGCCAGCGCTGTACCGCGTGCACGACGGCCCGCCACCGGAGCGTCTGGAAAAGCTGCGCGCCTTCCTCGGCGAGCTGGGCCTGAGCCTGCACAAGGGCAAGGACCCTTCGCCGAAGGACTACCAGGCGCTGCTGGCGAGCATCGCCGGGCGCCCGGACTTCCACCTGATCCAGACCGTGATGCTGCGTTCGCTGAGCCAGGCGGTGTACAGCACCGACAACAACGGCCACTTCGGTTTGAATTACGAGGCGTACACCCACTTCACCTCGCCGATCCGTCGTTACCCGGACCTGCTGGTGCACCGTGCCATCCGCAGCGTCATCCGCTCCAAGGTCGATACCCCGCACGTCAAGCGTGCCGGTGCCATGAGCATTCCCAAGGCGCGTATCTACCCGTATGACGTCAACACCCTCGACCAGCTCGGCGAGCAGTGCTCGATGACCGAGCGCCGGGCCGATGAAGCCACCCGTGACGTGGTCAACTGGCTCAAGTGCGAGTTCATGAAGGACCGCGTCGGCGAGACCTTCCCGGGTGTGATCACTGCCGTGACCGGTTTCGGGTTGTTCGTCGAGCTGACCGATATCTACGTCGAAGGCCTGGTGCACGTCAGTGCGCTGCCGGGTGACTACTACCACTTCGACCCGGTGCATCACCGCCTGTCGGGTGAGCGTACCGGGCGCAGCTTCCGCCTGGGCGACACCATTGAAGTCAAGGTCATGCGCGTCGATCTCGACGAGCGCAAGATCGATTTCGAAGTATCCCAGCAGCAACTCGCTGCCCCGATTGGTCGTAAAAACCGCGGTGCCGCACCGGCCGCCGAGCAAGCCGAGCAGCAGCCGGTGGAGGTGGCCAAGGCCACGCCGAAGCCGCGCAGCCGCAAGAGCGAAACCGCTGAGGCGTACTTCCCGAAAGACGCCGTGCAGCGTAATGCCGAAGTGCGCAAGAGCCGCGAAATGAAGAAGGCGCTGATGAGCGATGCCCGCAGCGGTGGGCATGCCAGCAGCAAGTCGGATAAAGGCAGCAAGCCGTCCGGCAAACCGACCAAGCACCGTAAAGGCCCGCCGAAGTCCGGCGGCGCGCCACGCAAGAGCAAGAACAAGTCATGAGTCAGCTGGAAAAGATCTACGGCGTGCACGCCGTGCAGGCGCTGCTGCAGCACCATCCGAAGCGGGTCAAGCAGATCTGGTTGTCGGAAGGGCGCAGCGAGCCGCGCATCCAGGCGTTGCTGGCCCTGGCTGCGGAAAACCGTGTGCAGGTCGGCCAGGCCGAGCGCCGTGAGCTGGATGCCTGGGTCGAAGGCGTGCACCAGGGCGTGGTCGCCGAAGTCAGCCCTAGCCAGGTGTGGGGCGAGCTGATGCTCGAGGAGTTGCTCGAGCGCACCGAGACACCGCCGCTGATCCTGGTGCTGGACGGTGTCACCGACCCGCACAACCTCGGCGCCTGCCTGCGTACCGCCGATGCCGCTGGTGCCACGGCGGTGGTGGTGCCCAAGGACAAGTCGGCGACCCTGACGCCGGTGGTGCGCAAGGTAGCCTGTGGCGCGGCGGAAGTGATTCCGCTGGTGGCCGTGACCAACCTTGCGCGGACCCTTGAAAAGCTCCAGCAGCGCGGACTGTGGGTGGTCGGCACGGCCGGCGAAGCCGAACAGGAGATCTACCAGCAGGACCTGACCGGGCCGCTGGTGATGATCATGGGCGCGGAAGGCAAAGGCATGCGCCGGCTGACCCGCGAGCACTGTGATTTCCTGGTGAAGTTGCCGATGTCGGGTAGCGTGAGCAGCCTGAACGTGTCGGTGGCGACCGGGGTTTGCCTGTTCGAGGCCGTGCGTCAGCGTCAGGCCAAGCGCTGATTTACAGGCTGTGCCGGCCTTATCGCGGATGAATCCGCTCCTACACGGTTTCTGTAGGAGCGGATTCATCCGCGATAGGGCCGGCACAGTCGCAAATATGTTTCCGGCTGTTCAAATAATCGCCAATCACCTTGCTTGTCCGCCCCGCCTTCTCTACAATTGCGCCCCTTGCCGAGCTGGCAGGCGCTCATGTGCCTCCCCTCCGTGGCAAGACATACAGTGTCATTCACTCCTTGTCTGACCAGATTCGCTGGCAGACTACTAACCCGTAAGGAGCATTCATGCGTCATTACGAAATCATCTTCCTGGTTCACCCGGACCAGAGCGAGCAAGTCGGCGGCATGGTTGAGCGTTACACCAAGCTGATCGAAGAAGATGGTGGCAAGATCCACCGCCTGGAAGACTGGGGCCGTCGTCAACTGGCCTACGCAATCAACAATGTTCACAAGGCTCACTACGTGATGCTGAACGTTGAGTGCACCGGCAAGGCCCTGGCCGAGCTGGAAGACAACTTCCGCTACAACGATGCCGTGATCCGTAACCTGGTCATCCGTCGCGACGAAGCCGTAACCGGTCAGTCCGAGATGCTCAAGGCCGAAGAGAACCGCAGCGAGCGCCGTGAGCGTCGTGAGCGTCCTGAGCATGCTGACTCCGCCGAAGGCGATGACAGCAATGACAGCGACTCCAGCGATAACGCTGACGAGTAATCCACGGACCTTTTGAGGAGCCTATTACATGGCACGTTTCTTCCGTCGTCGTAAATTCTGCCGCTTCACTGCTGAAGACGTGAAAGAGATCGACTTCAAAGATCTCAACACCCTGAAAGCTTACGTATCCGAAACCGGCAAGATCGTTCCAAGCCGTATCACCGGTACCAAAGCTCGTTATCAGCGTCAGCTGGCTACCGCTATCAAGCGCGCCCGCTTCCTGGCCCTGCTGCCCTACACCGACAGCCACGGCCGCTGAGACCGGGTTGTCGACAAGTAGTAAGGGATAAGCATGCGAGCGTTGGCTGATTTCATCATGCGCGGTCGTGTGCAGGCCACCCTGGTGGTGGTCGTGAGTGCGGTATTACCGCTGCTGTTCTGGTTGAGTGCCGCTGCTGGCAGCCTTGTGCTGCTGCGGCGCGGGTTCAAGGACGCTTCAACGGTCATCGCCTTCGGCCTTTTGCCGGCGGTGGCGATCTGGGCCTTCGGTGACCCAAGCACCTTGCTGGTGCTGTTGGGGACACTGGGGCTGGCCGCCTTTTTGCGTGCCGGGCATTCCTGGAGCCGGGTGTTGTTGTTCAGTGTTGTGCTGGGGCTGGTCTACAGCCTCATCCTGGACACGGTGCTGCGCGAAACCTTCGAGGTGTTGGCCAAGGCGCTTTCCGAAGCGCTGCCGCAGGTCGAAGGCAAGCCAGTGATTCCCGGTGAGCTGATCGGCCCTGTGCTGGTCGCTTCCACAGCGGTGATGCTGCAGTTGTTCAGCGTGCTGGCGTTGATGCTGGCGCGTTATTGGCAAGCAGCGTTGTACAACCCTGGAGGCTTCGGTCGCGAGTTTCGCGCGCTGAAGTTGCCGCGGGCGGTCATGCTGGCTCTGGTTGCCGCGATGGTGTTGGGCCCGTTCATCGGCCCGCAGTTCATCGTCCTGGCTTCCGCGTCCAGCCTGGTGCTCGTTCTGGCCGGCATCGCCTTGATGCATGGGCTGGTGGCACAGGGGAGGCTGGCCGGTTTCTGGCTGGTCGGCATGTACGTGACGCTGCCGCTGATAATGCAGCTGATTTATCCGTTGCTCGTGGTGTTGGCCATTGTCGACAGCCTGATTGATTTTCGCGGTCGCAAGTCCCCTGAGGGGAATGACTCCGCGAACGGTGAAGGTTAAAAGTTAAGAGGTTTTACCAAATGGAACTGATCCTGCTGGAAAAAGTCGCTAACCTGGGCAACCTGGGCGACAAAGTAAAAGTTAAGGCTGGTTACGGCCGTAACTTCCTGCTGCCATTCGGCAAGGCCACCGTTGCCAACGCCGCCAACCTGGCTGCGTTCGAAGAGCGTCGCGCCGAGCTGGAAAAAGCTGCAGCAGACCGTAAATCGTCGGCTGAAAGCCGCGCTGCCCAACTGGCCGAGCTGGAAGTGACCATCACTGCCACCGCTGGCGACGAAGGCAAGCTGTTCGGTTCGATCGGCACCCACGACATCGCTGACGCCCTGACCGCCTCCGGCGTTGAAGTGGCCAAAGCTGAAGTGCGTCTGCCGAACGGCACCATCCGTCAGGTTGGCGAATACGACGTAGCCGTGCACCTGCACAGCGACGTTGAAGCCACCGTACGTGTGGTCGTCGTAGCTGCCTAAGCTGCGCTGACTGGCTGGCCCCTCGCGGTCTGGCCGGTTAACATCGGGCACGGTCCTGTTCTGAACAGGCCGTGCCCTTTGTCTTTTTCATCCTCCAGAATTCTTTCGTGGCCATGAACGAGATCACCAACCCCGAACAACTCGACCTGCAAACCGCTGCCCTGAAGGTGCCGCCGCATTCCATCGAGGCCGAACAGGCCGTGCTCGGTGGCCTGATGCTGGACAACAACGCCTGGGAGCGGGTGCTGGACCAGGTGTCGGACGGCGATTTCTATCGGCATGACCACCGCCTGATCTTCCGTGCCGTGCACAAGCTGGCCGACGCCAACCAGCCGTTCGACGTCGTTACCCTGCACGAGCAACTGGACAAGGAAGGTTTGTCGACCCAAGTCGGCGGCCTGGCGTACCTGGCCGAGCTGGCCAAGAACACGCCGTCGGTGGCCAACATCAAGGCCTACGCCGCGATCATTCGCGAGCGCGCCACGTTGCGCCAGCTGATCAGCATCAGCACCGACATCGCCGACAACGCCTTCAACCCGCAGGGGCGCAACGCCGAAGAGATCCTCGACGACGCCGAACGGCAGATCTTCCAGATCGCCGAAGCACGGCCGAAGACCGGCGGCCCGGTGGGCGTCAACGAGCTGTTGACCAAGGCCATCGACCGCATCGACACGCTGTTCAACTCCGACAGCGATATCACCGGTGTGTCCACCGGTTACACCGACCTGGACGAGAAAACCAGCGGCCTGCAGGCGGCCGACCTGATTATCGTCGCCGGCCGTCCGTCGATGGGTAAAACCACCTTCGCCATGAACCTCGTCGAAAACGCCGTGTTGCGTACCGACAAGGCGGTGCTGGTGTTCTCCCTCGAGATGCCAGGCGAATCGCTGATCATGCGTATGCTCTCGTCGCTGGGCCGCATCGACCAGACCAAGGTGCGTTCCGGCCAGCTGGATGACGACGACTGGCCGCGCCTGACCTCGGCGGTCAACCTGCTCAACGACCGCAAGCTGTTCATCGACGATACCGCTGGCATCAGCCCTTCGGAGATGCGCGCACGAACCCGCCGCCTGGCGCGTGAGCATGGCGAGATCGCCATGATCATGGTCGACTACCTGCAGCTGATGCAGATCCCGGGTTCGGCCGGTGATAACCGGACCAACGAGATTTCCGAGATTTCCCGCTCGCTCAAGGCCCTGGCCAAGGAATTCAACTGCCCGGTGATAGCCCTGTCGCAGCTCAACCGCTCCCTCGAACAGCGGCCGAACAAGCGCCCGGTGAACTCCGACTTGCGTGAATCCGGTGCAATCGAGCAGGACGCCGACGTGATCATGTTCGTTTACCGGGATGAGGTCTACCATCCGGAAACTGAGCACAAGGGCGTTGCCGAAATCATCATCGGCAAGCAGCGTAACGGCCCCATCGGTTTCGTTCGCTTGGCGTTCATTGGCAAGTACACCCGTTTCGAGAACCTCGCGCCGGGCATGTACAACTTCGACGACGACGAATAAAAATCTGGCGCGAAGCCCTGTGGGAGCGGGCTTGTCCCGCGAAGCAGGCACCGCGCTTGGATGGCACGAGCTTCGCCCGTGTTCGCGGGACAAGCCCGCTCCCACAGGAATCAGCGCAATTTTTTGTGAGCAAGACAGTTGCCCCTACAAGCGTCTGATGAATCCGACAGCTATCGTCGGATTTGGTCAAAATTTGTGCTATCCTCCGCGCCCGCGATTTCCCTGAACACCAAAACCGGTCACTGACATGCAAGCAGCCAAACCACTCTACGACTATCCCAAGTACTGGGCCGAATGCTTCGGACCAGCACCTTTCCTGCCGATGAGCAGGGAGGAGATGGATCTGCTCGGCTGGGATTCCTGCGACATCATCATCGTGACCGGTGACGCCTACGTCGACCACGCGTCGTTCGGCATGGCCATCATCGGCCGCCTGCTGGAGGCCCAGGGCTTCCGCGTGGGCATCATTGCCCAGCCGAACTGGCAGTCGAAAGACGACTTCATGAAGCTGGGCGAGCCGAACCTGTTCTTCGGCGTCGCGGCGGGCAACATGGACTCGATGATCAACCGCTACACCGCGGACAAGAAAATCCGTTCCGACGATGCCTACACCCCAGGCGGCATGGCCGGCAAGCGCCCGGACCGCGCCAGCCTGGTGTACAGCCAGCGTTGCAAGGAAGCCTACAAGCACGTGCCGATCGTGCTTGGCGGCATCGAGGCGTCGCTGCGCCGCATCGCCCACTATGACTACTGGCAGGACAAGGTCCGCCATTCGATTCTGGTCGACGCCAGCGCCGACATCCTGCTGTACGGCAACGCCGAGCGGGCCATCGTCGAAGTCGCCCAGCGCATGTCCCAGGGCGAGCGCATCGAGCAGATCACCGACGTGCGCGGTACGGCGTTCATCCGCCGTGACACGCCAGCGGGTTGGTATGAAATCGACTCGACCCGCATCGACCGCCCAGGCCGGGTCGACAAGATCATCAACCCCTACGTCAACACCCAGGACACCCAGGCCTGCGCCATCGAGCAAGCCAAGGGCGACCAGGAAGACCCGAACGAAGCCAAGGTCGTGCAGATCCTCGACAGCCCGAGCGTGACCCGGGAAAAGTCGGTGATCCGCCTGCCATCGTTCGAAAAGGTGCGCAACGACCCGGTGCTCTACGCCCACGCCAACCGCGTGCTGCATCTGGAGACCAACCCAGGTAACGCCCGCGCGCTGGTGCAGAAGCATGGCGAAGTGGATGTGTGGTTCAACCCGCCGCCCATTCCCATGACCACCGAAGAAATGGACTACGTGTTCGGCATGCCGTACGCCCGTATCCCGCACCCGGCCTACGGCAAGGAGCGCATTCCGGCCTACGAGATGATCCGCTTCTCGGTGAACATCATGCGTGGCTGCTTCGGCGGCTGCACCTTCTGCTCGATTACCGAGCACGAAGGCCGGATCATCCAGAACCGTTCGCACGAGTCGATCCTGCACGAAATCGAAGAGATGCGTGACAAGGTGCCGGGCTTCACCGGCGTGGTCTCCGACTTGGGCGGCCCGACCGCCAACATGTACCGCATCGCGTGCAAGAGCCACGATATCGAGAAGCACTGCCGCAAGCCGTCGTGCGTGTTCCCCGGCATCTGCGAGAACCTCAACACCGACCACAGCTCGTTGATCGAGCTATATCGCAAAGCCCGTGCCCTGCCAGGTGTGAAGAAGATTCTGATCGCCTCGGGCCTGCGTTACGACCTGGCGGTGGAATCGCCGGAGTACGTCAAGGAGCTGGTCACCCACCACGTGGGCGGCTACCTGAAGATTGCCCCGGAGCACACCGAGCGTGGCCCGCTGGACAAGATGATGAAGCCGGGCATCGGCACCTACGACCGCTTCAAGCGCATGTTCGAGAAGTTCTCGAAAGAGGCGGGCAAGGAGCAGTACCTGATCCCGTACTTCATCGCCGCGCACCCAGGCACCACCGACGAAGACATGATGAACCTGGCCCTGTGGCTCAAGGGCAACGGCTTCCGCGCCGACCAGGTGCAGGCGTTCTACCCATCGCCCATGGCTTCGGCCACGGCCATGTACCATTCGGGCAAGAACCCGCTGCGCAAGGTCACCTACAAGAGCGAAGGCGTGGACATCGTCAAGAGCGACGAGCAGCGCCGCCTGCACAAGGCGTTCCTGCGCTACCACGACCCGAAGGGCTGGCCGATGCTGCGTGAGGCGCTGGAGCGTATGGGCCGTGCCGATCTGATTGGCCCGGGCAAGCACCAGCTGATCCCACTGCACCAGCCGCAGACCGACAGCTACCAGAGCGCCCGGCGCAAGAACTCGACCCCGGCTGGCAGCCATAAGGTGGGCAAGGATCAGAAGATCCTCACCCAACACACCGGCCTGCCACCGCGTGCAAGCGACGGCAGCAAGCCGTGGGACAAACGCGAGAAGGCCAAGGCCGAGGCGTTTGCCCGCAATCAGCAGGCAGCCAAGGAACGCAAGGAAGCCGCAAAGGGCGGCAAGGGCGGCAACAAAAAGCCGCGACAGCCCGTTATTCCTCGCTGACCTCTGAGCTGTAAACCAAACCTGTGGGAGCGGGCTTGCCCCGCGAATGCGATAGTGGATTCACTGACGTATTCGCGGGACAAGCCCGCTCCCACAGGTTTTTTTGGGCGCTTGATAATGGCTTATGTCACTCCGGACGGGAGAATTCGCAGATCGCGCCGCTTGCCCCGTGAGCGTAAGCGGCGAGCAGGCTGTTCATGAAACTTGAGAGGGACATGGCGATTGCTCCTAAATGAGAGGTTGTCCCATCGTCTATTAAAAGGGCATGATGTGCCCTTAGATTGGTTGTATACAATCCATTGAACAATTCAACTGGCTGGCCACTTGACACCCCCTTGATGCATGTCAGCAGGGGACACGGCGGTTTCAGGCAGTCTCGCAATTGATAAAACCCTGCCAAGGAGATTCATGATGTTTGCGAAAGCTGTAGCGGTATCCCTGTTGACCCTCGCCAGCGCTTCCGTCTTCGCCGCCGAGTGCTCGGTAACTGTCGAATCGACGGACCAGATGTCCTATACCACCAAGGAATTCACCGTCGACAAGAGCTGCAAGGAGTTCACCGTCAAACTGACCCACTCCGGCAGCCTGCCGAAGAATGTGATGGGTCATAACCTGGTGATCAGCAAGACTGCCGACATGCAGGGCATTGCCACCGAGGGCATGAGCCAAGGCATCGACAAGGGTTACCTGAAGGAAGACAACGCCAACATCATCGCCCACACCGCGATGATCGGCGCGCCTGAGAAAGAAACCGAAGTGAAGTTCGACACTTCCAAGCTGGAAGCCGGTGGTGATTACAGCTTCTTCTGCACCTTCCCGGGTCACATCTCGATGATGAAGGGCAAGGTCGTCGTCAAGTAATGACAGCTGTATAGGTCTTTAGGGCCTATTCGCGGGCAAGCCCGCTCCCACAGTTCCTCTACTGATCTCAAGTGCAGTGGAGAACCTGTGGGAGCGGGCTTGCCCGCGAAGCTTTTAAGGGGCGAACGGCAGTTCGCGCTTGTGCTGGGTCTTGCGGTAGGTGGCCACGATGATATCGAACGCCGCTTGATCCACCGGCTCCCCATGCAGGAATGCATCAATTTGCTGGTAGGTCACGCCGTGTGACGCCTCGTCCGGCTTGCCCGGCTCCAGGTCTTCCAGGTCCGCGGTCGGCACCTTCTCCACCAGCGACTCAGGCGCACCGAAGCTGCGTGCCATCGCCCGCACCTGGTTCTTCACCAGGCCGCTCAGCGGCGCCAGATCACAAGCACCGTCACCAAACTTGGTAAAGAAGCCCATCACCGCCTCGGCGGCGTGATCGGTACCGATCACCAGGCCCGAACGGGCACCGGCGATGGTGTACTGCGCGACCATGCGCGTACGCGCCTTGATGTTGCCGACGACGAAGTCTACGAGGGTCGGCGAGCCATCCTTCAGCGCCTCCACTTCCAGCGCCAGCGCACGCACGGCGGGGGCGATGTCGACCGTATGCACCTCATCGGCCTTGATCACTTCCAGGCAGGCCTGGGCGTCATGCTCATCGTGCTGCACCTGATACGGCAGGCGCACGGCAATGAAACGATAATCCGGGTCGGCTTTTTCCGCACGCAGCTCATTGATGGCGCGCTGGGCGAGCAGGGCGGCGGTCAGTGAGTCGACACCACCACTGATGCCCAGCACCAGGGTCTTGAGCCGGGCGTTGGCCAGGCAATCCTTGATAAACGCCACGCGCCGGGCGACTTCGGCCTCCAGCGCAGCGGCGTCGGCGAACGGCGGCTGGACCTTGAGCGCCTGGGCAATCTCTTGCTGAACGGCTTGCATGGGTTACTCCTTGCTGGGGATTTTGAATACGTGACGCAGGTAGGCGACGAAGTTCTCGTCGCGGCACTGGGTCTTGGCGGCTTCGTCGGAGATCTTCGCCACTGGCGAGCCGTTGCAGTCGGTCATTTTCAGCACGATGTTCATCGGCGTCACGCCAGGGATGTCGCAGGTCAGGTTGGTGCCGATGCCGAAGCTGACGTTGATGCGACCACGCAGGGCACGGAAGATCTCCAGCGACCGAGTCAGGTTGAGGCCATCGGAGAACACCAGAGTCTTGGTCATCGGGTCGATACCCAGTTTCTGGTAGTGGGCGATGGCCTTTTCCGCCCAGGCCACCGGCTCGCCCGAATCATGGCGCAGGCCGTCGAACAGCTTGGCGAAGTACAAGTCGAAGTCGCCAAGGAAGGCATCCATGGTGATGCAGTCGGTCAGGGCGATGCCGAGCAGGCCGCGGTATTCGCGAACCCAGCAGTCGAGCGCGGCGATCTGGCTGTCGATCAGCCGCGGGCCGAGTTGCTGGTGGGCCATGATCCATTCGTGGGCCATGGTGCCCAGCGGCTTGATATCGAGTTTCCAGGCCAAGTCGACGTTGCTGGTGCCGACGAAGCGGGCCGGGAAGTCGTCGCGCAGTACCCGCACCACCTCTTCCTGGACGCGGCTGGAAAAGCGGCGGCGGGTGCCGAAGTCGGCCACTTGCAGCTCTGCCAGTTCGTCGGCGCTGGCGTGCGCCTGCAGCCAGTCGAACTTGCGGTACAGCTGGTCGCGCGCTTCGGCCAGGCGCAGGCGCGGGTGCAGGTGGCGGTTGCGCACCTCGCTGATGATCGCCAGCAGCGGCACTTCGAAAAGGATCACGTGCAGCCACGGGCCTTTCAGGCGCAGGCACAGCTGGTCGTTTTCAATGCCGAGGCGCACGTAGCGCAGGTTGAAGCGGAACAGGCGCAGGAAGCGCAGGAAATCGGGCTTTAAGAAGCTGATGCGTTCGAGGAAGGCCAACTGGCCATCACCCAGGGTGAGCTCGCTGAGCAGTTCGAGCTGGTGGCGGATCTCGCCGAGGTAGGGGCGCAGATCCTCGCCGTTGCGGCAGCGGAATTCCCATTCGACGTCGGCGTCGGGGTAGTTGTGCAGCACGGCCTGCATCATGGTGAGCTTGTAGAAGTCGGTGTCGAGCAGGTTGTGCACGATGCGCTCGGCGAATGCGCTCTCGCTCATCAAGGGTGGCTCCAGAAGCGGCGAATGGCGGTCATTGTGCCAGTCTTTTGGGTTCTATGGTGTTTGGGCGGGCCTCATCGCGGATGAATCCGCTCCTACCGGGTTCCGTGTCGTCTGTAGGAGCGGATTCATCCGCGATGAGGCCCGCGCAGGCTAAACAAGGTGTTTTTCCGTGCACCAGCTAGCCTTGAAACAGTGCGGTCGCGCACCAGCGGTGTGCAGTTCGGTGACGTCCGCTGTTACAGGGCGGTTGTACGTAAACACTTGCCAGGGTTGCAATGATGGCACAAGACAGTTGCTCCTTGTCTGCGCGCGTGGTGGCGCCTGCCCTATGGCAGACGGTTGCACGCTCAATAAAGAAAAGGCCGCCGGTCGCCTCGATGCCGCCTGCAAAGTGTGATTTCCCGGAATACAAAACCAATGGCACGGCCCTTGCTCGGAGCACAGGGCTGAGAAGTTGTAGTGCCAACCAAAAAAAACTCTAGGAGCACCACCTCATGTCGCAGACGTTTTACAAGAAAGGTTTCCTGGCACTTGCCGTCGCTACGGCACTGGGTGTTTCTTCGTATGTTCAGGCCGACGTCAAGATCGGTGTCGCGGGGCCCATGACTGGGGCGAACGCAGCGTTTGGCGAGCAATACATGAAAGGTGCGCAGGCAGCGGCCGACAAGGTCAATGCCGCCGGTGGCGTGAATGGCGAGAAGATCGTCCTGGTCAAAGGCGATGACGCCTGCGAGCCGAAGCAGGCCGTGGCCGTGGCCAACCGCCTGGTCGATCAGGACAAGGTGATCGGCGTGGTCGGCCATTTCTGTTCCTCCAACACCATCCCGGCGTCCGAGGTGTATGACGAAGCGGGCGTGATCGCCATTACCCCCGGCTCCACCAACCCGCAAGTGACCGAACGCGGGCTAAGCGGCATGTTCCGCATGTGCGGCCGTGACGACCAGCAGGGCATCGTCGCCGGCAACTACATCGTCGATGTGCTCAAAGGCAAGAAAGTCGTGGTGCTGCACGACAAGGACACCTACGGCCAGGGGTTGGCCGATGCGACCAAGGCACAGTTGGAGAAGCGCGGCGTGAAGCCTGTGCTGTACGAAGGCCTGACCCGTGGCGAGAAGGACTTCAGCGCCGTGGTCACCAAGATTCGCGCCGCCGGTGCCGACGTCGTGTACTTCGGTGGCCTGCATCCCGAGGCCGGCCCGCTGGTCCGTCAGCTGCGTGAACAGGGCTTGAAGGATGTGGCGTTCATGTCCGACGACGGCATCGTCACCGACGAATTGGTCGCCACCGCTGGCGGCGCCCAGTACACCAACGGCGTCTACATGACCTTCGGCGCCGACCCCCGCCTGCTGCCGGACAGCAAGGCCGTGGTCGAGGAGTTCCGCAAAGCCGGCACCGAGCCTGAAGGCTACACCCTGTACGCCTACGCCTCGGTTCAAGCCCTGGCCGCTGCCTTCAACGGCGCCAAGTCGAACAAGGGCGAAGACGCCGCCAAGTGGCTCAAGGCCAACCCGGTACAGACCGTCATGGGCGAGAAGAAGTGGGACAGCAAGGGCGACCTGACCGTCTCCGACTACGTGGTCTACCAGTGGGACAAGGACGGCAAGTACCACCAGCTGGAAAAACAAAAATAACAACGGCAGCCAGCCCGGGCACACGCCCGGGCCAATGCCCCTGCGGTACCTGTCCTTATTCGGAGACTTGCACGGTTCTGCGCTGCTGGGGTCGCTTCATCCGTGGCCCGTGGTGGTCGGCGCGCGTGCAGTCTCGCTCAGGTGAGATTGCGTTATGGATGGTATTTTCCTGCAGCAACTGGTCAACGGCCTGACCCTCGGGTCGGTCTATGGCCTGATCGCCATCGGCTACACAATGGTCTATGGCATCATCGGCATGATCAACTTCGCGCACGGCGAGGTGTATATGATTTCCGCGTACCTCGCGGCGATCAGCCTGGCATTGCTGGCTTATTTCGGTATCGAATCCTTCCCGCTGCTGATGCTCGGTACGTTGTTGTTCACCGTGGTCGTCACCGGCGTCTATGGCTTCACCATCGAACGCATCGCCTACAAACCCCTGCGCAACTCCACCCGCCTGGCACCGCTGATCAGCGCCATCGGCATCTCGCTTATCCTGCAGAACTACGCGCAGATCAGCCAGGGCGCTCGCCAGCAAGGCGTGCCGACCCTGCTCGAAGGCGCCCTGCGCGTCGAAGTGGGCACCGGTTTCGTGCAGCTGACCTACACCAAGATCTTCATCCTGATCGCCGCCTTCGTCGGCATGGGTCTGCTGACCTACGTGATCAAGTACACAAAGCTTGGCCGCATGTGCCGCGCCACCCAGCAAGACCGCAAGATGGCCTCGATTCTCGGTATCAACACCGACCGGGTGATTTCCTACGTGTTCGTCATCGGTGCGGTGATGGCCGCGCTGGCCGGTGTGCTGATCACCATGAACTACGGCACTTTCGACTTCTATGCCGGCTTCATCATCGGCATCAAGGCGTTCACCGCCGCAGTACTCGGTGGCATCGGCTCGCTGCCTGGCGCCATGCTCGGCGGGATCATCCTGGGGATTTCCGAGTCGCTGTTCTCTGGCCTGATCAATTCTGACTACAAGGACGTGTTCAGCTTCTCGCTGCTGGTGCTGATCCTTATCTTCCGCCCACAAGGCCTGCTGGGTCGCCCGCTCGTGGCTAAGGTGTGAACATGTCCACTGCCAAAACTGCTCCTGTTGCCGAAACCCACGGTTTCGATCTCAAACGCAGCCTGCTGGAGACCCTCGTCGCCGGCCTGCTGGCGCTCATCGTGTTCGGCCCGGTGGTCGGCGTGGTGCTCGATGGTTACACCTTCAATGCCGAACCGCGCCGCGTGGCCTGGCTGGTCGGCGGGGTGATGCTCGGGCGCTTCCTGCTCAGCTTGTACCTGCAGACCGCTGCCGGCCAACGCATGCTGCAAGGCTTCGACAGCGGTGGCTCGGGGGTGCACGTCAACGCCCCGGACTACAAGTCGCGGCTGCGCTACATCATCCCGGCGCTGGTGGTGATCGCCATCGTCTTCCCGATCTTCGCCAACAAATACCTGCTGACCGTGGTCATCCTCGGCCTGATCTACGTGTTGCTGGGCCTTGGCCTGAACATCGTGGTCGGCCTGGCGGGCCTGCTCGACCTGGGCTACGTGGCGTTCTACGCGATTGGCGCCTATGGCCTGGCGCTGGGCTACCAGTACCTCGGCCTGGGCTTCTGGAGCGTGCTGCCACTGGCGGCCATCGCCGCAGCGCTAGCGGGGTGCATACTCGGCTTCCCGGTGTTACGCATGCACGGTGACTACCTGGCGATCGTGACCCTGGGCTTTGGCGAGATCATCCGCCTGGTGCTGAACAACTGGCTGTCGTTCACCGGCGGCCCGAACGGCATGCCGGCACCTTCGCCGACCTTCCTGGGCCTGGAGTTTGGCCGGCGCGCCAAGGATGGCGGGGTGCCGATCCATGAGTTCTTCGGTTTCGATTACAACCCCAACCTCAAGTTCGTGTTCATCTACGCGGTGCTGTTCCTGGTGGTGCTGGCGGTGCTGTACATCAAGCACCGGCTGACCCGCATGCCAGTCGGCCGTGCCTGGGAAGCGCTGCGTGAAGACGAGATCGCCTGCCGCTCGATGGGCCTCAACCACGTGCTGGTCAAGCTTTCGGCGTTCACCCTCGGCGCCTCTACGGCGGGCCTGGCGGGGGTGTTCTTCGCCACCTACCAAGGCTTCGTCAACCCGTCCTCGTTCACCTTCTTCGAGTCGGCGCTGATCCTCGCCATCGTGGTGCTCGGTGGCATGGGCTCGACCGTGGGCGTGGTGATCGCGGCGTTCGTGCTGACCGTGGCGCCGGAGCTGCTGCGCAGCTTCTCCGAGTATCGGGTGCTGCTGTTCGGCGTGTTGATGGTGCTGATGATGATCTGGCGACCGCGGGGGCTGATCCGCATCAGCCGTACCGGTGTGGTCCCGCGTAAAGGAGTGGCGCCATGAGCGACGAAATCATTCTTTCGGTCGACAACCTGATGATGCAATTCGGCGGCATCAAGGCGCTGAGTGATGTCAGCCTCAAGGTCAAGCGCAACCAGATCTTCGCCCTGATCGGCCCCAACGGTGCCGGCAAGACCACGGTGTTCAACTGCCTCACCGGCTTCTACAAGGCCAGCGGCGGGCGTATCGAACTGAATGTGCGTGGCAGCCACACCAATGTCATCCAACTGCTCGGCGAGCGCTTCCAGGCGGCGGACTTCGTCTCGCCGGCGCGTTTTGCCAACCGTATGTACTACAAGATGTTCGGCGGCACCCACCTGGTCAACCGCGCAGGGCTCGCCCGTACCTTCCAGAACATTCGCCTGTTCAAGGAAATGTCGGTGGTGGAAAACCTGCTGGTGGCCCAGCACATGTGGGTCAACCGCAACCTGCTGGCTGGGGTGCTCAACACCAAGGCCTATCGCAAGGCCGAGAGCGATGCTCTGGACCATGCGTTCTACTGGCTGGAGGTGGTCGACCTGGTCGATTGCGCCAACCGCCTGGCCGGAGAACTGTCGTACGGCCAGCAGCGTCGCCTGGAAATCGCCCGCGCCATGTGCACGCGGCCGAAGATCATCTGCCTGGACGAGCCGGCCGCCGGCCTCAACCCGCAGGAGACCGAGGCCCTCAGCCGCATGATTCGCGTGCTGCGGGACGAGCACGACATCACCGTGGTGCTGATCGAGCACGATATGGGCATGGTCATGAGCATCTCCGACCACATCGTCGTGCTCGACCACGGCAACGTGATCGCTGAAGGCGCGCCGCAGGACATCCGCCACAACCCGACGGTGATCGCCGCCTACCTGGGTGCCGACGAAGAGGAACTGGTATGACTGCACCCATTCTCGAACTGCAGGACCTGGACGTGTTCTACGGGCCGATCCAGGCGCTGAAAAAGGTTTCGATGCACATCAACGAAGGCGAGACGGTGAGCCTGATCGGCGCCAACGGTGCCGGCAAGTCGACGCTGCTGATGTCGATCTTCGGCCAGCCGCGCGCGGCCTCCGGGCACATCGTCTATCGCGGCACCGATATCACCCGCAAGTCATCGCACTACATCGCGTCCAATGGCATTGCCCAGTCGCCGGAAGGGCGGCGGGTATTCCCCGACATGACGGTCGAGGAGAACCTGATGATGGGCACCATCCCCATTGGCGATAAATATGCCACTGAGGATATGCAGCGCATGTTCGAGCTGTTCCCGCGGCTCAAGGAGCGCCGCAATCAGCGCGCCATGACCATGTCCGGCGGTGAGCAGCAGATGCTGGCCATCGCCCGTGCGTTGATGAGCAGGCCCAAATTGCTGCTGCTCGATGAGCCTTCGCTGGGGCTGGCACCGATCGTGGTCAAACAGATCTTCTCGACCCTGCGGGAGTTGGCCAAGACCGGGATGACCATCTTTTTGGTGGAGCAGAACGCCAACCATGCCTTGAAGCTGTCGGATCGGGCCTACGTGATGGTCAACGGGCAGATTCGCATGACCGGGACGGGGCAGGAGTTGTTGGTCAACGAGGAAGTGCGCAACGCCTATCTGGGCGGGCACTGAGCAGTATCCGGGGCTGCTGGGCAGCCCCTTCGTCCATGTGGACAACTTGTCGCATATCTTTCTCCACCCACTCGACATTCCCCTCGCAAGCCCTTGTTTCCACAGGTTGAATTTTTTCCACGTTTAATGTGGAACCGCCTGTGGAAAACATGGTGGCACTTCGTTAAGAGCCTTTGAATCCGCGGCCTTCACAGGTTTGGTTATTATTTGATCAGGTCGCCGTTGTGGATGAATTCAAAGGCTTTTTTCCACAGTGCTGGCGGGATGGCAGTGCGCCATGTTTCTGTGGATAACTCTGTGGGAAACCCTTGGACAGACTGCTACAGGCGGCATGCTTGAAAGCCTTGCGCTATCAGGGTGCCGGTACGCAGCGACCGCGTTACGCTGAAAGGGTTCCGCCCTGGGGACAAGTTGCCCCCAATCCATGGGGAAAGCCTTGTGGATAACATGCGAATAGCTGGCGGCGGGCCCTCTGCGACAAGGCTTTGCGCATAATGTACAAAAAATGACCAGTAGCTTTGGCGGCTTGCTGACTGCGCCCAGCGCGGGCATGCTGCTAAGCCTGCCGATGACTATCCACAGCGAGGAACAGAGCATGACGTCCACCGTATTCATCACTGGCGCGACTTCCGGTTTTGGCGAGGCCAGCGCGCGCCGTTTCGCCGATGCCGGCTGGAAGCTGATCCTCACTGGCCGGCGCAAGGAGCGCCTGGACGCGCTGTGCGCCGAGCTGTCGGCCAAGACCGAAGTGCATGGCCTGGTGCTCGACGTGCGCGACCGCAAGGCCATGGAACAGGCCATCGCCAACCTGCCGGCCGGTTTCGACAAGCTGCGCGGGCTGGTCAACAACGCGGGGCTGGCGTTGGGCGTGGATGCGGCGCAGAACTGCAGCCTGGATGACTGGGAAACCATGGTCGACACCAACATCAAGGGCTTGATGTTCACTACCCGTCTGCTGCTGCCACGCCTGATCGCCTACGGCCGTGGGGCGTCGATCCTCAATGTGGGGTCGGTGGCGGGCAATTATCCGTATCCAGGCAGCAACGTGTATGGCGGCACCAAGGCGTTCGTCGGTCAGTTCTCGCTGAGCCTGCGTTGCGACCTGCGTGGTACTGGCGTGCGTGTCAGCAACATCGAGCCGGGGCTGTGCGAGAGCGAGTTCTCGCTGGTGCGCCACGGCGGTGACCAGGCCAAGTATGACGCGACCTATGCCGGTGCAGAGCCGATCCAGCCAGAGGACATCGCCGAGACCATCTTCTGGATCCTCAACCAGCCGGCCCACATCAACATCAACAGCCTGGAGCTGATGCCGGTGAGCCAGGACTGGGCTGGGATGTCGATCAACCGCACGAACAACGTCTGATCCGAGGGCCTCTTCGCGGGGCAAGCCCGCTCCCACAGGTATCAGTAGCGCCTCGTACCCTGTGGGAGCGGGCTTGCCCCGCGAATACGTCAGCTCACGCGCTGCAGGCCTTCCAGGCAGGTCGCCAAGTGATAAGGCGTCGTCGAAGGCATGTCATGCCGACTGACAGCACCCTCACCATCCCGGCACTCATACCAGCCGCCGTCATGCAGAAACCGCTGCTCCATCGTCTGCAACTGCTCAGCCAGCTTCGCTTCACTCCCCGCGCGCAACGCCAGCGCTCGCAGATATTCCGCCTGTGCCCAGACCCGCTGGGTCGCATCGATCACCTTGCCATCCACATCCAGCATCGCCAGCACGGCGCCATCCTTCACCCCGCATTGTTCGGCGTAGCCGAAAGCGCGGTCGATCGAGGCATGCAGCGGGGTACCCCGCAACAGCGGTGATGTATCCAGCAGGTAAAACCACTCGAACTGATGCCCCGGCTCGAACCAGTTATCCACAGCGCCGCGCGGTTTCTCCAGCATCAGCCCGTGCTCTGGGTCGATGAAGTGCGCCTGCAGCGCATCGCACAAGCCCAATAGCGCCTGTTGCACGCCTTGATCTTCACGCACGGCGAGGACCTGCAGGAACGCTTCTGCCAAGTGCATCTGCGGATTCTGCAGCGGCCCGCTGCCCAGGTCCGCCCAGTCTTCACCGAGGCTCGCCTCGTACAGGCCATCATCACGGGCGAACTGCTCGCTAACGATCTCCAGCGCTGCATTCAACGCGGACTCGACCAGGCCTTCACGAACCTTGCCCCAGTAATGCGCGCAGGCAAACACGATGAACGCATGGGTGTAGAGGTCCTTGCGCCGGTCCAGCGGCTTGCCCTCGGCATCGATGCTATAGAACCAGCCGCCGTGCTCGGCGTCATGGAAGTGCCGCTGCAGCGAGCGGAACAGCGCCGCAGCCCGCTCTGCCGCCCCCGGTTGTTCGATGCGGCTGCTGAACAGGTAGAGCTGGCGCGCGCAGGCCATCGCCCGGTAACGCTGCACCGGCAGCGGCCGGTGCTGGGCATCCAGGGCCTCGTAGGGCAGGGCCATTTCGGCGTTCCAGCCCGGGCCTTGCCACAGCGGCACGATGCGCTCGGCGAAGTGCTGTTGGAAGCGGGCCAGTTCGGGCGGAGTGGGGCGGGGGTTGGACATGAATGCGCTCGTCACAATCGGGCAGTGCGCCATGGTAGCAGAACTGCGCTTCAGCCCGGATTGCCCAGGCCTTGCCAATGCCGTGCACCGACGAAAATGAAGCGCAACTGCTGGGTGATCTTCTCACGCGCGCTCAGCGCCTGTGGATAACCTTGCTCCGGGTCATCGATCAGCTCGGGCAGAGTGGCGAATACGGTCTTCACCACCAGGTCGGCCATCACCGTCAGCGCCGCGCTGTCCAGGTGCTGCCAGCGTTTCATGCGGGCCAGGTCGGTGGCCAGGTCGTTGCTGATGCCCTGGCGCAGCCGGGCGATGGCCTGGCGAACGGCCTGTGAACCGCCGTACTGTTCGCGGGCGAGGAACAGGAACTGCGCGCGGTGGGCGGCGACCACGTCGAGGAAAATACGCACCGAGGCGTCGGTGATGCCACCCAGTTCGAACTCGTTGTGCCGCACCAGGCGGATGGTCTGGCGGAAGGTGTCGTCGACCTCGGCCACCAGGGCCAGGCCCAAGGCGTCCATGTCGGGGAAATGCCGGTAGAAACCGGTAGGCACGATGCCGGCGGCCTTGGCCACTTCGCGCAGGCTGATGCTGCCGAAGCCACGGCCACTCTCCATGAGCTGGCAAGCCGCATCGAGCAGGGCCTGGCGAGTCTGTAGCTTCTGTTCGGCGCGCGGCAGCATGGTGCAGGATTCTGTGACAGGGAAACTCGGCACTCTAGTTAAAAAAACGAAGCCCGGTCAATGGACCGGGCTTGGAGGGGAGCAGGCGCTGTGCTGTAGGTTGTTCTTTTCGGCCATGGTGATCAGCTCACACGGCTGATTTCGACCAGGCGATCCGAACCACCTTCTGCAACACGGCCACTTTGTTCGATCAGGCGATCGGAGCCACCTTCGGCGACGCGACCACTTTGTTCGATCAGGCGGTCCGAACCACCTTCGGCAACGCGGCCACTTTGTTCGATCAGGCGGTCCGAACCACCTTCGGCGACGCGGCCACTTTGTTCGATCAGGCGATCCGAGCCTCCTTCGGCAACGCGGCCAGCGCGTTCTTGCAGGCGTTCGGCGCCACCTTCGGCAACGGTTTTCAGCGGTTGGGCGATTTCAGCGGTGCTGGAGCGCGATTCGGCGGTCAGGTGCTGGTCGGCAGCTGGCAGGGCGAAGGCGTTGGCAGCCAGGATGGACAGGGTCAGGGTCAGCAGATGGCGTTTCATGATTCGGTGCTCCTCTCGGGGGCTGGAAAGTGGGTACGGAGCCAATGCTACGCCCGGTAACGCCAGAGAGAAGTTCATATGGGTAATGGTAACAATCGACGGTATTGATAGCGGATCAGCATGGCTCTAGGACGGCTGTTTCGCAGTGCGGCATGGCCATTGGCTATTGGTGTTTCCGAGGCCAGTCAGCGCGCTACTCCGACCGAATGCCAAGCCAGAAGCCCGAAAAAACTTCGCTATCATGGGCGTAATCAATAAAACCCAGCGGGTTTTGATCAGTCCGACATATTGAGTGCCATCGCTGCACCCGTTTCATGCCAAGCCGTCAGGAGAATCACGCAATGACGCGTCCCGCCAGAATCCTCGTCTGGACCCTAACCAGCCTGCTGACCCTGCTGGCGATACTTGTGGTGGTGATCGCCACCTTCGACTGGAACCGCGTCAAGCCGTTGCTCAACGAGAAAGTTTCCGAAGCCTTGCACCGGCCCTTCGCGATCAACGGCAACCTCGCCGTGCAGTGGCGCACCGAGCCAGAAGAAGGCGGTTGGCGCGCCTGGGTGCCGTGGCCGCACTTCATCGCCGAGGACCTGACCTTGGGCAACCCGGAGTGGCTCAAGGAGCCGAAGATGGTCGGGCTGGAGCGCGTTGAATTCCGCCTGGCGCCGCTGCCGCTGGTGTTCCAGCAGATCGTCATCCCCCGTATCGACCTGGTCAAACCCACTGCCAGCCTCACCCGTCTGGCCGATGGCCGCGCCAACTGGACTTTCGATTTCGGCCCCAAGGACGAGAACGCCGAGCCTTCCAAATGGCAGCTGGACATCGGCGCCATCGGTTTCGACCAAGGCAACGTCAGCTTCGACGACCAGACCTTGAAGACCACCATGAAGGTGCAGATCGATCCGCTGGGCAAGCCGATTCCCTTCAGCGACATCGTCGGCAAGGCGAGCGCTGAAAAGGCGGCCGGCACCCAGGATTATGCGTTTGGGCTCAAGGCCCAGGGCCGCTACAAAGCCCAGCCCGTTTCCGGTACGGGCAAGATCGGTGGCCTGCTGGCGCTGCAGGACGCCAGCCAGCCGTTCCCGCTGCAAGCCGACGTGCGCATTGCCGACACCCACGTGGTGCTCGCCGGTACCCTGACCGACCCACACAACCTCGGCGCCCTGGACCTGCGCCTGCGCTTGTCCGGCGCCAGCCTGGGCAATCTCTACCCGCTGACCGGTGTGACCCTGCCGGACACGCCCGCCTACGAAACCGACGGCCACCTCACCGCCAACCTGCACGCGGCTGAAGGCGCAACTTTCAATTACCAGGGTTTCAACGGCAAGATCGGTGACAGCGATATTCACGGCGACCTGGCCTTCATCGCCAGTCAGCCCCGTCCCAAGCTTTCCGGCAAGCTGGTCTCCAACCAGCTGTTGTTCAAGGACCTGGCACCGCTGATCGGCGCTGACTCCAACGCCGAGCAGAAAGCCCGCGGTGGCGCCAGCAAACAGCCGGCCGGCAAGGTGCTGCCGGTAGAAGAATTCCGTACCGAACGCTGGCGCGCCATGGACGCCGATGTCGAGTTCACCGGCAAGCGCATCGTCCACAGTGAAAAGCTGCCGTTCAACGACCTGTCCGCCCACGTCATCCTCGAAGACGGCCTGCTGCGTCTGGAACCGCTGCGCTTTGGCGTAGCCGGTGGCAACCTGGCTTCGAGGATCCGCCTGGACGGGCGCAGCGTGCCGCTGCAGGGTCGTGCCCAGCTGACCGCGCGAGGCTTCAAGCTCAAGCAGTTGTTCCCCTCGTTCGCACCGATGCAGACCAGCTTCGGCGAGCTGAACGGCGATGCCGATATCAGCGGCCGCGGCAACTCGGTGGCGGCGTTGCTGGGCACGGCCAATGGCGACCTGCGCCTGCTGATCAACGATGGCGCAATCAGCCGCAGCTTGATGGAAATTGCCGGGTTGAACGTGGGCAACTATGTAGTCGGCAAGCTGTTCGGCGACGAAGATGTGCAGATCAACTGTGCTGCGGCGGATGTCGGCATCAAGGATGGCTTGGCGACCACGCGGCTGTTCATCTTCGATACCGAGAACGCGATCATCTACATCGACGGCACCGCCAATTTCGCCAGCGAGCAGCTGGACCTGAAGATCACCCCGGAATCGAAAGGCCTGCGCCTGTTCTCGCTGCGCTCGCCGCTGTATGTACGCGGGCCGTTCGCCAAGCCCAGCGCGGGTGTGCAGGCAGTGCCGCTGGCGTTGCGCGGGGCGGGGATGGTGGCGTTGGGTGTAGTTGCGGGGCCGGCGGCGGGGCTGCTGGCGCTGATAGCGCCGAGCAGTGGCGATGCGCCGAACCAGTGCACTCCGTTGCTGCAGCAGATGAAAGCCGGCAAGGCGCCGGCTGCGGTGAAGGGCAAGAAGTGAGTATATGGGGCCGCTTCGCGGCCCATTCGCGGGGCAAGCCCGCTCCCACAGGGCCTGCGGTGACCAGAGGATTGCAGTAAGCCTTTGTGGGAGCGGGCTTGCCCCGCGAATGGGCTGCAAAGCAGCCCCGTGCGATTACAGACCTTGCAGCAGATCCGACATATCGTCCGCGTGCTCTTCTTCCTGAGCCAGGATGTCCTCGAAAATGCGGCGGGTAGTCGGGTCCTTGTCACCGATGTACTGAATGATCTCGCGGTAGCTGTCGATCGCAATCCGCTCGGCCACCAGGTCTTCCAGCACCATTTCCTTCAGCGAATTACCCGCCACGTACTGGGCATGGGAATTCTTGGTCAGGTTGTCGGGGTTGAAGTCTGGCTCGCCACCCAGCTGCACGATGCGCTCGGCCAGCTTGTCGGCGTGCTCGGCTTCCTGGTTGGCGTGCTCCAGAAATTCCTTGGCCGCGACGCTCGCCTTGATCCCGCTGGCCATGAAGTAATGGCGCTTGTAGCGCAGCACGCAGACCAGTTCGGTGGCCAGCGACTCGTTGAGCAGGCGCAGGATTTCTTGGCGGTCGGCATGGTAACCCTCGGTCACCGCGCCTTGTTCGACGTGCTGGCGGGCACGCTGGCGCAGGGTTTGCACATCGGTCAGTTCAACGTTGCTCATGGTCATCTCCAAACAGATCAGGACGGTAGGTCAGAATGAAAGAGAGGCTTACGCGCCTTTTACGGCCTGGCTGTCCTCTTCTCGTTGCTTGCAGGTCTTGAAGCCCTTGGCATCGACATGGCCGGTGGCGTCGAAGCGCACGTAATACGGCTGTTGCTGGCCATCGCGGTTGAGGATGTAGTCGTTGCAGGTGCCCCCGTGCGGCAGGTCGATCACGTTGGACGGGCTGCCGCCGATGGCGATGACTTTCTGCATGGTCATGCCGTTCTCGACCTGCTTGACCAGCGGCTCATCGCGATAAGTGACGTAATCCACCGGGTTTTCCGGGCGGCTGCCGCAGGCGGCGAGGGTGGCGCTTGCCAGAAGGACTGCCAGGGTCTGCTTGTACATGGTCCCGCTCCTTGCTCAAGGGTCTGTCTGGTTTGGAACCGCGCGGCGCGTCAGGAGTTCGATTGCGATGGTCATCCAAGCCGCTGTAGTGTTGGCCGGTCGTCCATGGAGAAGGGCTAGGGCCATGCAGCAGGAATTGACCACGCGATACCCATTGGTGCTGGTGCCGGGCATGCTCGGCTTTGTCCGGGTGCTGCTGTATCCCTACTGGTTCGGCATCGTCGCGGCACTGCGCAAAGGTGGCGCACAAGTGTTTCCGGTGCAGGTCTCGCCGCTGCACTCCAGCGAAGTGCGTGGTGAACAGTTGCTGGCGATCATCGAAGACATCTGCCAGCGCACCGGTGCCGACAAGGTCAACCTCATCGGCCATAGCCAGGGCGCCCTGAGCGCACGCTATGCCGCTGCCAGGCGGCCTGATCGGGTAGCGTCGGTCACCTCTGTGGCAGGCCCCAATCAGGGTTCGGAACTGGCCGATCATCTAGAGCGCACAGCGCCGGGCGATTCACCCCAGGGACGCATCCTCAAAGCCGTGCTGCACGGTCTGGCGGTGCTGCTGGTGTGGCTGGAGACCGGCTGGCGCCGCGATCCACTGCCAGTTGATGTGCATGCCTCGCACCAGTCGCTGACCAGCGCCGGGGTGGCGCTGTTCAACCAGGCTTATCCACAGGGGCTGCCGCACACCTGGGGCGGGGAAGGGGCTTATGAGGTGAACGGCGTGCGCTACTACTCCTGGTCCGGCACCTTGCAACCGGGGCTGACCGACCAGGGGCGCAACCGCTTCGACGGCAGCAACCGCTTCTGCCGTCTTTTTGCCCGCAGTTTCGTCAGGGAAAAGGGCCATTGCGACGGCATGGTCGGGCGTTTCAGCTCGCACCTGGGCCAGGTGATCGGCGATGACTACCCGCTCGATCACCTGGACATCGTCAACCAGTCGCTCGGCGCCGTGGGCAAGGGCGCCGAGCCGGTGCGCCTGTTCACCGAGCACGCCGCCCGGCTCAAGGCTGCGGGGCTTTAGCGGCGCACGGGGGTGGTCCAGCGTTCGGCCAGGATCACCCCGGCCAGGGTCAGCAGGCCGCCGACCAGGTGATAGCTGGCCAGTTGTTCATCCAGCACTGCGGCAGCGATCAGCGCAGTCACCAGCGGCAGCAGGTTGAAGAACAGCGTGGTGCGGCTAGGCCCCAGGCGGTGTACGGCTTGCATCCACAGGAGTGGCGCGATCATCGAGGCGAGGACGCAGGCGTACAGCACCAGGCCGATGTTGTGACCATTCAAGCCGGTCTTGTCCGAGAGCAGGAACAGCGGCAACAACACGACAATGGCCACCAGCACCTGCAGGTACAGCAATTGCAAGGGCGGCAGGCGCAGCTGCCATTTCTTCAGCAGGAAGCTGTACAGCGCATAGGCCAGGGTGGCTATCAGCATCAGCAAGTCGCCGCTGTTCAGGCCTTGTTCCAGCAGAATGCCCGGCTGGCCGGCGGACACCACTTCGAGCACGCCGAAGAACGACACCACGGCGCCCAACAATGCCCCGTAGCTCAGGCGCTGGCCCAGCCAGGCGATGGACAGCGCCAGCGACATCAGGGGCATCAGCGAAAGGATGATGCCCATGTTGGTGGCACTGGTAATGCTCGCGGCGAAGTAGGCCAGGCTCTGGTAGACGGCCATGCCCAGCACGCCAAGTACGGCGATCTTGCCCAGGTGCGGGCGAATGGCCGCGCGGTTGCGCCACACGGCGGGCAACAGGAACGGGGTGAACAGCAAACCGGCCAGCAGCCAGCGGTAAAAGCCGATTTCGGCGGGTTGGATCGCGCCGGCCGACATCTTGGTGACCACGGTATTGCCGGCCCAGATGAGGATGGCGAAGAGGGGGAACGCGTAATTCATGCAACAACAGACTCTTTCGTATGGCGCGGACGCCTTGGCTGACCATTATGAAGGTCCCTGCCCAGGCAGAATGTAAAAAATCTTGTCTACACTCAGGCGCATGTCCGTGCACCGGGCGCGGAGCCAAGGAGACCACTCCATGAAGATGCTGCACATGCCGTTGCTGGTATTGGCCGTGTTGTTCAGCGCGCAAGGGTTCGCCGCCACCGCGCAGCAGGAAAAGATGAAAACCTGCAACGCCGACGCCACCACCCAGGCGCTCAAGGGTGATGAGCGCAAGGCCTTCATGAGCACCTGCCTGAAGAAGGACGTGCCGCAGACCCAGCAGGAAAAGATGAAGACCTGCAATGCCGACGCCACCACCAAGGCGCTCAAGGGCGACGAGCGCAAAGCCTACATGAGCGACTGCCTGAAGAAGAAATGACCTATGCCTGTAGGTCGAAGGCTGGCAGACTGCGGGACTTTCCGCTGTCTGCCGCCGAGGCTGTATGACCTTCACCCCCCGCCAGATCACCCTTGCCAGCCTGATCATCGTCATGACCGGGTTGCTGCTGGCCCTGCCGCTCAAGTTGCTGCCCAGCCTGCTTGCCGGGCTGTTGGTGTTCGAACTGGTCAACATGCTCACCCCGCGTCTGCAACCGCTGCTCGCTGGCCAGCGCGCGCGGTGGCTGGCAGTGGCGCTGCTCGGCACATTGGTGGTCACCACCCTGGCGCTGCTGATTGCCGGTGCGTTCAGCTTCCTGCTGCACGAGGCCGAGAATCCCGGCGCCTCGCTGGACAAGTTCATGGGGCTGGTCGAACGTGCCCGGGGCCAGTTGCCGCCGTTCATCGAAGGCTACCTGCCGGCCAGCGCAGCCGAGTTCAAGATCGCCATCGGTGACTGGATCAAGAGCCATCTGAGCGACCTGCAACTGGTCGGCAAAGGCATGGCGCACATGTTCGTGACATTGCTGATCGGCATGATCCTCGGCGCTATCATCGCCTTGCAGCGCATACCCGACATTTCCCGGCGCAAGCCGCTGGCTGCGGCGCTGTTCGAACGCCTGAGCCTGTTGGTGCAGGCGTTTCGCAACATCGTCTTCGCGCAGATCAAGATCTCGCTGCTGAACACCGCCTTCACCGGGGTCTTCCTCGCTGTGGTGCTGCCACTGTTCGGCGTGCACCTGCCGCTGACCAAGACGCTGATCGTGCTGACCTTCCTGTTGGGGCTGCTGCCGGTGATCGGCAACTTGATGTCCAACACCCTGATCACCATCGTCGGCTTGTCGCTGTCGATCTGGGTGGCGGCGGCGGCGTTGGGTTACCTGATCGTCATCCACAAGGTCGAGTACTTCCTCAACGCGCGGATCGTTGGCGGGCAGATCAGTGCCAAGGCCTGGGAGCTGTTGCTGGCGATGCTGGTGTTCGAAGCGGCGTTCGGCTTGCCGGGGGTGGTGGCGGGGCCGGTCTACTATGCCTACCTGAAGAGTGAGTTGCGGCGGGCGGAGCTGGTGTGAACTGAGGGGTGTCAGTGCCGGCCCTTTCGCGGGCAAGCCCGCTCCCACAGGTACATCACTGTTCTTGATGGCAGTGATGTACCTGTGGGAGCGGGCTTGCCCGCGAAAGGGGCGACACCGATATCAGATCGAGCCGTAACGCTTGCGCGCCTCGATCGCCAACCCGCTACCAATGCTGCCAAAGATGTTGCCTTCCACATGCCGCGCATTCGGCAGCATCGCCGCCACGCTGTTGCGCAGGGCCGGGATCCCGCTGGAACCCCCGGTGAAGAACACCGTGTCGACCTGGCCTTCACTCACCCCAGCCTTGGCCAGCAATTCGCTCACGCTGCCGCGCACCCGCTCCAACAGCCCTTCGATGGCACCTTCAAACACCGCCCGGGTCAGGTCCACAGCCAATTCGCGCTCGACCCGACCGAGGTCGACACGGCGGCTTTGCTGATCAGTCAGCTCGATCTTGCTGGCCTCCACTTCCATCGCCAACCAGTGCCCCGCACGCTGCTCGATCAGTTTGAACAGGCGATCGATGCCCAGGGTGTCCTCGATGTCATAGCGCATGTTGCCCAGGGCCAGCTGCGATTTTTGCGAGTACAGGGCGTTGATGGTGTGCCAGGTGGCCAGGTTGAGGTGGTAGCTGGTGGGCATCAGCGCGCCGCTCTTCATCCGGCTGCCATAGCCGAACATTGGCATCACGCCCTGCAGGCTCAGCTGCTTGTCGAAGTCGGTACCGCCGATGTGCACGCCGCCGGTGGCGAGGATGTCGCTCTGGCGCTCGGCGACCTGGTGGCGCTCGGGCGACAGGCGGATCAGGGTAAAGTCCGACGTACCGCCGCCGATATCGACGATGAGTACCAGCTCTTCACGGCTGATGCCCGACTCGTAGTCGAACGCCGCGGCGATCGGTTCGTACTGGAACGACACGTCCTTGAAGCCGATCTTGCGCGCCACATCGGCCAGCGTGTCTTCGGCCTCCTGGTCGGCGGCCGGGTCTTCGTCGACGAAGAACACCGGGCGGCCCAGCACCACCTGGTCGAAGCTGCGCTCGGCGGCGGTTTCGGCGCGCGTTTTCAGTTCGCCGATGAACATCCCCAGCAGGTCCTTGAACGGCAGGGCGCTGCCCAGCACGCTGGTGTCGTGCTTGATCAGCTTGGAACCCAGCAGGCTCTTGAGCGAGCGCATCAGGCGGCCTTCATAGCCTTCAAGGTATTCGTGCAGCGCCAGCCGGCCGTACACCGGGCGACGTTCTTCGATATTGAAGAAGACCACCGAGGGCAGGGTGATCTTGCCGTCTTCCAGGGCGATCAGCGACTCGACGCCAGGGCGATGCCAGCCGACCGTGGAGTTGGAGGTGCCAAAGTCGATGCCAAGGGCGCGGGCCGGGGATACGTCAGACATGGGAAAAGGGCTTCCGGAGGCAAAACGGCCGCGCAGTTTATGCCACTTTGCCGAAGAATCAACACCGATCGTCTGCCATGGAGCAAAGCCAAGCGAACCTTGAAAGGCTATGCTTGGACCCAATCTTCAGATGCAACACGAAACTTCACACTGGTGATCCATAGATGGACTTCAAAGACTATTACAAGATACTCGGCGTAGAGCCCACGGCGGACGACAAGGCGATCAAGGCCGCGTACCGCAAGCTGGCGCGCAAGTATCACCCTGACGTCAGCAAGGAGCGCGACGCCGAGGACAAGTTCAAAGAGGCCAACGAAGCCTACGAGGTGCTTGGCGACGCCCAGAAACGCGCCGAATTCGACGAGATCCGCAAGTACGGCGGCCAGCACGGCCGTCCCTTCCAGGCCCCGCCTGGCTGGCAGAGCCGTGGCGGTGCGGGTGGCGCGGGCGGTGGTTTCGAGGGCGGGGATTTTTCCGATTTCTTCAGCTCGATCTTCGGCGCGCGGGGCGGTAACCCGTTTGGCGGCGCCCGGCAGCAACAGCGCAGTGCAGGCAGGCGAGGGCAGGACGTGGAACTGGAATTGGCGATCTTCCTTGAAGAAACCCTGAGCAAGGAATCCAAGCAGATCAGCTTCCAGGTGCCGCAAACCAATGCCGCCGGCCAGCGCACCGGGTTCACCACCAAGACCCTGAACGTGAAGATCCCCGCCGGCGTGACCGACGGCGAGCGTATCCGCCTGAAAGGCCAGGGCGCGCCGGGCAGCGCTGGCGGCGCCAATGGCGACCTGTTCCTGACCATCCGCATGGCACCGCACCCGCTGTTCGATGTCGAAGGCCAGGACCTGATCATCACCGTGCCCCTGGCACCGTGGGAAGCGGCGCTGGGTACCAAGGTGGCGGTGCCGACCCTGGACGGCAAGATCAACCTGACCATCCGGCCCGACAGCCAGAGCGGCCAGCGCCTGCGCGTGCCAGGCAAAGGTCTGGTCAACAAGCAGGGGGAGCGCGGCAACCTTTACGCGCAGCTCAAGGTGGTCATGCCACCTGCATCCGATGACGCTACCCGTGAACTGTGGGCCAAGCTTTCCGAAAAGGCCGCGTTCAATCCGAGGACTCAATGGAGTAAGTGATCATGAGCAGCACCCTGATCGTTCAACTGGACATGCGCACCCTCTGCCAGGAGGCCGACATCACCACGGATTACGTGATCGAGATCGTCGAACACGGCATCGTTGAACCGCAGGGGCGAACGCCGGAAGACTGGCTGTTCGACGATCAGGCGCCGCTGCTGGCCAGGCGCGCGGCGAAGCTGCACCAGGAGCTGGAACTGGAATGGGAAGGGGTGGCGCTGGCGCTTGAGCTTTTGCAGGAAGTGCAGCAGTTGCGCAGTGAGAACAGTATGTTGCGCCAGAGGTTGGGCAGGTTCACCCAGCTATGATCGAGCCAGTGCCGGCCTCTTCGCGGGCAAGCCCGCTCCCACAGGTTTTTCACTGCCCTTGAGAACAGTGGTGAGCCTGTGGGAGCGGGCTTGCCCGCGAAGAATCCAACACAGCACTCAGGTGGGTTTGGCGCCGGGATTCAACACCAGTTGCATGAAGGTCAAATCCAGCCACCGCCCAAACTTCACTCCCACCTGCGGCATCTGCCCGGTCACCACGAACCCCAGCCGCTCATGCAGGCGCACCGACGCCTCATTCCCGCTCTCGATGGCCGCCACCATGACATGCTTGCCACACCCCCGCGCCCGCTCGATCAGCGCCACCATCAACTGCGGCCCCAGCCCCTTGCCGCGTTGGTCGCCCCGGATATACACCGAATGCTCCACGGTCTGGCGAAAGCCTTCGAACGGCCGCCAGTCGCCAAACGACGCATAGCCGAGCACGCCGGTGTCATCCACCGCCACCAGGATCGGATATCCCTGTTGCGCCCGAGCCTCGAACCAGGCCTGGCGATTGCCCAGGTCAACGGGGGTTTCGTTCCAGATCGCCGTGGTGTTGCACACCGCGTCGTTGTAGATGTCGAGAATGCCCGGCACGTCGGCGGGCAGGGCGTCGCGGATTTGGTGGCTCATTGCAGCGTCTCACAAGGTCGATGAGTGCAGATTAAATGGTTACCAGCCCGCGTACACCCTCGGCTTGCATGTTCTCGCCACGCCCGCGCTGGATGATTTCGCCACGGGCCATGACCAGGTACTGGTCGGCCAGTTCTTCGGCAAAGTCGTAGAACTGCTCGACCAGCAGGATGGCCATGTCGCCACGCGCGGCCAGGCGCCGGATCACCGCGCCGATTTCCTTGATCACCGAGGGCTGTATGCCTTCGGTGGGCTCGTCGAGGATCAGCAGGCGCGGCCGGCTGGCCAGGGCCCGGCCGATGGCCAGCTGTTGCTGCTGGCCGCCGGACAGGTCGCCGCCGCGGCGCTGCTTCATCTGCTCCAGCACCGGGAACAGCTCGTAGATGAAGGCCGGTACTTCCCGCGCCTCGCGGGCGGAAAAGCGCGACAGGCCCATCAGCAGGTTTTCCTCGACCGTCAGGCGCGGGAAGATCTCGCGGCCCTGGGGGACGTAGGCGATGCCGGCGTGAACCCGTTGCTGCGGTTTGAGCGTGGTGATCGGCTTGCCCTCCCATTCGACGCTGCCTTCGCGGGCCTGCACCAGGCCCATCAGGCAGCGCAGCAAGGTGGTCTTGCCCACGCCGTTGCGCCCCAGCAGGCAGGTGACTTCGCCGACCTTGGCCTCGAAGGACAGGCCGCGCAGGATATGGCTGCCGCCGTAGTACTGGTGCAGGGTGTCGATTTTCAGCATGTGCGCATTCCTGAAAGAGTTGCTGTGCCTGCACCGGCCCTTTCGCGGGGCAAGCCCGCTCCCACAAGTACAGCGCAGAATCTGTGGGAGCGGGCTTGTCCCGCGAAAGGGCCGGCACAGGCAACGAAGATCATCGGCCCAGATAAACCTCTACCACGCGCTCATCCGCCTGCACCTGCGCAAGCGACCCCTCCGCCAGCACACTGCCCTGGTGCAGCACGGTGACATGGTCGGCAATGCTGCCGACAAAACCCATGTCATGCTCCACCACCATCAGCGAATGCGTGCGTGCCAGGCCTTTGAACAGCTCGGCGGTGAACTCGGTCTCGGCGTCGGTCATGCCCGCCACCGGTTCGTCCAGCAACAACAGTTGCGGCTCCTGCACCAGCAGCATGCCGATTTCCAGAAACTGCTTCTGCCCGTGGGACAGCAAGCCCGCCTGGCGCTGGGCCAGGGGCAGCAGGCGCAAGGTGGTCAATACCTCCTCGATGCGCTGGCGTTGCTCGCCGCTCAAACGCGCCGCCAGGCTGGCCCACACCGACTTGTCGGCTTTGAGCGCCAGCTCCAGGTTCTCGAACACCGTCAGCGCCTCGAACACCGTTGGCTTCTGAAACTTGCGGCCAATCCCGGCCTGGGCGATCTGGTATTCGCTCATGCGGGTCAGGTCGAGGGTGTCGCCAAAGAATGCGCTGCCGCTGTCCGGGCGCGTCTTTCCGGTGATCACATCCATCATCGTGGTCTTGCCGGCGCCGTTGGGGCCGATGATGCAACGCAACTCACCGACGCCGATGTACAAGGTCAAGGCATTGAGGGCCTTGAAGCCGTCGAAGCTGACGCTGATGTCTTCCAGGCTCAATACGCCTTTCATGGCTGGCTCCTTTTCTTCAGTAGGCCCACCACGCCTTTGGGCAAGTACAGGGTGACGAGGATGAACAAGGCACCGAGGAAGAACAGCCAGAACTCCGGGAAGGCCACGGTGAACCAGCTTTTCATGCCATTGACCAGGCCGGCGCCGAGCAGCGGGCCGATCAGCGTGCCGCGCCCGCCGAGGGCGACCCACACTGCGGCCTCGATGGAGTTGGTCGGTGACATTTCGCTGGGGTTGATGATGCCCACTTGCGGCACGTACAGCGCACCGGCCAGGCCGCACAGCACGGCGCTGAGCACCCACACCAGCAGCTTGAAGCCGCGCGGGTCGTAGCCGCAGAACATCAGGCGGTTCTCGGCATCGCGCACGGCGGTGAGCAGGCGGCCGAACTTGCTCTGGGTCAGGCGCCAGCACAGGTACAGGCTGGCCAGGAGCAGGCCGACGGTGAGCAGGAACAGCACCGCCCGAGTGCCTTGCGCGGCGATGTCGAAACCGAGGATGGTGCGGAAGCTGGTGAAGCCATTATTGCCGCCAAAGCCGGTCTCGTTGCGGAAGAACAGCAGCATGCCGGCGAAGGTCAGGGCCTGGGTCATGATCGAGAAGTACACGCCCTTGATCCGCGAGCGGAAGGCGAAGAAGCCGAACACCAGCGCCAGCAGGCCGGGCGCCAACACCACCAGGCACATCGCCCAGGCGAAGTGCTGGGTGCCGGCCCAGTACCAGGGCAGTTCGGTCCAGGACAGGAAGGTCATGAACCCTGGCAAGCCGTCACCGGCCGCCTGGCGCATCAGGTACATGCCCATGGCGTAGCCGCCCAGGGCGAAGAACAACCCGTGGCCGAGCGACAGCAGCCCGGCGTAGCCCCAGACCAAGTCCAGGGCCAGGGCAACGATGGCGTAGCAGAGGATCTTGCCGACCAGGGTGAGGGTGTAGGCCGAGACCTGCAATGAATGGTCCGCCGGCAGCAACGAAAGCAGCGGCAGGGCCAACAGCAACAGCACGACGACGGCGCCAATGGCCAGCGTCAGGCGCGGCCCGGCCTTTTGCGAAGCGGTGACAAGCAGTGGCTGGTTCATCAGTCGATTACCCGTCCCTTGAGGGCGAACAGGCCTTGCGGGCGTTTCTGGATGAACAGAATGATCAACGCAAGGATGAGGATCTTGCCAAGCACGGCGCCGATCTGCGGCTCCAGCAGCTTGTTGGCGATGCCCAGGCCAAAGGCGGCCCAGAGGCTGCCGGCCAGTTGCCCGACACCGCCGAGCACCACCACCAGGAACGAGTCGATGATGTAGCTCTGGCCCAGGTCCGGGCCGACGTTGCCGACCTGGCTCAGGGCCACGCCACCCAATCCGGCGATACCCGAGCCAAGGCCGAACGCGAGCATGTCGACGCGCCCGGTGGACACCCCGCAGCAGGCGGCCATGTTGCGGTTCTGGGTTACCGCACGCACGTTCAGGCCCAGCCGTGTGCGGTTGAGCAGCAGCCAGGTCAGCAACACCACCGCCAGGGCGAAGGCGATGATCACCAGGCGGTTGTAGGGCAGTACCAGGTTGGGCAGCAACTGGATGCCACCGGAGAGCCAGGCCGGATTGCTGACCTCGACGTTCTGCGCGCCGAACAGCAGGCGGATGGCCTGGATCAGGATCAGGCTGATGCCCCAGGTCGCCAGCAGGGTTTCCAGCGGGCGCCCGTAAAGGTGGCGGATGATCGTGCGCTCCAGCGCCATGCCGACCCCGGCGCTGACGGCGAACGCCACCGGCAGGGCGATCAGCGGGTAGAACTCGATGGCGCCAGGTGCGTAGCGCTGCAGCAGGACCTGGACCATGTAGGTGCTGTAGGCGCCGAGCATGAGCATCTCGCCGTGGGCCATGTTGATCACCCCGAGCAGGCCGAAGGTGATCGCCAGGCCCAGGGCCGCGAGCAGCAGAATCGAACCCAGCGACAGGCCGCTGAAGGCCTGGCCGAGCAGCTCGCCGACCAGCAGTTTGCGTTTGACCTGGGCCAGGCTGGTTTCAGCGGCCGTGCGCACGGCGGCGTCGGTTTCTGCGTCGGGTTGCAGCAGCGCTTCCAGGCGCGTGCGCGCCACCGGGTCGCCAGTTTCACCGAGCAGGCGCACGGCTGCCAGGCGCACAGTCGGCTCGCTGGCGCCCAGTTGCAGGTTGGCCAGTGCCAGGCCGAGGGCAGCGTGCACGGCGCTATCCGTTTCGCTGGCGAAGCGCCGGTCTAGAAAAGCCATCTGCGCTGGCTGCGCGCTTTTCTGCAGTTGCTGGGCGGCGGCCAGGCGGGTGTCGGTGCTGGCGCTGAGCAACTGGTGGCTGGCCAGCGCGTTGTCGATCAAGCCGCGCAGGCGGTTGTTCAGGCGCACTTTGCGCGTGTCGCCTTCGGCGATGCGGCCTTGGCGCAGGTTTTCCAGCAGCGGCAGGCGCGCGGCGTCGGGCTGCGCCGCCCAGCCTTCGAGCAGGCTTGCTTGTTCGGCGGGCTTGGCGGTGAGGAAGAATTCGCCCTCGCTGGCCTGGGTTGCCAAGGGCAGCAGGAGCAGCAGGGTGAGCAGGAATCTGAGCATGGGGTATCCCTGAAGAACAGAGGTGGCCTTTTCGCGGGCAAGCCCGCTCCCACAGGTACTGCACAGGCCTTAGGGACTACCTGAAACCTGTGGGAGCGGGCTTGCCCGCGAATGGCATCAGTTGCCTTTCACCGCATAATCCGGCCGCTTGTCATTCCCCGGAATGAACGGGCTCCAAGGCTGCGCCCGCAACGGCTGCTCGGTCTCCCAAACCACACTGAACTGCCCATCATCCTGAATCTCGCCAATCATCACCGGCTTGTGCAGATGGTGGTTGGTCTTGTCCATGCTCAAGGTAAAGCCGGACGGTGCTTTGAAACTCTGCCCGGCCAACGCCTCACGCACCTTGTCGACATCGGTGGACTTGGCTTTTTCGGCCGCCTGCGCCCACATGTGGATACCCACGTAGGTGGCTTCCATCGGGTCGTTGGTCACGGCCTTGTCCGCACCCGGCAACCCCTTGGCCTTGGCGTAGGCCTTCCAGTCGGCAACGAACTTCTGGTTGACCGGGTTATCCACCGACTCGAAGTAGTTCCACGCTGCCAGGTGGCCCACCAACGGCTTGGTATCGATGCCGCGCAATTCCTCTTCACCCACCGAGAACGCCACCACCGGCACGTCCGTGGCCTTCAGCCCCTGGTTGGCCAGTTCCTTGTAGAACGGCACGTTGGAGTCGCCGTTGACGGTGGAAATGACCGCCGTCTTGCCGCCCGCAGAGAACTTCTTGATGTTGGCGACGATGGTTTGATAGTCGGCATGGCCGAACGGCGTGTAGACCTCTTCGATGTCCTTGTCGGCCACGCCCTTGCTGTGCAGGAAGGCGCGCAGGATCTTGTTGGTGGTGCGCGGGTAGACGTAGTCGGTACCCAGCAGGAAGAAGCGCCTGGCATTGCCGCCGTCCTCACCCATCAGGTATTCCACCGCAGGAATAGCCTGCTGGTTCGGCGCGGCACCGGTGTAGAACACGTTCGGCGACATCTCTTCACCTTCGTATTGCACCGGGTAGAACAGCAGGCCGTTCAACTCTTCGAACACCGGCAGCACCGATTTGCGCGACACCGAAGTCCAGCAGCCGAACACCACCGCGACCTTGTCCTGGGTCAGCAGCTGGCGGCTCTTTTCGGCGAACAGCGGCCAGTTGGACGCGGGGTCGACCACCACCGGTTCAAGCATCTTGCCGTTGACCCCGCCCTTGGCGTTGATCTCGTCGATGGTCATCAAGGCCATGTCCTTGAGCGACGTTTCGGAAATCGCCATGGTCCCCGACAGCGAATGCAGGATGCCGACCTTGATGGTCTCGGCGGCCTGGATGCTCCAGCTAAGGCCCATCGCCGCAATCGATGCGCTGAGGGTAAAGGCCTTGATCAGACTGCGACGCTTCATGTGCTCTCTCCGCTGAGTTTTTATCGTGTTGGCCAAGCGGGGAGGGCGTTGCAAGGGGTGTGCCGAGTAGCACAAGGGCCGTGATAGAGGGGTTGTGCGAGATATCAGGGCGTAAGGGCGGGCCAGGTTGGTGCCTGCTGAATTTGTGTGCACAGCATTGGGGCTGCAAAGCAGCCCCTGGGTCATCAGCCGTTACGCACAGCCGTGCGCGGATGGCGGCGGCTGCGTACACCTTGGTAGGTCGCTGCCAGCAGCACGAACCAGATCGGCGTGACGATCAAGGCCGAACGGGTATCCGCTTCCAGGCTCAGCAACACCAGGATGAAGGCGAAGAACGCCAGGCACACGTAGCACATGAAACGCCCGCCAGGCATCTTGTAGTTCGAGGCCTGGTGCAGCGCCGCGCGGTTTTTGCGGTACTTGAGGTAGGACAGCAGAATCAGCGTCCAGACGAACATGAACAGCACCGCCGAAACGGTGGTGACCAAGGTAAATGCTTCGACCACATTCGGTACCAGGTAGATCAGCACGGCGCCGAGCAGCAGGCATGCGCAGGAGAAGTACAGGCCGTTGGCCGGCACCGCGCGGCGCGAGAGTTTCTCGAACGCGCGCGGCGCATCGCCTTCCTGGGCCAGGCCGTAAAGCATGCGGCTAGTGGAGAACACGCCGCTGTTGGCCGACGAGGCTGCCGAGGTCAGCACCACGAAGTTGATGATGCTCGCCGCCGCCGGCAGGCCGGCCAGCACGAACAGCTCGACGAACGGGCTCTTGCCCGGCACCACGTCGCGCCATGGGGTCACGGCCATGATCGCGATCAGCGCCAGCACGTAGAACACGATGATGCGGATCGGGATCGAGTTGATCGCCCGTGGCAGGGTGCGCTCGGGGTTCTTCGCTTCGGCGGCGGTGGTGCCGACCAGCTCGATGCCGACGAAGGCGAACACGGCGATCTGGAAACCGGCGAAGAAGCCCATCAGGCCATTGGGGAACATGCCGCCGTCATTCCACAGGTTGGCCAGCTGCGCGGTGCGCCCGCTCGGCGATTCGAAACCGGTGATGACCATGTACAGGCCAGTGGCGACCAGGCCGAGGATGGCGACGATCTTGATCAGGGCGAACCAGAACTCCATTTCGCCGAACATTTTCACGGTCACCAAGTTCAGCGACAGCAGCAGCCCCACGCAGGTCAGCGCGGGTATCCACTGGGGCAGGTCAGGGAACCAGAATTGCGTGTAGGCGGCGATCGCCACCACGTCGGCAATGCCGGTGACCACCCAGCAGAACCAGTAGGTCCAGCCGGTGAAATAGCCAGCCCAGGGGCCGAGCAGGTCGGCGGAGAAGTCGATGAACGACTTGTAGTTGAGGTTCGACAGCAGCAGTTCGCCCATGGCGCGCATGACGAAGAACAGCATGAAGCCGATGATCATGTAGACGAAGATGATCGACGGCCCCGCCAGGCTGATGGTCTTGCCCGAGCCCATGAACAGGCCGGTGCCGATGGCACCACCGATGGCAATCAGCTGGATGTGGCGGTTGGTCAGGTTGCGCTGCAGGTGCTGGTCATCAGCAGGAGGGGAAGAGGTCCGGGTCATTGGCTGCATTCCATTTCGGGTCAGTCTTTTTGTGAAAGCCGACAAGGCTAACACGGGCGTCCCAATTCGTGGCGCGACAGATCGACTCGACATATGTGGAGCAGTTCCGGCCTCTTCGCGGGGCAAGCCCGCTCCCACAGGAACCGCAGCGCTGCGAACTCTGCGGGAGCGGGCTTGCCCCGCGAAGAGGCCGGTAAGGGCAGAGCAGGTGTCAGGCGCTAGCCAGCACGCGGCGCCGCACCACCAGGCTATCCACCACCCACATCACCAGCATCGACACCCCCACCAGCGGGAACATCACGCCCAGCACCAGCATCACCCCGACCGCCGCCTTCCACCGTGGCAGATCATGGCGCAGCGGCGGCACCCCCAGCCCACCGGCCGGCCGGCGCTTCCACCACATCACCAGCCCGCTCACCGAGCCCAGCAGGATCATCAGGCACACCAGCAGAATGATGAGCTGATTGAACGCCCCGAACATCTTGCCTTCATGCAGCATGACGCCCACTTCGGTAGCGCGGGCGACCGGGCTGTAGTCCTGCCAGCGTACGTCGGCCAGGACCTTGCCGGTGTACTGGTCGACATGCAGGGTGGCGTCGTTGCGCGGGTCGTCGGCGAACACGGCGATGGTGTAGACGCCCTCGGCGGTGGTGGGTGCGGTAATGCTGTAACCCGGTTCCACTTGGCGCGCGGTAGCGATGTCTTCGACCTGTTGCAGGCTCACCTGCGGCGCTGCCGGCGCACTGCTCATCATGTGTTGCCCGGCATGTTCGGCATGCGCGCCGGACTGAGGCATCGGCGTGTTTTCCATGGCCCAGGGCACGGTCTGACGATGGGCGCTGTTCAGTTCACCGGCCTGTTGGTCGGACTTGGGCACGTCGTTCCACATGGCGGCCGGAAAGCGGTTCCACAGGTCGGCGTACTGCTTGCCCCAAAGGCCCGTCCAGGTCATGCCGCTGAGCAGCATCAGCAACAGCAGCGCCGAACCCCAGAAGCCGGTCACTGCGTGCAGGTCGCGCCACAACAGGCGACCGCGAGCGTTCATGCGTGGCCACAACACACCGGCACCGTTACGCCCGCGCGGCCACCACAGGTAGAGGCCGGACACCACCAGCACGATGCCCCAGCCCGCGGCCAGTTCCACCAGGCGGTCGCCGAGGGTGCCGACCATCAGCTCGCCGTGCAGGGCGCGCGCCACGGCCTGCAGGTTCTGTTTGGCGTCCTGCTGGCCGAGGATCTTGCCGCTGTACGGGTCGACGAAGACATTCAGCTCGCGTCCGCCGTCATGCACCACGAACTGCGCGCTGCGCTCGGCATCGATGGGCGGCAGGTACTGCGCGACATGGCCCTTGGGGTAGGCCTGGCGCACTTCGTCCAGCATCAGGTCGGCGCCCTGGCGGTGGTGACCGGCTTCGACCACCATCAGGTCACGGTAAAGCAGTGGGTCCAGCTGCGGCTTGAACAGATAGATGATCCCGGTGATTGCCAGCAGGATCATGAATGGGGCGACGAACAGCCCGGCGTAGAAGTGCCAGCGCCAGGCCAGGTTGTAGAAGGACACGCGTGTTCCGCTCATGGGAACCTCCTGTTTGACCAGCTAATGGGCGCGACCGTGGCCGCGCCCGTTGTTGTTGTCAGAAGCTCACATCGACCTTGGTCCAGAAGGTCCTGCCTGGCTCGTTGACCGGCTGTGGATCGCTAGCCGGGTAGCCGAACCCGGCATTCCCGGCCAGGTTCAGGTGCTCGGCGTAGGCCTTGTCGAACAGGTTGTCGACCCCTGCGCTGAGCTTGAGGTTCTTGTTCACCTTGTAGGCACCGTTGAGCGAGAACACGCCGAAACCTGCGCTTTTTTCGTAGTCCTTGCCCACCACGTTGCCCTGGTTCTCGGCAATGCGGTTCTGCGCGGAGACCAGGCGCCACAAGGCACCGGCGCTCCAGGTGTCGCGGCTGTAGGTCAGGCCCAGGCGGCTTTCCAACGGCGGCATCTGCGGCAGCGCCTTGCCGTCGCTGCTGTTCTTGCCCCAGGCGTAGGCCAGCGTCGCGTCGGCTTTCCAGTTTTCCGTCAGCTTGTAGGCGGCGCCCAGTTCGCCACCCATGATGCGGGCGTCGATGTTCTGCGCCTGGGAGGTGCTCATGCCCATCATGCCGGTGCGGTAGTCGAACAGAATGTAGTCGCGAATCTGCCCGACGTAACCCGAGGCCCAGGCTTCCAGGCGCTCGTCGCGGTACTGGATGCCGACGTCGAGCTGGGTGGTCTTCTCGGGCTTGATGCCGTCGAAGGCATTGGCGCTGCCGGGCGGCGCCATTTTCGGCGAGAACAGTTCCCAGTAGTCCGGGAAGCGCTGGGCGTGGCCGAGGCCGATGTAGGTGGTGGCGGGGATGGCCGCCAGGTCGTGCTCGTAACGTACGAAGCCGCTGGGCAGGGTGTCGGCGCGGGTGTCGCCTTCGGTGGCGCTGCCAGCACGGAAGTCGCGGGCCGAGGCACGGTCCAGGCGAGCGCCGGTGATCAGCCGGTCCTCGCCGGTGGCGTACCAGGTCAGCTCGCCAAAGGCGCCGTAATTGTGGAAATCGGCGTCCTTGGTCCACGGCTGGCCCTTGTGCGCGTCCACGCCCATGCCGCCCCGCTGGCGGTGTTCGTTGGTCTGCGCGTCAATGCCGCTGACCAGCTGCACGTCGGCCCAGCGCCAGGTGCCCTTGATGCGCGCGCCCAAGGTGCGGCGGTCGACATTGCTGACCATGGGCATGCCCATCATGCCGCTGCCCGAGGGCGTGCGCAGGCTGTAGTTGTCCATCACGTGGTCGGCGTAGTTGTAGTAGACCTGGGCCTCGACCTTGTCGAGCACCTCGCCGAGGTTGGACTTCTCGAAACGCAGGCCCAGGCTTTCGCGTTTGAATTGCGAGCCGTCCATGCCCCGCCCGGCGTAGCGGGCCTCGCCGTCGCCCTTGCCTGCGCTGAGTTCCAGCAGGGTGTCCTGGTCGGGCGTCCAGCCCAGGGTCACGTCGCCGTTCCATTTGTCCCAGCGCGAGGGCACGGTGTCGCCGTTGCCGTCCTGGTAGTCGTCCGAGCGCGACTGGTTGCCGACGAAGCGGGCGTAGGCCTGGCTGTTGCCGGCGGCGGCGTCGAGCACTTTGTCGAATCGGCCATTGGAACCGGCCAGGAGGCTGGCGTTGACGCGGCTGCCGAGGGTGCCGAACTTCTCCGGTTCACGCTCGAAGAGGATGGTGCCCGCCGAGCCGCCCGGGCCCCAGATCACACTTTGCGGGCCCTTGATCACGGTAAGGCGGTCGTAGGTTTCCGGGGCGATGTACGAGGTCGGTGCGTCCATGCGGTTGGGGCAGGCACCGAGCATCACGCCGCCGTTGGTGAGGATGTTCAGGCGTGAGCCGAACATGCCGCGCAGCACCGGGTCGCCGTTGGTGCCGCCAGCGCGGATGGCCGAGAAGCCGGGGATGGTCTTCAGGTAATCGGCGCCATCGCTGGCCGGTACTGGCTGGCGCGGGTCTTTCGGGTTGGTGACCACGGTCAGCGGCGAACTCGGCGCAATGGCGGTGATCACCGTCGGGCTCAGCTCGGGCGGCGTTGGGTCGTGGCCTTCGTGGCCGGGGTCGGCGGCCAGGGCCATGGGCGCGAGCAGCGAGCCGCACAACGCGGCGAATGTTCCTCGCAGGGAGGTGGCGAAAACAGGGGTGCAGCCAGACATAGTGATTCCAGTCGATCAGTCATGGGTGGGCGCGAAGCGTCCAGGCTCCGTGCAACAAAAGGTGATGTCAGACGCTGATCGAAAGCGGTGGCGCGCGGCTGCGCGCACCGGGGAAGAAGGCCTGCCGGGCATGGCCCTGGTGCGTTGAGAAGGTGTTGAGCGAGGTGGGCGTCAGGTGGCCTGAGCTGAGCGGGCTAAGCGTTTGCGGCAGGGCGGGGCAGTTGAACAGCAAGCTGCAGTAACCGCACTTTTCCCACATCACATGCAGCTGGCCATCGCCTGTGTGGCATTGGGCTGCCTCGCCATGCTGATGTTCCATGGACATTTTCATGTCCATTGGCATGTTCATGCCGGCGTGGTGATCCATCGGCATCGACTGGGAAACCAGTGGGCCGATGAAGATCATCCACATGGCGAACAGGCTCAGCCGGCCGCCACCGACGCGCCTGCGTTCAGGGCGGGTGGTACGGCTGCGGCTGTAACGTGGCAGGGCCATGAGGCGAGCGCCGGTCAGCTAGGGTCAGTGCGCGTGTTCGTGGCCTTGCGGTTGGTCCGCCGGCGGCTGCTTCTGCACGGCGACGTCGACGGTGATGTCGCCGGCCTTTTCGAAATGCAGGGTCAGTGGGAAGCGCTTGCCATCGACCAGCAGGCTGCGGTCCTGGGGTTGCATGAGCATCACGTGGTAGGCGCTGGGGGCGAAGGTCAGGTCCTTGCCGGCCGGTACCGCCACGCTTGGCACTTGCTGCATCTTCATGGCGCCATTGCCGCTCATCACATGCTCGTGCAGCTGTGCATCGGCGGTGATCGGAGTGTCGACGCTCAGCAGGCGGTCATCGGCCTTGCCATTGTTGTGCACGACGAAATAGGCCGCGACGTTGGGCGCGTTTGGCGGCAGCGCCAGCGACCAGGGGTGGGCGATGTGCAGGTCGCCCACGGTGTATTCATGGGCATTGGCGAAGGCGCCGGGCAGCAGCAATGCGGCCACGATAAGAGCTTGCTTGAGCATGGTGTGAATCTCCGTTCGGTTCAGGTTCAGGCAGACAGCGTGATGAACTCAGACCAGCGGAGATGCACGGGGGTTGAGTGCAGGCCATAGTTGGCGCGGCGTTGGTTGATAAGTGGCGAGCGGGGGCGGATGCCCGTGCTGCAGCGTGGGTGGGTTGTGCAGCTGTGGCGGATAGCCCGGCAAGGCCAGCAGCGGGGCGGCGCCGGAACAGCACCAGCAGTGCTGCATGTTGGAATGGTCGTCGCTTTGCGTGCCGAGGTCGATCTTGGCCAGGGCCTGGACATCGACTTTGGCCTTGCCCGCTACGCTCGAACAGAAAGCCCCCCACAGCAGCTGTTCCGCCGGGCCCTTGGGCGCGGCAGAAGACAGCGGCATGGCCAGCAGGTTGAACAGCACTGCAAGGCAGGCTATCCAGGCGATGTGCCGACGTGGGGGCATGGAGAGATCCGGTCAGGAATCGTGGTGGCTATTGTACGGCGGAGTATAGGTAAAAAAGGCGGGGTGCGGTGAAGTGACGCAGGCAGCGAGTGCGCCGCGTACCCAGTGGGAGCGGCTTTAGCCGCGAAGCGAGCGACGCGGTGGATGGTACCGGCATTGCCGGTGTTCGCGGCTGAAGCCGCTCCCACAGGGATCGCGCAGCTTTTTAAGTTTTGTGGAAGACAGTTGCTCCCACTGAGGTTGTGCTTGCCCATAGTTGAGCGCGGCAGTATCAAGCCTTGTTGCGGCCCATCAGGCCTCGGACGGTCTCCTGCAGGTCGGCGGGCAGCACCACCACTTTGGCATTGTTGCTGCTCGCCAGATTCTCCATGGCGCCGACATAACGCTCACCCAGCAGATACATGGCCGGTACCGTTTCGCTGCCCACGGCTTCCTTGACCAGCGAAATTGCCCGCGCCGAAGCCTCGGCCAGGTTGATCTGCGCCTCGGCGTCCAATTTGGCCGATTGCAGGCGCGCCTCGGCTTCGAGGATCGCTGCCTGCTTGGCACCTTCGGCACGGGTCACGTCGGCTTTACGCTCACGCTCGGCGGCGGCCTGGCGCTCCATGGCCATCTGCATGTTCTGGGACGGCTTGATGTCCTGGATCTCCACCGAGCGCACGGTCACGCCCCAGTCTTCGGTCTGCTCGGACATCGCTTCACGCAGGCGCGCCTTGATCTGCTCGCGGCTCGACAGTGCCTCGTCCAGGTCCATGGCGCCGACGATGGCGCGCAGCGAGGTCATGGTCAGGCTGGTGACGGCGAAGGAGAAGTTCTGAACGCCATAGGAGGCCTTCTGCGGGTCGACCACCTTGGCGAAGCACAGGGCATTGGCGACGATCACCGCGTTGTCGCGGGTGATGATTTCCTGCTCCTGCACGTCGAGGATGATGTCTTTGGTTGGCAGGCGGTAGGCGACCACGTCCATGTACGGGATGACGATGTTCAGGCCGGGCTTGAGCGTGCTGTGGTAGCGGCCCAGGCGCTCGACGATCCATTCCTCGCCCTGGGGCACGATGCGCACCCCCTTGAATACGGTGATCAGAACAAACACGGCAAGGGTGCCGACGACGATGAGACTTGTCATGCTGAAAACTTCCTTTTAATGCAGGTCAGGCGCGAATGACCCGGGCGGTATTGCCTTCGATGGCGACGAGACGCACACGCTCGCCGGACGGGATGTCACTGTCGGCCACGCAGACCCATTCCTCGTTGCCGAGGATTGGCTTCTGAAAACGCACGCGGCCTTTCTGGAATTGCGAAACGCTGCTGATCAACAGCCCGACTTCGCCGATCACGCTGTCGGCGGTCCAGCGCACGTCCGGCTGCTTGCGGCGGAACAGCTTGAACCACAGGGCGGTGGTAACGGAGGAAAACAGCACCCACATGAGTACCTGCATATCCAGTTGCAGGTTGGGGGCGGCGAGCGAGATGAGTGAAACCAGCACGGCACCGATGCCGAACCAGATGATGAAGAACGTGGGCAGGACCAGTTCGAGCAGGATCAGCGCGATACCGAAGACCAGCCAGATCCACCATTGCATTTCCATATGAATAAAGCCTTCCAGGGGAGGGGGCTTTGAGTTTAAGGCTGAGGGCGCGTCCATGGCCACCGAGACGTATCTGGCATTAGCGCTAGAAATGTTCAACGGTTGTTGTAGGAAAAGTCAGACTGATTATGTTTGCTGTCCAGGTGTGGACAGCCAATCTTCAACTCGCAAACCGGGAACGCGCATGAACTCACGCAGGTTGTTGGTTATCAGGATGAGCCCCCGCGCACGAGCATGGCCAGCAATCAGCTGATCATAAGGGCCGATCGGTGTTCCAGCCTTTCGATAGGTGTATCGAGCATCTCCTGAGCATTAAAACCCTTCGCGTTCCTGATCGACTGGTTGGTCGCGGCTGGCCACGAAGTCTGGGCTTACATCATCCCCGTCAAACCATGTGTCCCATGATTCTCCGGCGGGCGTAATGATGCGGGCTCGCCCCACTGCAACGATATCCACTCGGGTTACCTCATCGGGAAGGGCGACGGATTTCGGCAAGCGGATGGCCTGGCTGCGGTTGCTTTTGAAGACAGCACCTTGCTCCATGATGGGCCTCCTTGGAAGCGGCAAACTGTGACTGAAATTTAAGCTGAGCGACGTATATGTCAATGGGATATACGCTCGGCCGGCGTGCGATCAGAGGTCAAGGGCGGTGAGCAACTGGCTGGCTTGGGAAAATGCGACGTCAACCTCCGGGAGCATCGGGCGTTGCAAAATCAACACTGGCACTCTACGCTCGCGCGCTATTTCCAGCTTCGGCTCCGTCGCCACGCTGCCGCTGTTCTTGCTCACCAGCACATCGATGTTGCGCCGTGTAAACAGCGCCCGCTCATCTTCGAGATGAAACGGCCCACGCGCACCGATCACTTCGCAGCGATCGGTGCCAGGGCAGGCCTCCAGCGCCCGCAGCGTCCAGAACTGTTCCGGTGGAATCTCCTCGAGGTGCTGCAGCGGTTCGCGCCCGAGGGTGAACAGCGGCCGCCTAAACGGCTTGAGCGCTTCCATCAGCCCGGCCCAGTCGTCCACCTCGCGCCAGTCATCACCTGGTTGCGGCACCCAGGCTGGGCGGCGCAAGGCCCAGCAGGGGATACCGACGGCTTTAGCGGCAACAGCGGCGTTTCGGCTGATCTGAGCCGCATAGGGGTGGGTGGCATCGATCAGCAGCGTGATGCCGGCTTCGCGCAGGTAACTGGCCAGGCCTTCGGCGCCACCATATCCACCAACCCGTACCTGGCACGGCAGGTCCTGCGGCACGCGGCCGATGCCGGCCAGGCTGTAGACATGCTCGGGCCCGAGCTGGCGGGCGATGGCCAGGGCTTCGGTGACCCCACCCAGCAACAGGATGCGCCGGCTCATTGCCAACCCGCCTTGCCGACGATGCCGCCCTGGCGGTCGATGGCGAACACTTCCACCTGGACCTGCGCCGGCACCACGCTGCGGGCGAAGGCCCGGGCATGGGCGCAGACCGCATCACCCAAGGCGATACCGGCAGCGTGGGCCAGCGCCAGGGCTTGCTGGCTGGTGTTGGCGGCGATGATCGCGGCCTGCAGGTCGGCATCGGCGCCGATGTCTGCGGCCCAACCGGCCAGTTGCGGCAGGTCGATGCTGGAATGGCGGCTGTGCAGGTCCATGTGCCCGGCGGCCAGTTTGCTGATCTTGCCGAAACCACCGCACAGGGTCAGGCGGGGGACCGGCACTTTGCGCAGGTGCTTGAGCACGGCGCCGACGAAGTCGCCCATCTCGATCAGCGCGATCTCCGGCAGGCCGTAGACCCGGCGCATGGTGTCTTCGCTGGCATTGCCGGTGCAGGCGGCGATATGGGTGTAGCCATTGGTGTGGGCGACATCGATGCCCTGGTGGATCGAGGCGATGTAGGCCGCGCAGGAGAACGGCCGGACGATGCCGCTGGTGCCCAGGATCGACAACCCGCCGAGGATGCCCAGGCGCGGGTTCATGGTTTTCAGCGCCAGTGCCTCGCCACCCTGTACGTTCACCGTGACCTCGAAGCCGCCCTGGTAGTTGCAGCTGTCGGCCAGCTGCTGCAGGTGCTCGCCGATCATGCGCCGTGGCACCGGGTTGATCGCCGGTTCGCCAACCGCCAGTACCAGCCCCGGGCGGGTGACGGTACCTACGCCAACGCCTGCGACAAAGCGTACGCCTGGCTCATCCAGCAAGCGCACCTGGCTGTAGAGCAGCGCGCCGTGGGTGACATCCGGGTCGTCGCCGGCATCCTTGAGCGTACCGGCCTCGGCGCGCTCGCCGTCGCGGCGGCAGAACTCCAGGCGCATCTGCACCACCTTGCCCTTGGGCAGGGTGATGCTGACGGCGTCGTCGCTCAGTCCGCTCAGCAGCAGGCGCGCGGCCGCAAGGCTGGTGGCAGTGGCGCAGCTGCCGGTGGTCAGGCCGCTGCGCAGGGGGGCGGGTTGTTCGCGGGTTTCCTCACGCATCGAAGGGTTTCACCACGTCGAGCAAGGTGATCGGCAACGCCTGGCGCCAGGTGTCGAAAGCGCCGAGGGGCTGCGCCTGGGCGACATGAATGCGGGTGAGCTCGCCGCCCTGCTGCTCGCGAAAATGCGCCAGGGCCAGTTCGCTTTGCAGGGTCACTGCGTTGGCCACCAGCCGCCCGCCAGGGCGTAGCCGTTCCCAGCACAGCGCCAGCACGCCTTCGCGGGTGACGCCACCGCCGATGAAGATCGCATCCGGGCGCTCCAGCTCGGCCAGCGCCTGTGGCGCCTTGCCGCGCACCAATTGCAGGCCGGGGACGCCAAGGGCATCACGGTTATGTTCGATGAAGCCCTGACGGCCTTCGTCGGCCTCGATCGCCAGCGCTCGGCAGGCCGGATGGGCGCGCATCCATTCGATGCCGATCGAGCCGCAGCCTGCGCCCACGTCCCACAACAATTCGCCGGGCTGAGGGGCAAGACGGGCCAGGGTGATGGCGCGCACGTCACGTTTGGTCAGCTGGCCGTCGTGGCGGAAGGCGTCATCTGGCAGGCCGGGAGTGCGAGCAAGGCGAGGGGCGTCTGCTGTGGCCTGGCATTCGATGGCGACCAGGTTCAGCGCGGCGATCTCGCGGTGAGGCCAGTCATCGGCACTGCCCACCAGCTGGCGTTCGGCTGCACCACCGAGGTGCTCGAACACCTGCAGCCGACTTGGCCCGAAGCCTCGCTCGCAAAGTAGCGCGGCGATGGCGGCAGGGCTGTCGCCATCGTTGCTCAGCACCAGCAGGCGCAGGCCGCTGTACAGGTGGGCATTGAGTGCGGCGATGGGGCGCGCGACCACCGATACCACCTGCACATCCTGCAGCGGCCAGCCCAGACGGGCGGCGGCCAGAGCGCAGGAGGAGGGCATCGACAGCACCTGCATCTCTTCGGCTGGCACCTGCCGCGCCAGGCTGGCGCCGACGCCGAAGAACATCGGGTCACCGCTGGCCAGCACGCACACAGCTTCACCGCGTAGGGCCAGGACCGGGGCCAGGGAGAACGGGCTCGGCCAGTCCTGCTGGGTGGCAGTTACACAGCGGGGCAGCAAGGCGAGCTGGCGCGGGCTGCCGATGATCCGCGAGGCGCCAAGCAACGCGCGGCGGGCCTGTTTGCCCAAGCCGCTGAAGCCGTCTTCGCCGATGCCTACTACTGTCAGCCAGGGTGCCATTTGTTTCTGATCCGCCATTTTTGGGGGGACGCTTCGCGGGACAAGCCCGCTCCCACAGGGTCGATGCAGTACCTGTGGGAGCGGGCTTGCCCCGCGAAAAGGGCGCCGCAGTGATGAATGCTCGACCACCGGTTTTTCATGCCGCCGGACAAAGCAGGCATAATACCGCGCCTTCTACACTCAAGCGCACATTCAGCGATTGCCGGACGCCCCATTGAAGCAGGTCCAAACCCCTACCGTATCGCCCCGTCCCTCGGCCTGCCCGGGGTTGTGGCGCATCGTCGGCGCCCGTGATGGCGGGATCTGCCGGATCAAGCTGCCCGGTGGCCTGCTGCTGGCCGACCAGGCCGATGCGGTGGCAGGCGCTGCCGAGCGATTCGCCACCGGCGTGATCGAGGCGACCAACCGCGGCAACCTGCAGATCCGTGGCATTGGTGACGATCAACAGGGCCTGATCGACAGCCTGCTGGCCGCAGGCCTCGGCCCGCGCGAAGCCGCCAGCGACGATGTGCGCAACCTGATGCTCAGCCCCCTTGCCGGCCTTGACCCGGCGATGGTGCTGGACGTGCGGCCATTGGCCGCACAGGTGCTCGACCTGCTGCAAGGCACCCCGCGCTTTCACCAGTTGTCGGCCAAGTTCGCCCTGCAACTGGACGGTGGCGAAAGCCTTGCGATGCTCGATCACCCCCACGACCTGTGGCTCTCGGCATTGCGCCTGGAGCAGCGCACCTGGCTTGCGTTCGGCCTGGCCGGCTGCCCAGCCGATGGCCAGGTGCTGGGTGCGGTGCCGTTGGAGCAGGGCCTGGCGCTGGTGCGGGCAGTGCTTGAACGCTTTCTCGACCTGGCCAACCCGGAACAGGCGCGTATGCGCCAGCTGCTTGAAGACTGCACGGTGGACAGTTTCATCGAAGGGTTGGGGCTGAGGATCCGCCGCGATGCCGCCGTCCTCGATTGGCGACGGGAAGCCGGCAACAGTCCATGGCTGGGTGCGCTGGAGCAACAGCAGGGCATGGCGCTGGGCGTCGCCCCGCCGCTGGGCCGGCTGACGAGCGACATGCTCCGCGGCGTTGCGCGGGTCGCCCGTGAACAGGGCGATGGCAGCCTGCGGCTGAGCCCTTGGCAGAGCCTGGTCCTGCCCAATATCGCTGGCGCCAGCATTGCCGAGGCGCAACGTGAATTGTCGGCCTTGGGCCTGCTTTGCCACAACCATGAACCCTTGGCCCGCCTGGTCGCCTGCACCGGCAGCAGCGGTTGCGCCAAGGCGCACGGCGAAACCAAGGCCGACGCCGTGACCCTGGCCACCCTGTTGCCCGCTGGCGCCCCTGCCAGCGTGCACCTGTCCGGCTGCCACCGATCCTGCGCCGTGGCCCATGTCGCCCCGGCGACTCTGCTGGCTCGCTCGCCGGGCCGCTATGACCTCTATTTGCGTGACGCGCGCCAGCCGGGCTTCGGAGCCCTGCGCGCCGCCAACCTCACCTTGAAAGAAGCAGGCGCCATGCTCGCCCTGCCGACGGAGCACCTTGATGATTGATTACATCCGCGATGGTCAGGAGATCTATCGCAATTCCTTCCGCATCATCCGTGAGGAAGCGCGACTCGAGCGGATTCCCGCAGACCTCGAGAAACTCGCTGTGCGCGTGATCCACGCCTGCGGCATGGTCGAGGCCATCGATGGCCTGCAGTTCTCCGAAGGCGCTGGTCGCGCTGGGCGTGAAGCCCTGGCCAAGGGTGCGCCGATCCTCTGCGACGCGCACATGGTCGCCGAAGGCATCACCCGCGCACGCCTGCCAGCGGACAACAAAGTCATTTGCACCCTGCGCGACCCGAGCGTGCCTGGCCTGGCCAAGGATGCCGGCAACACGCGCTCGGCCGTAGCGCTTGAGCTATGGCGGCCGCACCTGGAAGGCAGCGTGGTGGTTATCGGCAATGCACCCACTGCGTTGTTCTACCTGCTGGAAATGATCGACGCCGGCGCGCCGAAGCCTGCGCTGATCCTTGGCTTCCCGGTCGGCTTCGTCGGCGCTGCCGAGTCCAAGGCGATGCTTGCCGCCGACAGCCGTGGCGTGCCGTTCGTGATCATGCAGGGCCGTCTGGGTGGCAGCGCGATGGCCGCCGCCGCAGTCAACGCCCTCGCCACGGAGGTGGAATGATGACCCCGCGCGGCCGCTTGCTGGGCCTGGGCGTAGGCCCTGGCGACCCTGAACTGATCACCCTCAAGGCCCTGCGCCTGCTGCGCGAGGCTCCGGTGGTCGCCTACTTCGTGGCCAAGGGCAAGCGTGGCAATGCCTTCGGCATCATCGAGGCGCACCTGCAGCCTGCGCAAACGCTGCTGCCGCTGGTCTACCCGGTGACCACCGAAGCGCTGCCGGCACCTTTGTCGTACGAGCAGGTGATCAGCGACTTCTACGACGAAGCCAGCGTGCAGGTGGCCGAACACCTCGACGCCGGCCGCGATGTGGCGGTGATCTGCGAGGGTGACCCGTTCTTCTATGGCTCCTACATGTACCTGCATGACCGCCTTGCGCAGCGTTACGACGCGCAAGTGATACCCGGTGTCTGCTCGATGCTCGGTGGCGCTTCGGTACTGGGCGCCCCGCTGGTGTACCGCAACCAGAGCCTGTCGGTGCTGTCGGGCGTGCTGCCGGCCGAAGAGCTCAAGCGCCGCCTGGCCGATGCCGATGCGGCGGTGATCATGAAACTTGGCCGCAACTTCCCCAAGGTACGGCAGGTGCTCGGCGAGCTGGGCCTGGACGGGCGTGCGTTGTACGTCGAGCGGGCGACCATGGCCAACCAGAAGATCGTCGCGCTGGACGCGGTCGATCCGCAGTCCTCGCCGTACTTCTCGCTGATCATCGTGCCGGGTGAAAAATGGCAGGGATGAGCATGCACACGGCACCGGCAATCATCGTGCTTGGCGCTGGCAGTCTGGCCACCGCGCAGCGCATCCAGCAGCTGTATCCACAGGCGACCATCCATGGCCTGTCCGGCCGGGTCGAGCAGGCCGACCAGTATTACCAGACGTTCGGCGACACGCTGCGGGCGCTGTACCAGCAGAACACGCCGATCATTGCGCTGTGCGCGGCAGGGATCGTGATCCGCAGCCTGGCCGGCCTGCTCAGCGAGAAAGGCGCAGAGCCGCCGGTGCTGGCGGTGGCCGAGGACGGTAGCGCGGTGGTGCCGCTGCTCGGTGGGTTGAGTGGCGTGAATGTCATGGCCCGCGAGATCGGTGCGGCCCTGGGCGTAGCGGCGGCGATCACCACCAGTGGTGAGCTGCGTTTCGGCACCTGCCTGCTTAACCCGCCCGAGGGTTACGCGCTGGCGGACATCGAGCAGGGCAAGCGTTTCGTTTCCGACCTGCTGGCAGGCGAGGCCGTGCGTATCGAAGGGGATGCACCTTGGCTGGCACAGGCTCAGCTACCGGCCAGTGAATCTGCCCGGCGCACCATTCATGTGGGTTGTGAAGCGCGACCTGGCCGCCGTGACGAGTTGCTGATTCACCCCCGCTCGGTGGTGGTCGCGGTGGATGATTGCAGCACCGGTCTGGTCGAGCGGGTAGGTGATGCACTCTCTGCAGCGGGCATCGCCGAGGCATCGCTGGCCTGCCTGCTGGTCGACGAGCAGGCGATGGCCGAGCCATCTTTGCAGGATGCCGCCCAGGCGCTGGCAGTCGAGCTGCGTTTCGCTGCCAAGGACAGCACGCTAGCCGGCATGGCAGCCGAGGCCATGCCGGATGCCCGGCTGATAGAGCAGCCGGGCCTGGTCATCGCGCTCGCCCCGACCCCGGTCGAGGTCGCGCAGCTTGGGCGCAAGCGCGGTCGCCTCGCCGTGATCGGTCTGGGGCCGGGGGCTGCCGAACTGATGGTGCCGGCAGTCAAGGCGGAGCTTGCGCGGGCGCAGGATATCCTCGGCTATGAAACCTACGTGCGCATGGCCGGCCCGTTCCGCGATGACCAGGTGCAACACTGCACCGACAATCGCGAGGAGATGCAGCGTGCCCGGCATGCCTTCGAGCTGGCGGCTCAAGGGCGTTCGGTGGTGGTGGTCTCGTCGGGTGACCCGGGCGTGTTTGCCATGGCTTCCGCCGTGCTGGAAGCATTGCACGCGTCGACCGACCCGGCCTGGCACCGTGTCGATCTGCAGGTTTTGCCTGGCGTTTCGGCTTCGCTGGCAACGGCCGCGCAGGCCGGTGCGCCGCTGGGGCATGACTTCTGCGTGATGTCGCTGTCCGACAACCTCAAGCCTTGGGCGACCATCGAGCAGCGCCTCGACCTCGCTGCCCAGGCCGATCTGGTGCTGGCCTTCTACAATCCGATCTCACGCGCCAGGCCCTGGCAGTTGGGTGTCGCCCTCGACGTCGTGCGGCGTCACCGCAATGGTGACACGCCTGTAGTCCTTGGCCGTGACATCGGTAGGCCGGGCCAGACGCTGAAGGTGGTCTCTTTAGCCCAACTGCAGCCTGAAATGGTCGATATGCGCACCATGGTATTGGTCGGCTCATCCACCACCTGCGCGTTTGAGCGCGTTGGCGGTGGCACATGGGTTTATACGCCTCGCTGGTATCCGATGCCACGCTGAGCGCGTAGGAAGGGCTTCCCACCAGCCCTGCAGCAGCCCTGAGAGTAGGGTGAAAACGCCTTGATGACTCGCGTCGAGGCCTACTCTCGAGGAGCTGTACATGACGACTGAAATTCGCAGTTCTGGCAACAATACCGCTGCGGTCATCGAGCAATCTTTATTGGCTTTTGGTGCTGGCCTGGACGCAGCGGTGCGGGCGGACATCAAGAACGCGTACCAGTTCGCCTCCCGGGCGGCCAGCCACAGTTTCTCCTCCGAGGGGGAGACCGAGCAGTGGTTCAACCATTTCATAAAGGTGATGCACGATTGCGGTTGGGTGACCTTGATGAAATCGTACGAAATGGAGCGTTCGCAGTCACAATCACTGAAGCTAGGTGCGGTTGTTTACAAAACCATGAAAGTGGTGGGCCAGGCCGTTCTGAGCAATCCATTGACCGACGCGCTGGCCAATCTGGCGGCCGACGCGCTCGAAAGTTTGGGCAAGGTTAACCAGGCCCAGGAAATTTTCACGCGCAACCTCAGGGAGAGAAGGTCGAGCACGGTGGGCTTGGGCGCGTGTATCCAGAACGAGGTTGGGGAAGTCTTCCTGGCCATGAGTGCGATCGACAGCAAGCCGTTTGACGATCATCAGCTCAATAACGTGGTGTTCGAATGGGAAAGCAAGTCGTCGGCGGTCTACAGCGGGGCTGTGGTGTTCGTCTTCAACCGCTTTATTTATGACGTCGTGCGCGACCATATCCGACAGCGGCTGACGGACAGTGCAGTCAGCAACATTCTGGATTACGACATCTGACAAGCCTGCGGGGGAGGCTTGCGGCCTCCTCTCGGACCTGTGTTCCTCGCCCAGGAGGCGTTGATGGATACTGAGAAGTACACGTTATGGCTTGTGTGCGGTGCGGCCCTGTTGATCGATAATTCGCTGACCTTGCAACAGCGTCAAGATGTGCTCGATAGCGTGCTCTATGCGCAACTGCGAGCGGACAAGCGTTCTGCAGGGCGCTGCATCGATCACGGCCAGTGGTTTGCACACTATTGCCGCAGCTTCGACGAGCTGGGGTGGACACGACTGCTCAAGCATCACGAGCGAGCACCCCTCGACACTGCTCCCGCTTCTCTGCCGATGTTGATGCAGCATTGGCTGTTGACGCAGGACGAAACATTGGGGGGCGATATCCACGGCATCGCCCAAGCCTTGGCGGCTGCCTCTGCGCGCAAGCATCTCGCGCGGTTTGTCCAGCCGCTGGAAGTGCGGTTGAACGAGCTGGGTGTGGTATCGAGCGCCGGCGTTCTCGCCTTATGCAGCGCATATTCCAACGCGCGGCCAGCGGCGCAAGCCGACGAGGCTCATGCTGGAACGTGCGAGCTGCGCGGTTGGGTGGGCAGCGTGGACGAAGAAATCTATGCCCTGCAACGGCCAGGTTTGCGTGAATTGATGGAGCGAAGGTGCACCGGTGCGCTGATCACCTATCTTGGCAAGCTGAGTGCGGGAGGTGTGGATGGACAAGCCTAGGGCGTCGGTGGTGGGGGGCAGTCTCGTTTCGTTTCTGCCGGGTATCACTGAGCAGCAGCGTCAGTCCGTGCAGTTGGCCTTGCTGATGGCAGAGCGGGTGACGCGTACCGATCATCGAGATGGATTGGTCCAGGATTGGTATTCCTATTACCGACGGCGTTTACAGTACCTGGGCTGGGATGCTTTGACAGCTGAACAGGTCCATTGGCCGAAGCCTGAGCGCACGGTCATTGTCGACAGGGCCTTGCAAAGGATCGATCAACTCGCAGGGGAGCGGCATACCAGCAGCCTCTCGCTGGCAATTCCAGCGATGTTGGGAAGTGACATTCCGTTGCTGAACTTTGAACAGCGCACCCGCCAGTTGGGCTTGTTCCGACTCATCCCGTGTGCGCCGAGCCGCAATGGCTATGTGGATATGGTTTTGTATCACGAGTCGGGGGAGCGGGAGTTGTTCACCACGGGCTTTCTTGGCAGAGCGGTCGAAACGAAGGTAGTCAAAGCCGAACTGGTACGCTTCAACGTCCGGCTTTTCCAGCAGGAGCATGAAGCCATCGTGCTCGAGAATGTGAAGAGCGTGATGCGAAACGAGATAAGGACGATCCACATCTAGGGTATCAAGTAACCCCTGATCCCGGTGAAGATGATCTGCGCCGCCAGGGCGCAGACGAACAACCCCATCAAGCGGCTGACGATCTGCAGGCCCTGTTCGCCGAGTATCCGCTCGATCCCGTGCGACAAATAGAGGACCAGGCCCACGGTGAAGCTGGCCAGGGCGATGCTGACGATGGCCAGCGCCTTGTCGTCCCAATGCGGCTGGCCTACGCCCATCACCAACAAGGCGCCGATGGTGCCTGGGCCTACCGTCAGTGGGATGGTCAGCGGCACGATGGTAACGTCCTGCTGTACGTTGTCGGCCTGCACCGCGGGCTTGCCCTGGGCCATGCCCAGCGCCGAAATGAACAGCACGCTGCCGGCACCTATGCGGAAGGCGTCGGCGGTAATGCCGAAGATGCCGAAAATCGCTCGCCCGAACAGGTACAGCAGTACGCTGGCGACCAGCGCAGCGAAGGCGACCTTCCAGGCCAGCTGCTTGCGCTCTTTGCTGGAGTAGCCCCGGGTCAGGCTGATGAAGCACGACAGCACGAAGAACGGGCTGAAGAGCACCAGCATCTTCAGGTAGACACTGAACAACTCATGGAGCATGGGCTGGGTCCTTGTAGAAGCAGTACCGGCTACTCGGTATGCAGCGGATCGGTCTTGGCTTCGCGCTGGTTCGCCCAATACTGGATCAACTCGCGCAATTGCGACAACTCCACCGGCTTGGCCATGTGCCCATCCATGCCGGCCAGGCGTGCGCGCTCCTTGTGTTCGGCAAGGATGTGCGCGGTCAGTGCCACCACCGGCGTTCGCTGGCGCTGGTTGGCGATTTCCCAGGCGCGCAGTTGCTGGGTGGCGGAGAAGCCATCGAGCACTGGCATTTCGCAGTCCATCAACACCAGGTCATAGCGCTGGGCTTTCATTGCCTGCAGGGCTTCTTCGCCGTTGCTGGCGGTGTCCGGTTCAAGGTTGAGCTTGCCAAGCATGCCGCGGATGACCTTGGTCGAGATGCTGTTGTCTTCGGCGACCAGTACCCGGAAGTCACCGGGCAGCTCGTGGCTCGGCGCAGGGGCTGGCAAGGACATCGGTATGGTTTGTTCGCGGCCGCGCTGGGCCAGCTCTTCGGCCAGGGTCGTCTTGAGCGTGTAGCCGGCGACCGGTTTGGCCAGGATGCGCTTGACCCCGGCATTGCGCGCGATGACTTTGCTCGGCGCATTACTGATGCCGGTCAGCATCACTACCAGGATGTCGTGATTCAGGCTGGGGTCTTCTTTGATCTTCGCCGCCAGCTGCATGCCGGTCATGCCCGGCATGTTCTGGTCCAGCAGCACTGCATCGAAATAGTCGCGCAGGTGCGCCTTGGTGCGCAGCAGGGCAAGGGCTTCCTTGCCGGAGGGCACCGCGCTGACATTCATGCCCCAGGCGCTGCACTGCTGCACCAGCACCTTGCGGCAGGTGTCGTTGTCGTCCACCACCAACACTCGAGCGTCACGCAGCGGGCCGTCGAGGTCGGCTGGCGGCTGCTCCAGGCGCGATGGGTCGAGCGGGAGGGTGAGCCACAGGGTATTGCCCATGCTGGTGCTGCTCTTGATGCCGAACTCGCCTTGCATGAGGCCGATCAGTTGCTTGGCGATGATCAAGCCCAGGTGGCCGCCGAGCTTGTTGCTGGAAAGGAACTGATGGCTGTGCAACTCGGCCTGCAGCAGTGCTTCGCGCTCGGCGGCGGGCAAGGGCTCGCCGCTGTCCTGGACGGCGATGCGCAAGCGGGGGATTTCACCGCGTTGGTCCAGCGCCACCACCAGCAGGATTTCCCCCTGGTCGGTATTCTTGAGGGCGTTTTCCAGCAAGCTCGAGAGTGCCTGGCGCAGGCGCGTGGGGTCGCCGCTGACGACCCGCGGCACCTGTGGCTGGGTGAAGCTGATCAGTTCGATGTTCTGCTGTTCGGCCTTGGCCCGGAAGATGTTCAGGCAGTCTTCGATCAGGGCGTTGAGGTCGAACTGCACATCGTCCAGTTCGATCTGCCGCGATTCGAGCTTGGAAATGTCGAGGATTTCGTTGATCAGCGTAAGCAGCTCGTTGCCGGCGCTGTGGATGGTCTGCACATAGTCCCGTTGCTTGACCGACAGCGGCGTGCCCAGCAGCAGCTCGGTCATGCCCAGCACGCCGTTCATGGGGGTGCGGATTTCGTGGCTGATCTTGGCCAGGAATTCGGCCTTGGCGTTGATTTCCGCGTCACTGGCGGCCAGCGCGCGGCTGACGCTGAAGCGCTCTTCGCTCATGCGCCGCAGGCGCTCGCTCACTGCAAGGTTGAGCAGCAGGCCGCTGGCCACCGCCAGGCCGAGCAGAATACACAGCAGCCACGGCGTTGAAGTACGGGTCAGGCCGAGCAGCGCGGGCAACAGCAGCAGCCCGCCGAGATTGAACACCATCATCGCCAGGCTGAACAGGCGTGCTGGCGCATAGCCTTTGTACCAGTGGTAGCTGCTGACCAGCAGCATGCTCACGCTGCCCAGGGCCATCAGGGCGTAGGTCATCAGGTTGAGCGGCAGCGTGTCGACGAACAGCAGGATCAACCCGCTGACTGCAGCGACCAGAATCTCGCCCTGCAGCAGGCGGTTGAGCTGTGGCGAATTGCAGGGCGCGAAGAAATGCTGGGTGAAGTACAGCCCGGCCATGCCTGCCAGTACCAGGGTCAAATAGGCTGCCGGGGTTTGCGCACTGTGCCACAGGTGCCACCAGGGCCCGCTGAGGTTGAGCAGGATCAGGCCACTGAGCAGCATCAGGCCATGGTACAGGGCAAGAATCAGAGTGGTGGTGGAGCGGGTATACAGAAAGCGGATCAGGTTGTGCAGGATCAGCATGACCAAGCCGCCGAACAACATGCCGAACAACAGCGGCTGACTATGGTTGGATGCCGCCATGGCTGCGGGTTCAAGGCTGATGGCCGGGCGCAGCTGATGCTCGGAAACCAGGCGCACGTAGATGTCCAGCGTTTGTGGGCTGTTCGGCAGGGGTATCACATGGTCGCTGCCGCGCAGGGTCGGGCTGCCGCCGTCACTGGCTTGGCCGTGGTGCAACTGGCGTAACAGTTTGTCGCCGGCGAGGGCGTAGAGGTCCAGGCGCGAGAGGTCGGGTGCGAAGACCCGCAGCAGTTGCTCCTGATTTCCCGGTTCCAGGCGATAGTGCAGCCAGAGGGCCTGTTCTGCCGGGGCCGCATCGAGGTCGCGCAAGGCGGTCGGGCTGAACTGGCTACGGTAGCGGTCCGAGCGCACATCGCTCAGTTGCAGGTTGGCCTGCTCATCGAGCAAAGCGGACCAGCCTCCGCCTTGATCGGCGTTCGCCGGGAGCAGGCAGAGCATTGTCAGCAAGCTGACGATAAGAGCAGTGGCAATCCGAAGCCGACGCACTACGAGATCCCTTCCAAGCCGATGTGCCATTAACTAACTATGCGCGGCGCGCCAAGTCGAAGGCAAGGCCCCGGTGGGGCCCTGTCGACGAGCCGAATGTCGCATATGCAAGGCGCCGCGGCCATCCGGTAAAGGTTACTTCTGGTGTTCACCGCGCTCGCGAGCGATGGCCCGGTAGCCGATGTCGGTACGGTAGAAGCTACCCTTCCAGCTGACTTCCTTGGCCAGACGGTAAGCCTGCTGCTGAGCGTCGGCAACGGTACTGCCCATGGCGGTGGCGCAGAGCACACGGCCGCCGTTGCTGACGACCTGGCCGTCCTTGAGCGAAGTGCCAGCATGGAACACCTTGCCTTCGATCCTGGCTGCTGCGTCCAGGCCGCTGATCGCGTCGCCCTTGGCGTAGTCGCCTGGGTAACCGCCGGCTGCCAATACCACGCCCAGGCTCGGGCGCGGGTCCCACTGCGCTTCGACCTTGTCCAGGGCCTTGGCGAACGCGGCTTCGATCAGCAGCACCAGGCTCGATTCCAGGCGCAGCATGACCGGTTGGGTTTCCGGGTCGCCGAAGCGGCAGTTGAACTCGATGACCTTGGGGTTGCCCGCCTTGTCGATCATCAGGCCGGCATAGAGGAAGCCGGTGTAGACGTTGCCTTCCTCGGCCATGCCGCGCACGGTTGGCCAGATAACCTGGTCCATCACGCGCTGGTGCACGTCGGCGGTGACCACGGGGGCAGGGGAGTAGGCACCCATGCCGCCGGTGTTCGGGCCGGTGTCCTGGTCGCCGACGCGCTTGTGGTCCTGGCTGGTGGCCATTGGCAGCACGTTGTGGCCGTCGACCATGACGATGAAGCTGGCTTCCTCGCCGTCGAGGAACTCTTCGATGACCACGCGCGAGCCGGCTTCACCGAAGGCATTGCCGGCGAGCATGTCGCGCACGGCGTCTTCGGCTTCCTGCAGGGTCATGGCGACGATCACGCCTTTGCCCGCAGCCAGGCCGTCGGCCTTGATGACGATCGGCGCGCCCTTTTCCTGCAGGTAGGCGAGTGCCGGCTCGATCTCGGTGAAGTTCTGGTAGTCGGCGGTCGGGATCTTGTGGCGAGCCAAGAAATCCTTGGTGAAGGCCTTGGAGCCTTCCAGCTGGGCCGCGCCCTTGGTCGGGCCGAAGCAGTCCAGGCCGCGGCTACGGAACAGGTCGACCACGCCGATGACCAGTGGCGCTTCCGGGCCGACGATGGTCAGGTCGACGTTGTTTTCGGCGAAGTCGGCCAGTTGCTCCAGGGCGGTAACGTCGATGGCGACGTTCTCGCACTTGGGCTCGATGGCGGTGCCGGCGTTGCCTGGGGCAACGAAGACTTTCTCGACGCGTGGGTCCTGGGCGACTTTCCAGGCCAGGGCGTGCTCACGGCCGCCGCTGCCAATGATCAAAACTTTCATGTCAAAACCTCTGTGTGGCGGCGATCCCCGGCCCTTGTAGGAGCGGATTCATCCGCGATTGCGGCGCTGAATCCAGCATCGCAATCGCGGATGAATCCGCTCCTACAGGGCCGGGGATCGGCCTGGTACCTGATTAGTGGCGGAAGTGGCGCATGCCGGTGAACACCATGGCGATGCCGGCTTCATCAGCGGCAGCAATCACCTCGGCATCACGCATCGAGCCACCCGGCTGGATCACGGCGCTGATACCCACTTTAGCCGCATTGTCGATGCCATCACGGAACGGGAAGAACGCGTCCGATGCCATCACCGCACCCTGCACCTGCAGGCCAGCATGCTCGGCCTTGATGGCAGCGATGCGGGCGGAGTTGACGCGGCTCATCTGGCCGGCGCCGACGCCGATGGTCTGGCGCTGCTTGGCGTAGACGATGGCGTTGGACTTGACGAACTTGGCCACTTTCCAGGCGAACACCAGATCGTGTATTTCCTGCTCGGTCGGCGCACGCTTGGTGACGATCTTCAGGTCATCGGCGCTGATCATGCCGATATCGCGGCTCTGCACCAGCAGGCCACCGTTGACGCGCTTGAAATCCCAACCGGCGGTACGCTCGGCTGGCCATTCGCCGCACTCCAGCAGGCGCACGTTCTGCTTGGCCGCAACCACGTCGCGGGCCGCCTGGGAGATTTTCGGGGCGATGATCACTTCGACGAACTGGCGCTCGACGATGGCCTTGGCGGTTTCGCCATCCAGCTCGCGGTTGAAGGCGATGATGCCGCCGAATGCCGACTCGGTGTCGGTGGCGTAGGCCAGGTCGTAGGCCTTGCGGATGCCGCCTTCGTCTTCGGGGACGACGGCCACGCCGCACGGGTTGGCGTGCTTGACGATGACGCAGGCCGGCTTGACGAAGCTCTTCACGCACTCCAGCGCGGCGTCGGTGTCGGCCACGTTGTTGAACGACAGTTCCTTGCCTTGCAGCTGCACGGCGCTGGAGATGCTGGCTTCGCCCTTGTTGGCTTCGACGTAGAACGCCGCGCTCTGGTGCGGGTTCTCGCCGTAGCGCATTTCCTGGGCTTTGACGAACTGGCTGTTGAAGGTGCGCGGGAACTCGCTGCGGCCTTCGGTCGACAGGGTGTCTTTGGCCTGGTCGATGGTGCCCATGTAGTTGGCGATCATGCCGTCGTAGGCGGCGGTGTGCTCGAATGCCTTGAGCATCAGGTCGAAGCGCTGGGCGTAGGTCAGGCCGCCGGCCTTGAGGCCTTCGAGGACGCTGGCATAGTCGCCGGCATTGACCACGATGGCCACGTCCTTGTGGTTCTTGGCAGCCGAACGGACCATGGTCGGGCCGCCGATGTCGATGTTCTCGATGGCGGTCGGCAGGTCACAGCCAGGCTTGGCGATGGTGGCTTCGAACGGGTAGAGGTTGACGGCAACCAGGTCGATCGGCTTGATGCCATGCTCGTTCATGATGGCGTCGTCGGTGCCGCGACGGCCGAGGATGCCACCGTGGATTTTCGGGTGCAGGGTCTTGACCCGGCCGTCCATCATTTCTGCGAAGCCAGTGTAGTCGGCCACTTCCACCGCGTTCACGCCGTTGTCCTTGAGCAGCTTGTAGGTGCCGCCGGTGGACAGGATCTCGACACCGAGCTGCTGCAGCTCACGGGCGAATTCGAGGATACCGGTCTTGTCGGAGACGCTGATCAGGGCGCGGCGGACTGGCAGGCGGGTAGTCTGGTCGGTCATTTCGGGTTCCAATAACGCGGTGGAGTCAGCAAAAAAGGCGTCTCTTCGCAGAGGCCGCCTTTTCTGATTGGGATTCTGGCTTACAACAAGTCGTACTGCTTGAGCTTCTTGCGCAGGGTGCCTCGGTTTAGCCCGAGCATCTCGCTGGCCTTGGTCTGGTTGCCCTTGACGTAATTCATCACGCATTCGAGCAGGGGCGCCTCGACTTCGGAGAGCACCAGGTTGTACACGTCAGTGACGGTCGCGCCTTCCAGGTGTGCGAAGTAGTTGTGCAGCGCCTTCTCGACGCTGTCACGAAGGGTCTGGCCCTCTTCGCTCGGCGTGTTGAGGTGCTGTTTGAGGTTGGCGTTGTCGCTCACGGGCGTTGTTCCACTCACTAATGTCTCGGTCATCATCGTCATGCGGCCACCCCTTGTCCGTCCTCTGTCTCAAGGCTCTGTCGACGTTCGCTGAAATACTCACGAACGTTGGCGCACTGCGCTTGTGTGTCTTCCAAAGCGTTGAACCGGGAGCGAAACTCCTTGCCGCCGGGTCGTGTCGCCAGGTACCAGCCAACGTGCTTGCGGGCGATACGTACGCCCATCACATCGCCATAGAAGGCATGCAGCGCGGCCAGGTGCTCCAGCAGGATGCGTTCCACTTCGTCCAACTGCGGGGCCGGCAAATGCTGGCCGGTCGCTAAAAAATGTTCGATCTCGCGAAAGATCCATGGCCGCCCCTGGGCAGCCCGGCCAATCAGCAGGCCGTCGACCCCGGTGGCGTCCAGCACCGCCCGGGCCTTTTCTGGCGAGGTGATATCGCCGTTGGCGAACACCGGAATGGACACCGCCTGCTTGATGGCAGCGATGGTGTCGTATTCGGCGTCGCCGGTGTACAGGTCGGCGCGTGTGCGGCCATGCACCGCCAGCGCCTGGATGCCGGCCTGTTCGGCGATCTTCGCCACGTTCAGGCCGTTCTTGTTCGCCCGGTCCCAGCCGGTGCGGATCTTCAGGGTCACCGGTACGTCCACCGCGCCGACGACGGCATGGAGGATCTCGTTGACCAATGCTTCATCTCTCAATAAAGCAGAGCCTGCAGCTTTGTTGCAGACTTTTTTTGCCGGGCAACCCATGTTGATATCGATGATCTGGGCGCCCGCTTCGACGTTGGCCCGTGCTGCCGCGGCCATCATCTGCGCATCGCCACCGGCGATCTGTACCGAGCGCGGCTCGGGATCACCTTCGTGGATGCGGCGCAGGCTCGACTTGCGGCTGTTCCACAGGCTCATGTCGCTGCTGACCATCTCCGATACCACCATGCCCGCGCCAAGGCGCTGGCAAAGTGTACGGAAAGGCTGGTCCGTGACCCCGGCCATGGGCGCGAGGATCAGGTTGTTGCGTAGTGTATATGGGCCGATGCGTACCGCCGACATAGGTGTTCCCTGTTGTGGGGCCGAATCATTGGAGTTCGAAAAAGGGTTGGCATGATACCCGCTCTCGGTGACCGGATAAAGATGGATTTGGATAAAATCTGTACAGTTGTCGGCTTATAACCTTTGCGCAGGTTAGCAGGGCCTCTGTGGGAGCGGGCTTGCCCGCGAACACGGGCGAAGCCCGTGCTATCCCGCGCGCTGCCTGCTTCGCGGGCAAGCCCGCTGCCACAAGGTCCGCGGTTATTCCGGCGAGCGGAAGCTGAGGCTGTAGTTCACGGCCTTGGGGCCCGGGTCGAGGATATCCAGGGCAATGTGGATTGGCGTCTGGCTGGGCATTTCGCCGCGCCCGGCCAATTCACCGGAAAGATACTCGCTGGGCTTGAACCGACGGCTGGCGATCAATTGGCCATTGAGGTCGGCGAAGCGCAGCTCCAGCAGCGGGAAGGGTTGAGCGAAGGGTGCGCGGTTGTAGATGATCGCGTCCACGATCAGCGCGCCCTTGAAGTCCGGATGGCTGCGCACCACCAGGTTGCTGCTCTTGATGCGGCCGATGTCGACGCGGGTGGGCACCTCGCAGCCCAGCATCGGGCATAGCTGCTGGAAGATCGGGCGGTACTGGTCCTGGCGGGCCATTTCGTCGAAATGGAACCAGACGTACTGGAACGCCAGCAGGCCAGCGGCCAGCAGAGTCAGCACACCCCATAGCAAACGCTTGGCCCAGTTCGGCTTGGGCTTTTCCCAGTCCAGTTGCAGTGGGTCGTCGACCACGTCGACCAGCGGCTCCTTGCGTGACGGGCGCTCGGCTTTGGCTGCAAGCCCTGGCTCCAGGCGCTCGCCCGGCAGGGGTTCGACAGCGTCATCATCACGCGCCGACAGCTGGATATCGGTTTCGTCGTCATCCCGGGCGCTCAGGCCCTTCTCATGGACGAGTTCGTCGTCCGTTGACAGAGGCTCGTGGAAGTCGTCCGGCTCGTGGTGTTCGGCGGGCCGATGCACGGCAGGTTCTTCATCCAGGTCCAGTTCCAGATTGCCGCCCAGGGTGGGTTCGGTACGATCACCGGGGGCCGGTTCCAGGTCCAGCGGTTCCTGCTCCAGCAGGACTGGTGCAGGTTCGATAACCTCCAGCGGCTCATGATGATCGTCGGTCGCGTTCCCGAACAGCTCCTCACCATGGGAATCGGCGGCGGGCTCGTCGCGTCGTGCCTGCAGCGCATCCGCCGGCGCTACGGGGCGAGGCTCGTCAGGTTTGCCGCGACGTTCGAGGCGGGCCAGCTCCTGGTCCAGGTCGAGCTCATCCAGGGCCTGAGCGGTGGCCGCCCAATCCTCAGGTTCGGCGAGGGGGCGTACGCTGGATGGCGGCTCGGGCACGATGACCGGCTCGACCACCGGTATCGGCGGCACCACAGGCGTCGCGCCCGCGCGGTTTTGCTCAAGCAGCTGCTTCGCCGCATTGAACACCTGCAGGCAATGGCCGCAGCGCACCACGCCGCGTGCCACGCTCAGCTGGTGATGGGTGACGCGAAAGCTGGTCTGGCAATGCGGGCACTGGGTGACGAAACTGTCGGTCATGCGGCGATCCGGGAGCTGTACAGAGAAGTATTCTAGGCCCGCTTAGCGGCGCCGACCACTGATGCGCACCCAGCCGTCGCGCACGACGATAGGGTCCAGCTCGAAGTCGGCGGCGTAGGCAGCGGCCACTTCCTCGCCCTGTTCGGCAAGGATGCCCGAGAGCGCCAGCAGGCCGCCTGGGCGAACCAGGCCGGACAGTTGCGGCGCCAGCGAGACCAGCGGGCCGGCGAGGATGTTGGCGACCAGCACGTCGGCCTGCATGGCCGGCATGTCTTCGGGCAGGTACAGGGCCAGCTTTTCATCGGCGATGCCATTGCGCTGGGCGTTGTCACGCGAGGCCTCGATGGCCTGCACGTCGATGTCGGTACCGACTGCCTCACGCGCACCCAGCAACAGCGCGGCGATGGCGAGGATGCCCGAGCCGCAGCCGAAGTCCAGCACCTGGGTGCCTTCGAGCTGCTGGCCGTCGAGCCACTCCAGGCACAGGGCGGTGGTCGGGTGGGTGCCTGTGCCGAAAGCAAGGCCCGGGTCGAGCAGCAGATTCACCGCGTCTTTCTCGGGCGCTTCGTGCCAGCTTGGCACGATCCACAGGCGCTGGCCGAAACGCATCGGCTGGAAGCCGTCCATCCAGCTGCGTTCCCAGTCCTGATCCTCGATCACCTCGGCCTGGTGCTCAGGCAAATCGGCGCCGGTCAGCAACTGCAGGTGGGCGAATACCGCTTCAGGCTCGGCGTCGGCCTCGAACAGCGCCAGCAGATGAGTATGCGACCACAGTGGGGTGGTGTTGAGGTCGGGTTCGAAGATCGGCTGATCTTCGGCATCCATGAACGTGACCGAGACGGCGCCGACTTCGAGCAGGGCGTCTTCGTAGGTTTCGGCTTGTTCCGGGCTGATGGCCAGGCGTACTTGCAGCCAGGGCATGGCGGGCACCTTTGGTAAATCGACAGGGGCAGCCCGAGGCTGCGCGAAAGGCTGCAAGTTTACGCGAGTGTGGGGGGTTTGTAGAGAAGGGCAGGAGGACCGCGTAGTTCTCATGGCGGGCAAACCCGCCCTCACAGGTTTTCATGCCTGAGCAATATGTATCGCAGTTTGGCGCTTGTTGGTTTCTAGCATGGGATTTCCACGAATTGCTCAGGTGCCCCGCCATGAATGCTGCTGACGCCAATCAATCGCAACAACTGCTGGACCAGTGGAATCAAGTTTTCAAAGCGAACATGCAATCTCAGCCCTCTGTGTTCGAGGTACTGGATGAACAGTTGGCAGTTGAACATCAAACGCTCATCGGCACGCCGATCAACCCAAGCCTGCAGTTAATGTTGCAGGAGGCGGTGTTCGACAGGGCATTCGAAGGATGGCGATCGGGGGCAGATGCCGAGCATCACGAAATGATCGAAATCGTGATCGAGAGTGTTCACGCTCGGCTCATGCATGCCTACGAGGACTATTTGAGGCAGCACTGGATAACCAGGCCATCCGATTTGGCCGAGGGGGCAATTTACGACGCGCGTATTGCTGGCCTGCTGAATGCTCATCTGCAAGATATGCATGAGTTACTGCTTGCCGAGTTGGACAGTGATGCACGACGGATGGGCATTCAGGCACTGGATGAGGCATGGCGCGGTCAGGCGTTGGCTGGCGCCAGGATGCCGTGAAGCGACAGCGTTCGAACTAGCAGGCAATAAAAGAACCCCGGCACATGGCCGGGGTTCTTGTTCATCACGCTAACGCGATCACTCCTGGTTGGCCAGCTTGTGCTCGAGGTAGTGGATGTTGACGCCGCCTTTGCAGAAACCTTCATCACGCACCAGGTCGCGGTGCAGCGGGATGTTGGTCTTGATGCCGTCGACGACGATCTCGTCCAGGGCATTGCGCATGCGCGCCATGGCTTCGTCGCGGTCCTTGCCATAGGTGATCAGCTTGCCGATCAGCGAGTCGTAGTTCGGCGGAACCGAATAACCGCTGTACAGGTGCGAATCGACGCGCACGCCGTTGCCGCCTGGGGCGTGGAAGTGCTTGACCTTGCCTGGGCTCGGGATGAACTTCTTCGGGTCTTCGGCGTTGATCCGGCACTCCAGCGAGTGGCCGCGGATCACCACGTCTTCCTGGCGGATCGACAGCTTGTTGCCAGCGGCGATGCTGAGCATCTCCTTGACGATGTCGATGCCGGTAACCATCTCCGACACCGGGTGCTCGACCTGCACGCGGGTGTTCATTTCGATGAAGTAGAAGCGGCCATTCTCGTACAGGAACTCGAAAGTACCGGCACCGCGGTAGCCGATTTCGACGCACGCATCGACGCAACGCTTGAAGACTTCCTGACGAGCCTTCTCATCGATGCCTGGTGCCGGCGCTTCTTCCAGAACCTTCTGGTGACGACGCTGCAGCGAGCAGTCGCGGTCGCCCAGGTGGATGGCGTTGCCCTGGCCGTCGGACAGTACCTGAACTTCCACGTGACGTGGGTTGGTCAGGAACTTCTCCAGGTAGACCATCGGGTTGCCGAAGGCTGCACCGGCTTCGGTACGGGTGAGCTTGGCCGAGGCGATCAGGTCCTCTTCCTTGTGCACCACGCGCATGCCGCGACCACCGCCGCCGCCAGCGGCCTTGATGATCACCGGGTAGCCGACGTCACGGGCAATCGCCAGAGCGACCTCTTCGTCTTCCGGCAGTGGGCCATCGGAGCCCGGTACGGTAGGTACGCCGGTCTTGATCATCGCGTCCTTGGCCGAAACCTTGTCGCCCATCAGGCGAATGGTGTCGGCTTTCGGGCCGATGAAGGCGAAACCGGATTTCTCCACCTGCTCGGCGAAGTCGGCGTTTTCCGCCAGGAAGCCGTAACCGGGGTGAATGGCGGTGGCGCCTGTCACTTCAGCCGCGGCGATGATCGCCGGGATGTGCAGGTACGAATCTTTGGACGAAGCAGGACCAATGCAGACCGACTCGTCTGCCAGGCCCAGGTGCATCAGTTCGCGGTCGGCCGTGGAGTGCACGGCGACGGTCTTGATGCCCAGCTCTTTGCAGGCACGCAGGATCCGCAGGGCAATTTCCCCGCGGTTGGCGATCAGGACTTTTTCCAGCTTCCCAGTCATCGTTGGCTCTCCGCGAATCAAACGATGGTGAACAGCGGCTGGTCGAACTCAACCGGCTGACCGTCTTCCACCAGGATGGCGTCGATGACACCGCCGACATCGGCTTCGATGTGGTTCATCATCTTCATCGCTTCGACGATGCACAGGGTGTCGCCCTTCTTCACCGACTGGCCAACTTCAGCGAAGTTTGGCGAAGTCGGCGAAGGCTTGCGGTAGAAAGTACCGACCATTGGCGAGCGAACCACGGTGCCTTTCAGGGCAGGTGCAGCAGCGCCAGCTTCGGCAACCGGGGCAGCGGCGGCGGCTGGAGCAGCTACAGGGGCGGCAGCCATCGGCGCCGGTGCGTAGAATTGCTGGGCAGCTGGGGTCTTGCTGTGACGGCTGATACGGACCGACTCTTCGCCTTCCTTGATCTCCAGTTCATCGATGCCAGACTCTTCCAGCAGCTCGATCAGTTTCTTGACTTTACGGATATCCATTAATCATCAACTCCCAAAGGGTTCGGTCAGGGGGCGTAAATTTAAAAACGTATCGATACGTTTCTCTCGAACCCCGGCCCAGGTGGACCAGGGTCTCAATCATCAGGGCTGTGCGTTGGCAGCCAGTTGTTCCAGCGCGGACTCCAGGGCCAGGCGATAACCGCTGGCGCCCAGGCCGCAGATCACCCCTACGGCGACATCGGAGAAGTAGGAGTGGTGACGGAACGGTTCGCGTTTGTGCACGTTGGACAGGTGCACTTCGATGAATGGGATGCTCACCGCAAGCAATGCGTCACGTAATGCGACGCTTGTGTGGGTGAAAGCAGCCGGATTGATCAGGATGAAGTCCACACCCTCGTTGCGTGCGGCATGAATACGGTCGATCAGTTCGTACTCGGCATTGCTCTGCAGGTACTGCAGATGGTGGCCCGCGGCGCGGGCACGTTGCTCCAGGTCCTGGTTGATCTGGGCCAGGGTCATGGCGCCGTAGTGGCCTGGTTCCCGGGTACCGAGCAGGTTCAGGTTGGGGCCATGAAGGACCAGTAGCGTTGCCATCTGCGGATTCCTTGGATTTGTAGGGCAATTCGACACAGCGCGGCGAGTGTGCCGCAAAGCGACGGCAAGTGTCCAGTTCCCGGCAATAGCCAGCACGATGTCCGAGGTTCGCGCGAAAGATGTGACCGAATGATTAATTCCGGTCACTCAAATGGAGAATTTTCCCGGCACGCGGGAAGTTATAGACCGAGTTGGCCGCGCACGCGCGTCAGAATGCTCGCAAAATCGACGGCGTTTATCTCGCCAATCACCCGATCACTGGTCATTTCGCTGCCGTTCGCCGAAAAGAACAGCAGCGCTGGCGGGCCGAACAGTTGATAACGGTCGAGCAGGGTGCGTTGTTCGGCGTTGCTTGCGGTGATGTCGAAACGCAGCAGCTTGAACGCGCCCAGCTGGGGTTGGACCTGCGGTGCGTTGAGCACCTCATGCTCGATGACCTTGCAGCTGATGCACCAGTCAGCGTACCAGTCCAGCAGCACCGGTTGGCCGGCAGCCTTGGCCTGGGCCAGGGCGGCGTCCAGCGCCGCCGGGGTGGTGACGGTCTGCCAGGCATCTGCAGTGGCTGCAGGGCTGGCGCTGCCGGTTGCCAGCGTTGGCGTGGGCAGAGGGCGCAGCGGGTCGCCTTGGCCGTTCAGCGCGCCGTACCAGCAGGCCAGGGCGTAGACCAGCAGCGCCAGGCCGAGCAATTGCGCCAGGCGCTGGCGCGGGGCTTTGACCACGAACTCCAGAGCGCCAAGGAACAGCGCCACACCAGCACTCAGAAAGCCGACCAGCAGCAAGGTCGCCGGCCCCGGCAGCACGCGGCTGAGCAAACCGATCGCCAGGCCCAACAGCAGCACGCCAATGGCGTTCTTCACGGTGTTCATCCACGGGCCGCTTTTCGGCAGCCAGGCCGCGCCGCCCGTGGCCACCAGCAACAGCGGCGCGCCCATGCCCAGGCCCAAGGCAAACAGTTTGAGGGCACCGCCCAGGGCATCGCCGCTGGCGCTGATGTACAGCAGCGCCCCGGCCAACGGGGCCGACACGCAGGGCGACACCAGCAGGCTGGAGAGCACGCCGAGTATCGCCGCACCCAACAGCGAGCCGCCTTTGGTGCGGTGGGCCAGCTTGTCCAGACGACTGTTCAGGGCTTGCGGCAGCTTCAGCTCGAACAGGCCGAACATGGCCAGCGCAAACAGTACGAAGAACAGCGCGAATGGCACCAGCACCCAGGCCGATTGCAGCCGCGCCTGCAGGTTCAGGCCAGCGCCGAACAGGCCCATCAGCGCGCCCAGCACGGCGAAGCTGGCGGCCATCGGAATGACGTAAGCCAGCGACAGAGACAGGCCGCGAAGGCCGCCCACCTGCCCGCGCAGGACCACGCCGGAGAGGATAGGCAGCATCGGCAGCACGCAGGGGGTGAAGGTCAGGCCCAGCCCGGCGAGGAAGAACAGCAACAGCGATTTCCAGTTCCAGCTGGTTGCGCTGTTCGCAACGCCACCCAAGCCATCGATGCTCAGGCGTTGGGTTTCCGGCGGGTAGCACAGGCCCTTGTCGGCGCAGCCCTGATAGCCCACCAGCAAGGTGAAGGCGCGGGCATCGGTACGCGGCAGTTCGATGTCCACTACACCGTGGTACACCTCGACATCGCCGAAGAACTCATCGTGCTTGGCCTCGCCCTTGGGGATGTTCGGCGCGCCGAGGGCGATGTCCGCCGGTTCGGTGCGGAACTGGAAGCGATGGCGGTAGAGGTAATAGCCGTCGGTGGCGACGAAGCGCAGTTTGAGGGTTTGCGCATCGGCCTGGACCAGGCTGAGCTTGAAGGCTTCGTGTACCGGCAGAAAATCTGCGCTGTTGCTCAGCGAGGCGGCGCCCAGGGTGGCGTTGGGGCGGTTGTCGAGCAGGCCGGAGGCGAAGGCAGGGCTGGCCAGCAGCAGGAACAGCAGGAAAAACAGGCGGCGCATGGCGGACTCGCGAGGTGGAACGTGCCGGGCATGATAGCGGAAGTGATGGTCGTTGGGGTTTCGTGTCGGCTGTGCGGGCCTCTTCGCGGGGCAAGCCCGCTCCCACATTTATCGCGTCGGGCACAACATCTGTGGGAGCGGGCTTGCCCCGCGAAGAGGCCCGCACAGGCAACTTCAAACTCTAAAGGCCAGCACCGCTTTTTTCAGTTCACCACCGAGATTCAACAGCTGTTCGCCTTGCTCGCGCCCTTCGCCAATGCGCTGCAAGTTATCTTCACCCAATTCATGAATCCGTTCACTGTGTCCGCGAATTTCACTCACCGCGCCGCTCTGCTGCGCCGTGACATCGGCAATGCGCACCGCCGTCTCGGCAATCGTGCGGATCGCGCTGACGATTTCATCCAGCGCACCATCGGCCGCCTGTGCCTGGTCAGCGGTGGCTTCGGCATGTTCCAGCTGCGCCCGCATACCCGCCACCGACCCGCGCGCCGCCTGCTGCAAACGGTCGATCAACGCCTGGATTTCACCCGTGGCGCCGGTGGTACGTTGTGCCAGTGAGCGGACCTCATCGGCCACAACCGCAAAACCGCGGCCCATCTCACCGGCACGCGCGGCTTCGATGGCGGCATTCAAAGCCAGCAGATTGGTCTGCTCGGCAATCGAGCGGATCACCGTCAGCACTCCGCCGATGGTCGCCGATTCCTCGGCCAACTGTTCGATCATGCGCGCATTGCCCTGCACTTCGTCGACCAGCGCGCGCAGGCCGGACAGGCTCTGGCCGATTACCGTCTGGCCTTGCTCCACGGCGCGGCCGGCGTCGCGGCTGGCGTCGGCGGCGGAACTGGCGTCACCGGCCACTTGCTGGATGGTCGCTTCGAGCTCGCCCAGGGCGTCGCGGATCTGCCCGGTGTCGCCGGCCTGGCGCTCGGCGCCGTCGTGCAGCGCCGCACTCATGCCGGCCAGCGCGTGGCTGCTGCCGGCCACCTGCTCGGCGTTGTGACGGATGGTGCCGACCAGTGCCACCAGGTACTGGCGCAGGCGGTTGAGCGACTCCTGGATGTCGTGCAGCTCGCGGTTGGTCTTGCCCAGGGCGATGGGCGCGGCGAAGTCGCCCTCGGCCCAGCGCGACAAGGCCGGTGCCAGGCCGGTCAGGGTCCGGGTGAGGCGCCGTTGCAAGGTGTCGATGAGCAGGGCGATCAGCAGGATCAGGCCGATCATCAGCCCCTGCATGATGCGCACTTCACCGGCGATCTTGGCGTGCTGGGCCCGCACCTCGGGCTCAAGGCGGGCGATGGCCTGTTGCACGGCGTCGAGACGCTCGCTGGTGCTGGCGGCCAGGGCGGTGCGCCGTTCTATCTGCTCGCGGGTGCGCTGCAACTCGGCGGGGTAGCGGTTGAGCAGGCTCTGAAGCTCGCGCTTGAGGCCCACGGCGACATCTTCCTGCTGTTCGCTGGCCTGGCTTTCCAGGCCCATCATCGCGGCGAAATCGTCGGCGTTGGATTCGGCGGCGCGGGTTACGCCCAGCAGTGGCAGGGCGTCGATGATCTGCGCCTGGGCACGGATAAGCTGCAGTTCGCGTTCAACTTCGTCGGCCAGCTCGGCGCGGCCGCTGCTGATCAGCTTGTCGCGGGCCAGCGACAGCCGGCCCAGGTGCACGCTGGCGTCGAGCAGCGGCAGCAGGTAGCGCGTGGCCTCGGCACTACCGCTGTCGCGGGCATAGCCGGCCAGCTGTTCGAAGTTGGCGCCCAGCTCGCGCTCGGCTTGCAGCAGCAAGGCCTGTGGATCGCCGGCGAGCTTGCCGGCAGCCAGCAGTTCGTTGGCGGTGAAGGCCTGCAGGGTGCCCAGGCTCGGGCGCAGTTTGCCGGCCAGTTCATCCGGCCAGTCGGCCAGCGCCGCCTGCAACTGATTGTTGGCTTCCACTGCCGCCGCGTGACGCAGGGCATCGCCACTGCCCAGGTAAGCCTGGATGTTACGTGCGGCCTGGTTCTGGAACTGCTGCGACAGGCCCAGGTAGCGCTCCATCAATTGATAAGGCCGTTCCAGGGCACGCTGCGACCACCACAGGGTCGCGCCCAAGGCGATACACACGGTCACCAGCAACAGGGTGTTGAAATTGGTCAGCCACTTCAGGCGCATAGCCGCGAACTTCCTGCGGGGGAGTGGAGAGGTAGGTGCCTGAAGTTATTGCGGTTTTGTGACGTGGTGATGACGCCAGTGGCTTGGCGCCATAAAAAAACTGGCAATGTGCCTTCAGTGGGCTAGGGCTCGACTCGCACCACACAGTTGCGCCCGGCATGCTTGGCCCGATACAGCGCCTCATCCGCCGCGCTGGCCATGGTCAAAGCATCGAGTTCCTCGTCCAGCTGCACCACCCCGGCACTGAAGGTGCACTGCAGATCGCCGGGCTGCGCGGGGTAGAGGATTTCGGCAAAGCGCCGACGAATCTCGTCGAGCACCTTGTGCGCGGCGTCCAGCGCCGTATTGGGCATGACGATGGCGAACTCTTCACCGCCGTAACGGCCAATGAAATCGGTCTTGCGCAGGCGCTGCTTGAGGAACAGCGCCAGGCTCTTGATCACCCGGTCGCCCATGGGATGGCCGTGGTGGTCGTTGATTTTCTTGAAATGGTCGATGTCGAGCATGGCGAAGCTCAGGGGCTGGCCCTCCCGGCGCGCACGGAAGCTGCAGTCTTCGAGCAGTTGCAGGATATGGGTGTGGTTGTACAGCCCGGTGAGGCTGTCACGAACCATGCGCGACTTGAGATGGAGGGCGCGGGCGGCACGGTTGCGCACGGTGGTGATCAGATGGCGCGAGCGGATCGGCTTGGTCAGGAAGTCGTCGCCACCTTCGCTCATGGCGTCGAGCTGCTTGTCCAGGTCGTCTTCGGCAGACAGGTAGATGATCGGCACGCTGACGTAGCGGTCGTTGTGGCGGATCACCTTGGCCAGCTCCGGGCCGGAGCAGCCTGGCATGTACATATCGAGGATGATCAGGTCGGGCTGGAATTCGGCCAGTTCCGCCATGGTGGCGATCGGGTCGGTGAGGCTGCGGGTGATCATGCCGGCGCTGCCCAGCACGCGCTCAGCATGCAGCGCCTGGGTGCGCGAGTCGTCGATGATCAACACGCGCAGAGGTTCATGGGCTGTGGTACTGGTGATGGCCTCGAGTTTTTCCAGCAGGCTGGAGGCTTCCAGGGTGCCGGTTAGAAAGGCTTGCCCGCCCGCGCGCACGGCCGCCAGGCGGGTTGGGGTGTCGGTCTCGTGGTGGCTGAAGAACAGCAACGGGATGGGATGCTCACGGCCTTGCTGTGCCCGTGCGGCCAACTGTACGCCGCAGCCAGGCCCGGTGAAATCGACGTCCATGACGATGGCCGACGGCAGTTGCTCGGCCACCGATGCCAGGAACGCGTCGGCACCGCCTAGCGGTTGAACATTCAAGCCAAAGAACTCCAGCTGCTGGGCCAGGCGCTCGGCACGCTCAGGGTCGCGCAGCAGCAGGTACACCGGCTTGCGCGCAGGCCGCAGCGCCACCTGGTCGGGTTGGTCACCCTTGCGCAGGCGGGTTGGCGACAGGCGTTGCAGCAGGTGATCGAGCTCCTGCTTGAGGCGTTCTTGGCTCGGCTCCGCGGCTTGGGTCATGTCCTGACTACTTATTGGTTGGAGATGCAGGTGCAATGATGGCTCTATGCTAGCAGCTCTTTTCCGGGCTGCGCGTGCGCCGTATCAACAAAGCGTTGAAAACGAATATTCAGTTACTGACCGATTGGTCGCTTATGCGTACGGCGGTGTCTGCTTTATAGTGCAGCAACGCGGGCTTGCCGTGGCACCCTGGCGAACGCCTGTGGTCCAAGCCCCTGAACCGTCGTGACTGATTAAGGACAAAGCCATGCTGGACTGGAAAAACCGCGAGGCCAAAGCCGAGCCCCGTGAGCGTGTCGACGGCCGCGGCGCAGCCGCCCGTAGCTACTTGGGCGGCCTTTGGAGCCGTGCCCTGGGGACCCTGATCGGGTTGTACCTGCTGGTCTGTATCGGCCTGGGTTGGTACTGGAGCCAAGAGCCGGAGCTGTTCCCGGTGCAGCAGAGTGCCCAGGCTGCGGCCGAGCGCAATGGCCAGCAGATGGTGATCGGCTACACCACGATCGAAACCCTCAAGACCGTGGCCAATACCCTGCTGAACAAGCCGGGCGGCTACATTTCCAACGACCGCTTCCCGCCGGGCCTGTGGATGGACAACATGCCGAGCTGGGAATATGGCGTGCTGGTCCAGGTGCGCGACCTGTCCCGTGCGCTGCGCAAGGACTTCGCCCGTTCGCAGTCGCAGTCCACCGAAGACGCCGACCTGGCCAAGGCCGAGCCACGCTTCAACTTCGACAACAAGAGCTGGATCCTGCCGTCGAGCGAGTCGGAGTTCGAAGAGGGCATCAAGTCGCTGAGCCGCTACCAGACCCGTCTGGCAGCCGGTGACAAAGGCGCGATCTTCTACACCCGTGCCGACAACCTGAACAACTGGCTGGGTGATGTCGCCACGCGCCTGGGCTCGCTGTCGCAGCGCCTGTCGGCCAGCGTTGGCCGGGTCAAGCTCAACACCAACCTGAAAACCGAGTCGGTGGTTGCTGGCCAGGCGCCGCAGGTGGACGAGGAAGTGGTGGAAACCCCTTGGCTGCAGATCGACAACGTGTTCTACGAAGCCCGTGGCCAGGCTTGGGCGCTGTCGCACCTGCTGCGCGCCATCGAGGTGGACTTCGCCGACGTGCTGGCGAAGAAGAACGCCACCGTCAGCGTGCGCCAGATCATCCGTGAGCTGGAAGCCTCGCAAGAGCCGCTGTGGAGCCCGATGGTGCTCAACGGCAGCGGCTTTGGCATGTGGGCCAACCACTCGCTGGTCATGGCCAACTACATTTCGCGGGCCAATGCTGCGGTGATCGACCTGCGTCAACTGCTGTCGCAGGGTTGAGCATGGCCATCAGCGCCAATGAGGCCGCCCACCGGGCGGCCTCCGACCGTGAACTGGTCGCCTGGGTGGACGCAGCCGATCAGGTACTCGGCGCGCTGCCCAGGGCTGAATTGCGTGAGCGTGGCCTGATCGGCCGTTGTACCTTCATCCTGTTGTTCAACGGCGCCGGCGAGCTGTGCGTGCACCGGCGCACCTTGAGCAAGGCGCTGTATCCAGGCTATTGGGATGTGGCCGCTGGTGGCATGGTGGGGGCGGGCGAGGCGTATGCCGATTCGGCCGCCCGGGAGCTGGCCGAGGAATTGGGGATTGAAGGGGCCGAACTGCGTTTCCATGAGCGGTTTTACTTCGACCAGCCGGACAACCACTTGTGGTGCGCGGTGTATTCGGCGGTGTCCGATGCGCCATTGCGGTTGCAGCCGGAAGAGGTGATCGAGGCCAAGTTCGTCAGCCTTGCCCAGGCTGAAGCAGAGAGCAAGGTATTGCCCTATTGCCCGGACTCGTTGGCGGCATTGCAGCGGTACAAGGCGAGCCTGTAGGAGCGGATTCATCCGCGAGAGGCCGGCCCAGACACCTCCGTTTCATGGCAAGGGCTAGGCCCTTGTTCGCGGATAAATCCGCTCCTACACAACCGCCAGATTTATCGTTACACTGCGCGCCCTTTTCGGGCTGTCGCAGGAACTTGCGGCAGTAGCGCCGCCCCTGCCAGAGTGGGGCTTCGCGGTCGGTCTCCGCACACGGGGTCGACCAGTTTTTGTCCTCAGCACAGAGGAACAAAAGTGGCCAAGAAAGCTTCTTCCTTTTCCGCCCTTGGCGGTCTCGTGTTTTCCACCGATGCCGGTCGGCACTGCCCCGACTGTAGCCAGCCGGTGGATGCCTGCATCTGCAAGCAGCAAACCATCCCCGAAGGCGATGGTATCGCCCGCGTGCGCCGCGAAAGCAAAGGCCGTGGCGGCAAGACCGTGACCACCGTCACCGGCGTGCCGCTGCCGCCCGATCAGCTCAAGGAGCTGGCCGCCACGCTCAAGCGCCGCTGCGGTACCGGTGGTGCCTTGAAGGACGGAGTTATCGAGATCCAGGGCGACCATGTCGAGCTGTTGATCGGCGAGCTGACCAAACAGGGTTTCAAGGCGAAAAAGTCTGGCGGCTGAGGCCGTCGCGCGATTTTTTGCCCAGCGCTTTCTAAACTCGTTCCCGTGGTCAGGGTCTATGCCTGGACACGGATGAATCGTCATTTTCAGCTTTTACACTCGCTCCGCTGCCTGCGGGGCAGTGTCTTCGACTTATCTATAGGGGACTTGAATGTCCGTACGACGCACACGCAAAGACGATGGTAGCCAGTGGACCGTGGCCGACAGCCGCAGTGTTTATGGTATCCGCCATTGGGGCGCTGGTTACTTCGCCATCAATGAAGCCGGGCGCGTCGAAGTGCGCCCCAACGGCCCCCAGAGCGCCCCGATCGACCTGTTCGAACAGGTCGACGAACTGCGCCAGAGCGGCTTGTCGCTGCCGCTGCTGGTGCGCTTCCCCGACATCCTGCAGGACCGCGTGCGCCAGCTGACCGGCGCGTTCGACGCCAACATCGCGCGCCTGGAATACCAGAGCCAGTACACCGCGCTGTACCCGATCAAGGTCAACCAGCAGGAAGCGGTGGTGGAAAACATCATCGCCACCCAGAACGTATCCATCGGCCTGGAAGCCGGCTCCAAGCCTGAGCTGCTGGCGGTGCTGGCACTGGCGCCGAAGGGCGGCACCATCGTCTGCAACGGCTACAAGGACCGCGAGTTCATCCGCCTGGCGCTGATGGGCCAGAAGCTTGGCCACAACGTCTTTATCGTCATCGAGAAAGAGTCCGAAGTGGCGCTGGTGATCGAAGAAGCCGCGGACCTCAAGGTCAAGCCGCAGGTCGGCCTGCGCGTACGCCTGTCGTCGCTGGCGTCGAGCAAGTGGGCCGATACCGGGGGCGAGAAGTCCAAGTTCGGTCTGTCCGCCGCCCAGCTGATTTCCGTGGTGCAGCGCTTTCGCGATGCCGGCCTGGACCAGGGCATCCGCCTGCTGCACTTCCACATGGGGTCGCAGATCGCCAACCTGGCCGACTACCAGCACGGCTTCAAGGAAGCCATCCGTTACTACGGTGAGCTGCGTGCGCTGGGCCTGCCGGTCGACCACATCGACGTCGGTGGTGGCCTGGGTGTCGACTACGACGGTACCCATTCGCGCAACGCCAGCTCGATCAACTACGACATGGATGACTACGCCGGCGTCGTGGTGGGCATGCTCAAGGAGTTCTGCGACGCGCAGGGCCTGCCGCACCCGCACATTTTCTCCGAGAGCGGCCGCTCGCTGACCGCGCACCACGCGATGCTGGTGATTCAGGTCACCGACGTCGAGAAGCACAACGACGACGTGCCGACCATCGAAAACAAGGAAGCGCTGCCCGAGACCGTGCAGTGGCTGGCCGACCTGCTCGGCCCGACCGACATCGAGATGGTCACCGAAACCTACTGGCGCGCGACCCACTACATGGGTGACGTGGCCGCGCAATATGCCGACGGCAAGCTCACCCTGGCCGAGAAAGCCCTGGCCGAGCAGTGCTACTTCGCCGTGTGCCGCCGCCTGCACAACTCGCTGAAGGCCCGCCAGCGCTCGCACCGCCAGGTGCTGGACGAGCTCAACGACAAGCTGGCCGACAAGTACATCTGCAACTTCTCGGTGTTCCAGAGCCTGCCCGATACCTGGGCCATCGGCCAGGTGCTGCCGATCATCCCCCTGCACCGCCTGGACGAAGAACCGCTGCGTCGCGCCGTGCTGCAGGACCTGACCTGCGACTCCGACGGCAAGATCAACCAGTACGTCGACGAGCAGAGCATCGAGACCAGCATGCCGGTGCATGCGCTCAATGAAGGCGAAGACTACTTGCTGGGCGTGTTCCTGGTCGGCGCGTACCAGGAAATTCTCGGCGACATGCACAACCTGTTCGGTGACACCGATTCGGTGAACATCTACCAGAACGCCGATGGCAGCGTTTATCACGCCGGTATCGAGACCCACGACACCATCGAAGACATGCTGCGTTATGTGCACTTGTCGCCGGAGGAGTTGATGACTCATTACCGCGACAAGGTCGCCAGCGCGAAGATCACGGCGCGTGAGCGGACCCAGTTCCTGGATGCGCTGCGGTTGGGGTTGACCCGGTCTTCGTACCTGTCTTCCTGACCGTTCACTAGGGTACAGCGGCGTGTTTACAGACGCCGCTGAACGCTGTGGGAGCGGCTTTAGCCGCGAAGCCGGCCACGCGGTGGATGGCACCGGCTTCGCCGGTGTTCGCGGCTGAAGCCGCTCCCACTGGGGATTTAGCCGATCCAGCGATCCTGTTTTTGCAACCACCACCCCACCCACCCCAACGTCACTGCCCGCAACGCCATGAACCCAAGAAACGCCAACCACAACCCATGGTTGCCAAACCCGCTCATGGCCCACGCCACCGGCAGTGCGATCAGCACTGAAACCAGCATCGCATTGCGCATCTCCCGCGCCCGTGTCGCGCCAATGAACAGCCCGTCGAGCAAGTAACTCCACACCGCCACCAACGGCAACACCGCCAGGTACGGCAGGTACGGGTAGGCCGCCGCACGCACGCTGTCGATATCGGTCTGCAGATCGATGAACAGGTGCCCGCCCAGCAGGAACAATCCGGCAAAGCCCAAGCTTGTAATCAGAGACCAACCACAGGCCACCACCAACGAGCGGCGCAAGGTGTCGCGATCGCGCGCGCCAATGGCGTGACCGCACAGGGCTTCTACGGCATGCGCCAGACCATCGAGGGCGTAGGCGGTAAGCAGCAATCCGTTGAGCAGCAGGGCATTGGCCGCCACGGTGGCTTCGCCGAGGCGCGCGCCCTGCACGGTGATCAGCAGGAACACCAGCTGCAACGCCAGGCTTCGTAGGAAGATGTCGCGGTTGACGGCCAGCAATGGCCGCCAGGCTTGCCAGCGTTTGAGCGCTGCCCAAGCGATCTGCCCAGGGTAAGCGCGCAGAGCGGGACGGGTCAGGGCAAGACCCAGCAGCGCGGCACTCCATTCGGCAATCACCGACGCCCGCGCCGAGCCCAGCACCCCCCAGTCCAGGCCCAGTACGAACCAAAGGTTGAGAACGATGTTCAGCAGGTTGGTGGTCAGCAGAATGGCGAGCGGCGCGCGGGCGTTCTGCGTGCCGAGAAACCAGCCGACCAGCGCGTAGCTGGCCAATGCTGCGGGCAGGCCGAGCAAGCGCGTGTGAAAGAACGCCTCGGTCGATTGCTGCAATGCTTCGCTCGGTTGCATCGCGTGCAGCGCCAGCTGGCTGAAGGGCAGGGCAAGCAGGCCGATGAGCACGGCGAAACCTATTGCCAGCAGCAAGCCTTGCACCAATACCTGGCGCAGCGCGGCACCGTCGGCACGCCCGGCGGCCTGGGCGGCGAAGCCGGTGGAGCCCATGCGCAGGAAGCCCATCAGGCCGACCATGAAAGTGAACAAGGTGGCGCCCACGGCCACAGCGCCAAGCTGGTGGGCGTGGGGCAGGTGGCCGATCACCGTGCTGTCGACCAGCGCCACCAGCGGCACCGAGATATTGGAGAGGATCATCGGCGCCGCCAGCGCCCAGACTTTCCGGTGGGTGAGGCGGTGGCGCCAGTCGGCGGCAATTTGCGACATTTGTGTTCCTGGGATGCGGGTTTCTTACAAACGAATGGCCGCATTGTACCGGCCAGCCAGCGGCCGTTGCGCTATAGTTGCGGCCTCACGTACACGCTGCCAAAGAGTCCCGACTCCATGTTCAACAAAGGATTGTTGCTGGCCTGCGCGCTGGCCCTGCTCAGTGCCTGTGATTCCTCGACGCCGGACAAGCCCGCCGCCACCGAGACACCTGCGGCGAGCGCTGCGGCCGAGGCGCCGGCGCCCAAGCGCGAAGACCCCGCCGTGCTCGCCAAGCGCTACGAGGGGCGCGACCTGAGTGTGCTGGATGTCTCTGAAGTGCAGCTCGACGGTGCCAGCACGCTGTCGGTCAGTTTCTCCGCGCCGCTCGATGCCAAGCAGGACTTCGCCAGCAAGCTGCATTTGGTGGACACCGTCAAAGGCAAGGTCGACGGCGCCTGGGAACTCTCCGACAACCAGATGGAACTGCGCCTGCGCCACCTCGAGCCGCAGCGCAAGCTGGTGCTGACCGTCGACAAAGGCCTGCTGGCGGTCAACGGCAAGCAGCTCGACAGCGAGTCGGTGACCCGCCTGGAAACCCGCGACATGCAACCGACCATCGGCTTCGCCAGCCGTGGTTCGTTGTTGCCCACGCGCCTGGCCGAGGGTCTGCCGGTGATCGCCTTAAACGTCGACAAGGTCGATGTCGAGTTCTTCCGGGTCAAGCCGGAAATGCTCTCGACTTTCCTGGTCAACTGGGGCCGCAACAGCAGCCTGTACTACTACCAGTCCAAGGAAACCCTGGCCCTGGCCGACCTGGTCTACAGCGGCCGCTTCGACCTCAACCCGGCGCGCAACACCTGCGAGACCGTGCTGCTGCCGATCGCCGGGATCAAGCCGCTGCAGGATCCCGGTGTGTACCTGGCGGTGATGCGTGCCTCCGGCACCTACGATTATTCGCAGCCGGCAACGCTGTTCACCCTCAGCGACATCGGCGTGTCCGCGCACCGCTACCGCGATCGCCTCGATGTGTTCGCTCAGGCGCTGGAGGGGGGCAAGGCGCTGAAGGAGGTGAACCTCGAACTGCATGATGACAAAGGCAAGCTGCTGGCCCAGGCCAAGACCGATGGCCAAGGCCATGCCCAACTGCCGATCACGGCCAAGGCCGATACCCTGATCGCGACCCAGGGCGTGCACACCACGCTGCTGCGCCTGAACACCGCTGCACTGGACCTGGCTGAATTCGACATCACCGGCCCGCAGGCCAACCCCTTGCAGTTCTTCATTTTCGGCCCGCGTGACCTCTATCGCCCGGGGGAAACGGTGCTGCTCAACGGCTTGCTGCGCGACCAGGATGGCAAGCCGGTGAAGGCCCAGCCGGTCAGCGTCGAAGTGCGTCGGCCGGATGAACAGGTGAGCCGCAAGTTCGTCTGGGAGGCCGATGCGAACGGCCTCTATCAATACCAACTGCAATTGGCCACTGAAGCGCCGACGGGGGGCTGGCAGCTGCTGCTGGATCTTGGCGGCGGGCGCAAGCAGGTCTACGAATTCCTCGTCGAAGACTTTCTGCCCGAGCGCCTGGCCCTGGAACTCAAGGGCAGCAGCACGCCACTCTCGCCTGAAGAAACCGCTCAGATCCAGGTCAATGGTCGTTACCTCTACGGTGCACCGGCCGCGGGCAACCGCCTGACCGGCCAAGCTTATCTGCGTCCGCTGCGCGAGGCGGTGCCGGCATTGCCTGGCTACCAGTTCGGCTCGGTGACCGAGACTGAACTGAACCAGGACCTGGAGCTGGAGGAAATCACCCTCGACCAGGCCGGCAAGGCCACGCTCGATATCGAAAGCCGTTGGGCCGAGGCCCGTTCGCCACTGCAGCTGACCGTACAGGCCAGCCTGCAGGAATCCGGTGGCCGACCGATCACCCGTCGCCTCGAGCAACCGATCTGGCCCGCCGAGCGCCTGCCCGGATTGCGCGGTTTGTTCGACGGCGAGGAAACCGACAGCGACGGCCCGGTGGAATTCGAGTTCCTGGTCGCCGACCGCGACGGCAACAAGCTCGCGGCTGACGGCCTCAAGGTGCGCTTGGTCCGCGAGCGCCGTGACTACTATTGGAATTACTCGCAGAGCGACGGCTGGAGCTACAACTACAACGAGAAATACCTCACCCAGAGCGAGGAAAACATCAGCGTCAAAGCCGGCTCTACCGCCAAGCTGAGCTTCCAGGTCGAGTGGGGCCCGTACCGGGTCGAGGTGGAAGACCCCGAGACAGGCCTGGTGTCCAGCGAACGCTTCTGGGCAGGTTATCGCGCTCAGGACAATGCCGAAGGCGGCGCGGTGCGACCTGACCAGGTCAAGCTGGCGCTGGACAAACCCGCTTACGCCGACGGCGCGACTGCCAAAGTCACCGTCACCCCGCCGGCCGCTGGCACCGGCTACCTGATGATCGAATCCAGCGATGGCCCGCTGTGGTGGCAGGAAATCGACGTGCCGGCCGAGGGCAAGACCTTCGACGTGCAGCTGGACAAAAAATGGGCACGTCACGACCTGTACATCAGCGCCCTGGTGATCCGCCCGGGTGAGCGCAAGGCCAATGCCACGCCCAAGCGCGCCGTGGGCGTCCTGCACCTGCCGCTGGGCCGCGCGGAGCGCAAGCTTGCGCTCAGCCTGCAGGCACCAGAGAAGATGCGGCCCAAGCAACCGCTGACGGTCAAGTTCAAGGCCGCCAATGCCGACGGCAGCATTCCCAAGCAGGTGCATGTGCTGCTGTCCGCAGTCGACGTGGGCATCCTCAACATCACCGACTTCAAGACTCCCGACCCGTACGCCAGCCTGTTCGGCCGCAAGGCCTACGGCGCTGACCAGCTGGATATCTATGGCCAGCTGATCGAAGCCGGTCAGGGCCGCCTGGCCAGCCTGGCGTTCGGCGGTGACGCGGCCATGGCCAAAGGTGGCAAGCGCCCCAACACCACGGTCACCATCGTCGCCCAGCAGAGTGTGCCGGTGACCCTGAACGAGCAGGGCGAGGGGGAAGCGACGGTCGATATCCCGGACTTCAACGGTGAACTGCGGCTGATGGCCCAGGCCTGGACCGAGGAGCACTTCGGCATGGCCGAAGGCAAGACGGTGGTGGCCGCGCCGCTGATCGCCGAGCTGTCGGCGCCGCGCTTCCTAGCCGGAGGCGATCGCACCAGCCTGGCGCTGGACCTGGCCAACCTGTCTGGCAGCAAACAGCAGCTCAGCGTCGATATCACCACCGAGGGCCAATTGAGCCTGGCGGCGAGCGCACAGCAGGCCGTTGCCCTGGCCGAGGGTCAGCGCACCACGCTGATGATTCCGGTGCAGGCCCAGGGTGGGCTGGGACAGGGCAAGGTACATGTGCGGGTCAATGGCCTGCAGTTGCCCGGCGAAAGCGTGAATGCCTTCGAGCGCGAGTGGACCTTGGGCATCCGCCCGGCCTATCCGGCGATGCTCAAGCACTACCGGGTGGCCCTCAAGGACCAGCCGTGGACCTTGCCGGAAGGCGACCTGGCCGCCTTCGAGCCTGCGGGCCTGGAAGCCAGCCTGGCGCTGTCGAGCCGCCCGCCACTGAACCTGGCCGAGCAGATCCGCGCCCTCGAAGCCTACCCCTACGGTTGCCTGGAACAAACCACCAGCGGCCTCTACCCGTCGCTGTACGCCGATGCCGAAAGCCTCAAGCGCCTGGGCATCAAGGGTGAACCTGCCGACGTGCGCAAGCGCAAGATCGAGATGGGTATCGAACACCTGCTGGGCATGCAGCGCTACAACGGCAGCTTCGGCCTGTGGAGTTCGGACAGCGAAGAGGAATACTGGCTGACCGCCTATGTCACCGACTTCCTGCTGCGTGCCCGTGACCAAGGCTATGGCGTACCTGCCGAAGCGCTGAAGAAGGCCAGCGAAAGGCTGCTGCGTTACCTGCAGGAGCGCAACCTGATCGAAGTCGATTACAGCGAGAACGCCGAGCACACCCGTTTCGCCGTCCAGGCGTATGCCGCGTTAGTGCTGTCGCGCAGCCAGCAGGCGCCGCTGGGCGCGTTGCGCAGCCTGTTCGAACGCCGCGCCGATGCACGCTCCGGTTTGCCGCTGGTGCAACTGGCGGTGGCGCTGGAGAAGATGGGCGACAAGCCGCGTTCGCAGGAGGCGCTGCAGGCGGGGCTGGGCATCAGTCGCAGCAAAGGCTGGATGGCCGATTACGGCAGCAGCCTGCGTGATCAGGCATTGATCCTGGCGCTGCTGCAAGAGAGCAATCTGGCCGGTAACCAAGTCGACCAGCGCCTGTTTGCCCTGTCCGATGAACTGGCGGCCAACCGCTGGCTGTCGACTCAGGAGCGCAACGCGCTGTTCCTCGCCGGTCGTGGCCTGCTTGGCAAGCCGGAGGCACCCTGGAAAGCGCGCCTGGACAGCGCAGGCGAGGTTCGCGAGTTCAACAATGGCGAGTCTGGCATGAAGCTCGAAGGGCCGTTGCTGGCATCGCCGCTGAGCGTACAGAACCAAGGCAGCGAAACCGTTTATCAGCAGCTCACGCTTTCGGGCTACCCACGCCAGGCACCTGCCGCAGGCGGTAACGGCATGGAAATCCGCCGCGAATACCTGGGCATGAATGGCCAGGCCCTGGACCTGCAAAACCTGCGCAGCGGTGACCTGGTCCTGGTGCACCTGGCGCTCAAGGCCAGCGACGCGGTCCCGGATGCCTTGGTCGTCGATTTGCTGCCGGCAGGCCTGGAGCTGGAAAACCAGAACCTGGCGCAGAGCGCCGCCAGCCTGGAAAACGCCAGCAGCGCAGTGAAGCAGTGGCGCGAGTCGATGCAGAACGCCAGTGTGGTGCATCAGGAGTACCGCGATGATCGCTATGTGGCGGCGCTCAAGCTCGACGGCTACGGCACCACCCATCTGCTCTACCTGGCCCGCGCAGTAACCCCGGGTACCTACCGGGTGCCGCCACCGCAGGTCGAGTCGATGTACCGGCCGAACCTGCAGGCGGTGGGCGATGGGCAGGGTGAAATGACGGTCAAGGCACGTTGACCTCGGGCGGGGTGGTCCACTGGGTCAGTGGATCACCCAACTCATCACCCACAGCCCCAGCACCAGCCAGATGATCCCGAGGATGATCGAGGCGCGCATGAAGGCGCGGATCGCCGAGTACAGCAGCATCAGGCCAACGATCAGGGCGAGGATGCTGACCAGCGAGGTGTCCATGCCCAGGGTGCGCGCCAGGCCATCGATGAAGTTGCCGCCGGCGTTGGCCAGCAGGTTGAACAGGCCGCTCAAAGCGTCGACGATGAAGCGGATCAATGAACCCAGTGCCTGGCCCAGCCACTCGAAAAAACCTTCTACATGCATAGTTGCTTCCTGATGAACGAATCGGCGAGTTTGCCGTTCCCAAGCCTTTGGCCATTACCTGGCCAGGTCGGTTCCCGATGCCAAGCTTAGCCCGGCCGCGCACCCGAGCGGGAAGGTTGCTGCGCGCCAGTGTCATCACCCTGGGGGTGATGCTCGGCCTGCTGTGGCTGGCTGACCGCCTCTGGCCACTGCCCCTGCCCACTGACGATCTGGCGCGGGTGGTGCTGGCCGAAGACGGTACCCCGCTGTGGCGCTTTGCCGATGCCGATGGCGTCTGGCGCTATCCGGTCAGCCCGGAACAGGTGTCGCCGCTGTATCTGCAGGCGCTGCTGACTTACGAAGACCGCTGGTTCTACCGCCACCCTGGGGTCAATCCTTTAGCGCTGGTGCGTGCGGCCTGGCTGAACCTGCGCGGCGGCCGGGTGGTGTCGGGCGGCAGTACCCTGTCGATGCAAGTGGCGCGCTTGCTCGACCCTCACGACCGCACCTTGGCCGGCAAACTGCGGCAACTATGGCGTACGGCGCAACTGGAGTGGCACCTGTCCAAGCGCGATATCCTGCAGATCTACCTGAATCGCGCGCCTTTCGGCGGCACCTTGCAGGGTGTGGCAGCCGCCAGCTGGGCCTACCTGGGCAAGTCGCCGCTGCACCTGACGCCGGCCGAAGCGGCGCTGCTGGCAGTGCTGCCGCAGGCGCCCAGCCGCTTGCGACCCGACCGCCACCCGGCGCGCGCCCAGCGTGCCCGCGACAAGGTGTTGCAGCGCCTGGGCGAATATCAGGTGTGGCCCGCTCTGCAGATCAAGGAAGCCGCCGAAGAACCCTTGCTGCTGGCCCCGCGACAGGAGCCGGCCCTGGCGCCGCTGCTGGCGCGCCGGCTGAACACCGCCAACAGCCCGCCGCTGATCCGCACCACCCTCGATGCCTCGTTGCAGCGGCGCCTGGAGGACCTGTTGCTGGGCTGGCGCGCGCGCCTGCCCGAGCGCACATCCGCGGCCGTGCTGGTGGTGGATGCGCAGAGCATGGCCGTGCGCGCCTACCTGGGCTCGATCGACCTGGCCGATGAACGCCGTTTCGGCCATGTCGACATGGTCCGTTCGCTGCGCTCACCGGGCTCGACGCTCAAGCCGTTCCTCTACGGCATGGCCTTGGACGATGGCCTGATTCATTCCGAATCGCTGCTGCAGGACGTGCCGCGCCGCTATGGCGACTACCGCCCCGGCAACTTCTCGATGGGCTTCAGTGGCCCGGTGTCGGCCAGCTCGGCGCTGGCCTTGTCGCTCAACTTGCCGGCGGTGCAACTGCTCGAAGCCTACGGCCCCAAGCGCTTCGCCGCGCAGTTGCGCATGGCTGGCATGCCGCTGGCACTGCCGCCCTTGGCCGAGCCCAACCTGTCGTTGATCCTCGGCGGTGCAGGCAGTCGCCTGGAGGAGCTGGTCGGTGGCTATGCCGCATTGGCGCGGGGCGGCAACAGTGCTCGCATACGCCTGCAACCCCAGGACCCCTTGCTGGAGCGGCGCTTGCTGTCGCCTGGCGCGGCGTGGATCATCCGGCGCATTCTCAGCGGCCAGGCGCGGCCTGATCGTGACCCGCATGCCGAATTGGTGCAGCGCCCGCAACTGGCCTGGAAGACCGGGACCAGCTATGGCTTTCGCGATGCCTGGTCGATCGGCGTCGGGCCGCGTTACCTGATTGGCGTATGGATCGGCCGCCCCGACGGCACGCCGGTGCCTGGGCAGTTCGGCCTGGCTTCAGCGGCGCCGCTGATGCTGCAGGTGCACGACCTGTTGAGCAACCGCGACAGCCAGCGAGGCCTGACCGTCCCGGTCGAGCAGGTCCCGGCCAGCGTCGGCGTTGCCGCGATCTGCTGGCCGCTGGGTCAACCGATGAACCGCCAGGACCCCAACTGCAGGCGCCAGCGTTTTGCCTGGACGCTGGACCGCACCACGCCGCCCACCCTGCAGGCGGCCGATCAACCGCTCGGGCTGGGTTTGCGCGAGAGCGTCTGGGTCAATGCCCAGGGCCTGCGGGTCGACGGCAGTTGCCCAGGTGCCACACCCCGCGACATCGCCTTGTGGCCGGCACCGCTGGAGCCCTGGCTGGGTCGCGTGGAGCGGCGTGCCGCACGCTTGCCGGCGGTGGACCCAAGCTGCCCGCCACAGGTGCCGGCCAGTGCACCACCGCTGTCCATCGTTGGCGTGCGCCCCGGTGACAGCCTGCGGCGCCCCGCCACCAGCAGCGAGCCGCTGCAATTGCACGTGTCGGCACTCGGTGGCGGCGGCCGGCGCTGGTGGTTCCTCAATGGGCAGCCGTTGGGCGAGACCGATGGCCAGGACAGCCTGCTGGTGCGCTTCGACCGCGTCGGGCAGATCGAGCTGAGCGCACTGGATGAAAGCGGAGAAACCGCGCGGGTGGCGTTCCAGGTCAGCGAGTAACCGTTCGACGTTTGCCGGGGCAGCACCTACGCTTGCTGGTGACGGGTGTGACCGGCCGACGCCCCGGCGCCCAAGGGATTGTGGAGCGTCCTATGCGTCCTCTGGTCGTGCCCCTGCTGTTGTTGCTGGCCTGGGCCAGCATGGCCCTTGGCGAGCCGCTGCCCGGCGATACCCGCCTGGTCCTGCACAAAGTGCGCTTCGAGGGTGGCACGGTCTATCCGCTGAGTGAGCTGCGCGAGCATTACCAGCCGCTGATTGGCCACACGATCTCGGTCAATGAGTTGCAGCAGTTTACCGAACGCCTGACCCAACGTTACCAGCGTGACGGCTACCCCCTGTCGTATGCCTACCTGCCGCCACAGGACCTTGCCGATGGCAGGGTGGAGGTGGTGCTGGTGGAAGGGTACGTTCAGGGCTACGAGTTGCTGGGTGATATAGGCCCGGCAGCGAGGTTCATCGAGCAGGTGATGGAGCGTTTGCAAGCTGAGCGGCCAATGACCCGTGAATCGCTGGAGCGCGCCATAGGCTTGCTACAGCGGCTTCCCGGGCTCACCGTGCAGGCTGAGTTGACAGCGGCGCAGGGGCGGGATGAAGCGAACCGCCTCAGGCTCCATGTGCAACGCAAACCGTTCGATGCCGCCTTGGCGTTGAATGAAGGTAGCCGGGATGATCCAGAGGCGCTGTTCACGCTTTCCAGCAATGCCCAGACACGCTATGTCGAACAGTTGACAGCGAGTTTCTTGCTACCCCTCGGTGATGCTCACACGCAATTTCAGCGCCTGGATTACAGCCAGTACCTGGACGCGCAGGGTAGCCAATTGTTGTTATCGGCGGCGCGCTTTCGCAGCGAGTCGGGCACCCGTATTCGGCTGGAAGACGGTACCGATTCGACCGAGCGCCGTAGAGGCGAGCGCTTTTCGCTCGGCCTCGGTCAAGCACTGAGGGTGGCGCCCGATGAGTGGATCAACCTGTCTGGGCGGGTTTACTCGATCACTGAGCATATCCAGTATCGGTCTGGTGCTCTGCGTGACAACGATTCCTATGTTCGCGCGTTGTCGTTCGAGGGCGATTGGCGCCAGGCTGCTGCTCGTCGCCAGCGCATCGTCAGTGCGGGTGTCTACCAGGGCCTGGACTACCTGGGGGCGCGCAGCGATGCCGACTACGACATGGACTTCTTGCGTTTTCGGGTGTCTGGCGTGCAGAGCGATCAGCTGTTCGGCAACTGGCAGGGTGTTGCCTCTGGGGCGCTGTACTGGAGTGACGACAGGCTCCCAGACAGTGAGCGGGCGGTGTTTGGCGGGCAGCAGTTCGGACGAGGTTACCCGCGTGACCAGGCGGCCGGCGACAAGGGCTGGGGGGTGGCTTACGAACTGAACTACAGCATCCAGCGGGGTGGCTGGCTGAAACGGGTGCAGCCTTATGCAGTGCTCGATGCCGCTGAGGCCTGGTACAACGGCGGGCCTTTCGAGGATGCGCACCTCAGTTCGGTGGCGCTGGGGGTGCGGCTGGGCTATGTGGCGCTGGAGGTGGCCAAGCCGCTGGCGGATGTTGCGCTGGATAGCCTGAACCGTGGGCCGCGGGTGATGTTCAGCTTCAGCTATCAACTGGAGTGATATGGCTCATGTCCCCTCGGCGACGCATCTTCTGTGGGAGCGGGCTTGCCCGCGAAGCAGCCGCCGCAGTGGATGGCACGGGCTTCGCCCGTGTTCGCGGGCAAGCCCGCTCCCACAGGGAATAGGCGAGCTTGATAACTTTGCGCAAGTCAGTGGGTGGTGAACCGCTGATGCACGGGCGATGAACTTGGCGTCAGCGCCAGCGCCAGCTGCGTGCGATTGTGCATATGGGTCAGGCGCAGCACTTGCGAGACATAGAGCTTGACCGTGTTCTCGGTAATCCCCAACTCGCAGGCGATCTGGTAGTTGGTCTTGCCCTTGCTCACCAGCCGGGCCACTTCCAGCTGGCGCGGCGACAGTTTCTCGAACGCGGCGGGCAGATCACTTTCGCTTTCTTCGACATCGCCGGCGCGGCGGTGAACGCCTTGGCCGCGGGCTTTTTCCAGGTCCTGATACAGCTCGTCGATGCACCCCGCCAAATCTTGCAGGCGCTGGTTGAGACTGCCCAGATCCCGGAAGTTGGCCTTGCGCTCCAGCAACACCTGCTCTTGACGGCGCACGCCTTCGAGCAGTTCGTCGAGGTCCATGGGTTTCTGGTAGTAGTCGGCAAAGCCCTCGCGCAGGGCGCGGATCACATCCTGCTTCTCCGCACGGCCGGTGAGCATGATCGCTTCGAACATGCGCTGGCGTCCGGCAACGTCCTTCAGCGCGCGGACCAGCTCGATGCCATCGCGCTCGGGCATGTGCAGGTCGCACAGCACCAGGCCAATGGCCTCATCGGCGAGATAGCGTTCAATGGCCTCATCGGTGGAGTGGGCGCGCACGCACGGGTGGCCCTGGCTTTCGAGATACTCGCACAACTGTTCGACGATCAGGGGCTGGTCATCGACCACCAGTACCTTCACCTCTGCGTTTGACTTGTTCACGATCAACTCCCTGTTGTTTGCGGCCCTGCTCCCGGGCCAGACGCTCTGGCAGCTTAACCATAGACGCTGCTGGCCAGCCTGTACAACGCATGTACAAGTTATCGGACAACCGAATTGGTCATTGGATCCATACTGCAGTCAGCAGGAAACCGGCCAGCACGTAGGGAACGAAGGCTTGTTTGTCACCCATTTCTTCGGTCAGCGCCTGCAGGCGCTTCTTTACTTTGGGGTTGGCCAAGGTCCATAGCCGCCGGCGCGTCAGTAACCACAGCAGCACACTGACGCCGGCGCCAATGAAGGTGCCGAGCACGTATTGCGGGCTGGTTGCCAAGGCTAGAGCGCCCATCAGCTTGACGTCATCGGCGCCAAAACGGCCGAGCATGTAGCCGGGCAGGGTCAGCAGCATGACGATCGCCAGTGCCCAGCCAGCATCGCTGGGGTCGGCGCCAATCCAGCTGTGGCCAGTGACGAACAACCAGACCAGGGCTGCTGCGGCGGCGCCCAGGGTCAGCAGGTCGGCGATCTGGCGCTGGCGGATATCTTGTTCAGTGCACAAGGCAAGCCACATCAGGAGAACAATGCTTTGCATTGGCAGGTCGCCATCCCTATTCGTTGAACACGTCTACCCGTTCAGTCAGGTTTCTTTCTCAGGGTAGACGCGATCTGACGAACGGGCTACGCAATGCTACTTGGCCCTGCCTGGTGGGTAATTGGACAGCACCTGGCCTACGGTCTTCTGGATGGCGCTGTTGCGTTCTTCGGGGCTTGGCGGGTAGTTGTTCATGATCTGTTCGGCACTGCCGCGCCAGACCAGCTTGCCATCGCGGCCGTCGAACAGGTCGACCTGGATGGTCGCCACCTTGTAGTCGACGCTACGTGTCTCGTTGTACATCGGCCCGCCCCAGTAGCCGCCCCAATAGCCACCCCAACCACCGCCGTAGTTGGTGGTGATCTGCTGCTGGCGCTGCTCGACGATCAGGTAGGCGCGCACCTTGAGGTCTGCCCTGGCATTGCCCTGGGCCGGGCGCAGGCCGCGCTGGTCGAGCTGGTCGGCGACGGCGGCGCGGATGCGCTGCTCGGTGAGGTCGCTCTTGATGCGTGGATCATCCGGGCGGTATTGCAAGCCCGGCTCTTGCCACGCCCAGCTGCGGTAAGCGGCGAAATCGCGGCTGGCGTCGAAATCCTGCTGGACGTTGTTGCTGGAGCAGGCCGCCAGCAACAACGCGAATGACAGTAGAACGAGGCGACGCAACATGATGGTTCTCCGTGAGTAGTTAACTGGGAGGATAGCCGCTGAGCGCCTTGTTTACCGATTCGCGCAAGGCGCTTTCGCGATCGCGCGGCGAGCCTTTGTCGCTGCCGCTTTCAGCGCTCGCGCTCCACACAGGCTGACCGTTGCGCGCATCGAACAGGTCGATGCGCACCACCATCACTTCAACTTCATAAGTGCGCACGATCGGCACGCTGCCATAGGCGCCGTAGCCGTTACGATAGCCGCCGACACCGACGCCGCCGTAGGGGTACGGGCCGTAGTAGGGATCGTAATAGTCATAGTCGCGCACCTGGCGCAAGCGCCGCTCAAGGCGTATGTCGGCGCTGACCAGCAGGTCGGCGGCGTTGCCCCGGGCCGGGCGCAGGCCATGCTGGTCGAGCGCGCCGCTGACGGCGTCGGCCAGCAGCGCCGGGTCGGCATCGGCCGTGCCGCTGGGCAGTTGGCCGCCACGCCAGCTCCAGCTGCGGTAGCGGCCATAGTCGCGTGGCGCTGCCGGGTAGGCACTGGCGTCAAACGTTGCAGCCGCCTGTGGCGGGGCCGGTGGCAGCGGTCGGCTGCTGGCGACATAGGGATTGCTGCCCTGGCAGGCGCACAGGGCGAGCGGCAACAAGGCCAGGCACAGCAGGCGGTACGGCATGAATTCCTCCCGGCGGGCGGGTCAGCGGGGGCGGCACATCCAGTGCAGGTAGCGGCCGAGCCCGGCAAAGCTTGGGTGACGGCGGTGGGCCAGTTCCATTTCCAGCAGGTCGAGCAACTCGGCCTTGGCCTGGAAGTCCTTGGGCATGTAGTCGTGGAACACCCTCACGCCACTTTCACTTTCGACTTGCCAGATAGGCTCAAGTTGCGCCTTGAGCTCGCGCGGATCAAGCGGTTTCTGTGGCGTGAGGCTCTGCTTTTCACCTTCCAGGCGGTTGCTGCGCAACTTGCGGAAATGGCCCTTGAGCAGGTTGCGATACACCAGCGCATCGCGGTTGTAGAACGCCAGCGACAGCCAGCCGCCGGGTGCGGTCAGCTGGTGCAGCACCGGCAGGATGCTTTCGGGTTCGGCAAGCCATTCGAGCACGGCGTGGCACAGTACCAGATCGTAGGGCTCGGTGAGCTGGCCAAGCAGGTCCTGCCAGGGCGCCTGGATGAACGTGGCCGGCTGGCCGGCTTCGGCGAAGCGCGCCCGGGCACCTTCGAGCATCGGCGCGGCCGGTTCGGCCAGGGTCACATGGTGGCCGCGCTGGGCCAGCCACAGGGCCATGTGGCCAAGCCCGGCGCCGATATCGAGCACACGTAGCGGGCGGTCGGGCAGGGCGTCGGCGAGGTCGGCCTGGAGCACGGCCAGGCGAATGGCACCCTTGGCGCCGCCGTAGATCTTCTCGGCGAAGCGGGTGGCCAGCTCATCGAAGTGACGGTCATTCATTTTGCGAAGCGCCTTTCAGAGTCGGCCAGCTTGGCCCGTACCACTTGCTCCATGTCCAGGCCCAGTTCACTGCACAACAGCAGCAGGTAGAGCACGACGTCGCCCACCTCCTGGCCGGCGTGGGCGAGTTTGTCTGCAGGCAACTGGCGCGATTCGTCCTCGCTGAGCCACTGGAAGATTTCCACCAGCTCGGCCATTTCCACGCTGGCGGCCATGGCCAGGTTCTTCGGGCTGTGGAAGCCGCGCCAGGCGTTGTTGTCACGGATCTGGTGCAGGCGTTGAGTGAGTTCTTGCAGGTTCATCGGGGCTCTCCTAATGCTGCATAGCTTCGGCGGAGGCCTGTTGCAAAGCAAGCGTAATTGGGGCCGCTGCGCGACCCATTCGCGGGGCAAGCCCGCTCCCACAAATACAGCGCGGTCCTTGTGGAAGCCTGTCTTGCTTAAGATTTATAAAGTTGTGCGGTCCCTGTGGGAGCGGGCTTGACCCGCGAAGACGGCCTAAAGCTCAGCCCATCCCCCGACCATGTGCAGCAGTTCGCCGTGCCCATCCAGGCGCAGCTCACCGGCAGGCCCAGCCCCGCTGGCGCTCAGCACCACCTCGGAGGGCAACCGCACCGGCTTGCGGAAATCCACCTCGAAGGCATAGCCACTGTTCGGCAGGTGCCCGCGCAGTGCGGCCAACGCCATGGCCTTGCTCCACATGCCGTGGGCGATCGCCTTGGGGAAGCCGAACAGCCGAGCACTGGCGGCGCTCAGGTGAATCGGGTTGTAGTCGCCGCAGACCTTGGCGTAGCGCCGGCCGACGTCACTGTCGGCGTACCAGCGTGTCGCCTCGGGCAACGGCTCGGGCTCGCGTTCCTCACCTTGTTCGGGCTGGCCGTCGAGCTTCAAGCCGCGCACCAGCATGCGGCTGGTTTCGCGCCACAGCAGACCAAGGCCATCCTCGGCTTCGGTGACCAGGTCAAAGGTCCCGCCCTTGGGATGCGGTTGCAGGTTGTCGGCATGCACCGCGAAGCGCAGCCCATCGATGCCACCCAAGGGGCGCAACACCTCGATGCGGTTGTCCAGGTGCACAAGGCCCAGCAACGGGAACGGGAAGTCGTGGGCCGTCAAAAGCTGCAACTGCAAGGTGAAGGCCATGACGTGCGGATAGGTGCCCGGCAGGCGGCCATCTTCGGTGAAGTGGCAAAGCCGCCGGTACGCGGCGAGGTTGTCGGACTGTACGCGAATGAAGCAGCGCAGACCGTCTGCGGGTAGCGTGTCGCCGCTGATCTTGCGCTTGCTGGCCGCGCGCAGGTAAAGGCTGGCGCGCGAGTCGGGGCTGTGCAGGTCGTGCCAGTGCCGATTCATGTTCATGCCCCCATCAATGCCTGGCCACACACGCGCAGCACCTGGCCGCTGACCGCGCCGGAACCTGGCTGGCTGAGCCAGGCGATGGCCTCGGCGACATCTTGTGGCCGCCCGCCCTGGCCCAGCGAGCTCAAACGCCGTCCGGCTTCGCGCAGGCCCATGGGCATGGCGGCGGTCATGTGGGTCTCGATGAAGCCGGGCGCTACGGCATTGATGCTGCCGCCGCGTTCGGCGAGCTTCGGTGCCCACGCCTGGGCGAAGCCGATCAACCCGGCCTTGCTCGCGGCATAGTTGGCCTGGCCGCGGTTGCCGGCGATGCCGCTGACCGAGGCCAGCAGGGTGATGCGTGCGTCCTCGCCCAGCGCGCCCGCGTCGAACAAAGCCTGGGTGAGCACCTGTGGCGCCTTGAGGTTGACCGCCATCACGGCGTCCCAGTAGTCCGGGGTCATGTTGGCGAGGGTCTTGTCACGCGTGATGCCGGCATTGTGTACGACGATGTCGATGTCGTCGGGCAAGGCTTGCAGCAACTGTGCAGCGGCATCGCCCGCGCAGATGTCCAGCGCCAATGCTTTACCGCCCAGGCGCGCGGCGAGAGCGTCGAGGTCTTGTTGTGCTTGAGGCACGTCCAGCAGCATCACCTCGGCACCATCGCGGGCCAGGGTTTCGCCGATGGCGGCGCCAATGCCGCGCGCGGCGCCGGTCACCAGCGCGCGTCGGCCGGCGAGTGGGCGGGTCCAGTCCTCGACCTGACTGGCGCAGGCTTGCAGGCGCAGGACCTGGCCAGAAATGAACGCACTCTTGGGCGACAGGAAGAAGCGCAAGGCGCCCTCCAGCTGATCATCGGCACCCTCGTCGACATACAGCAGCTGGGCCGTCGCGCCGTTGCGCAGCTCTTTGGCCAAGGAACGGCTGAAGCCCTCCAGCGCACGTTGGGCGACGCTGGCCAATAGGTCGTCGATACCTTCGGGCGCACGGCCGAGAATCACGATATGCGCGCAGGGCGCCAGGCTGCGCAGCAAGGGCTGGAAGAATTCGCGCAACTGCTTGAGCTCGTCGCTGTCGGACAGATGACTGGCATCGAACACCACGGCCTTGAGCTTCGGGCCTAAACCTGCGACCCAGGCGGGCGCCTGCAGGCCGTCACCATTGAAACTGTAGAGTTCGTCGGTCAGGCGCGCAGCAATGGTTTCGACTGTGCGCGCCAGCGGCCCGCCGCCCATGACCAGCGCGCCCTCCACCGGACGCAGACGGCCTGCCTGCCAGCGCTCCAGCGGTGCCGGGCTTGGCAGCCCGAGGGCATCGACGAGGCGGCGGCCGAGGTTGGAGTTGGCAAAGCCGAGATAGCGGTCGCTCATGTGCGGGTCTCCCTGTAGGCAAGCATGCAGTGTGGACCAACTTTGTGGCAGGGTCGTTCGAATGCGGTAAAAACACCTAGGCTGTTCGGATCTAATTGTTTCAGGAGGAAGCCACGCATGCGTTCACTTCGCCGGGTCGCGATTCTGGGCGGCAATCGAATTCCCTTCGCCCGCTCCAACGGCGCTTACGCCACTGCCAGCAACCAGGCGATGCTCACGATCACCCTGGAAGGTCTTGTCGAGCGTTATCGTCTGCACGGGCTGCGCTTGGGAGAAGTGGTGGCAGGCGCGGTGCTCAAGCACTCGCGTGACATGAGCCTCACTCGCGAATGCGTGCTCGGTTCGCGCCTGTCGCCGCAAACGCCGGCCTACGACATCCAGCAGGCCTGCGGAACGGGCCTGGAAGCGGCGCTGTTGGTGGCCAACAAGATTGCCCTGGGGCAGATCGACAGCGGCATTGCCGGCGGCGTCGACACCACGTCCGATGCGCCGATCGCGGTCAACGAGGGGCTGCGGCGCATCCTCCTGCAGGCCAACCGTGGCAAGACGTTGGGCGAGCGGCTCACGCCCTTTGCGCAACTGCGCCCCGGCCACCTGAAGCCTGAGTTGCCACGCAATGGCGAGCCACGCACCGGTCTGTCGATGGGTGAGCACTGCGAGCGCATGGCGCAAACCTGGAAGATCGGCCGCGCCGAGCAGGACGAACTGGCACTGCTCAGCCATCAGCACCTGGCGGCGTCGTATGTCGAAGGCTGGCAGGACGACCTGCTCACGCCGTTTCTAGGCCTGAGCCGCGACAACAACCTGCGGCCAGACCTGACCCTGGAGCAGTTGAGCAAGCTCAAACCGTCCTTCGACCGCAGTGGTCAGGGCACGCTGACGCCAGGCAACTCCACACCGTTGACCGATGGTGCGTCATTGGTGCTGCTGGCCAGCGAGGAGTGGGCTGAGGCCCAGGGATTGCCGGTGCTGGCCTACCTGGTCGATGGCGAAACCGCTGCAGTGGATTTCGTCAGAGGCCAGGAGGGCCTGCTGATGGCGCCGGTGTACGCCGTGCCGCGGCTGCTGGCTCGCAATGGCCTGAGCCTGCAGGACTTCGACTACTACGAAATCCACGAGGCCTTCGCCGCCCAGGTGCTGTGCACGCTCAAGGCCTGGGAGGATGCCGACTACTGCCGTGAGCGCCTGGGGCTGGAGGCACCGCTGGGTGCCATCGATCGCAGCAAGCTCAACGTCAAGGGCAGTTCGTTGGCGGCCGGGCACCCGTTTGCGGCGACCGGGGGGCGGATTCTGGCCAACCTGGCCAAGCTGCTGGCCACGGCGGGGAAGGGCCGAGGGCTGATTTCGATTTGCGCGGCGGGTGGGCAAGGGGTGACGGTTATCGTCGAGCGCTGAGAAACCCAAGCAGCGCGGTGGTAGTCTTGTCTGCTGAAAACTACAAGAAACCACTATGTCGACTGTCGGACATCCCCGCGCCATCCCCGCTCTGGACCATCTGCCCAGGCCGCTGTATGCCCGCGCAGAAAGCCTTGGTGCGGGATCCTGGACCACTCGCCATTGCCATGACTGGGTGCAGTTCTCGTATGCCATCAGTGGCGTATTGGGTGTGTATACCCGCGACGGCAGTTATTTCGCGCCGCCGCAGTGGGGGGTGTGGATACCGGCGGATGCCGAACACGAAGTGGTCACCTCCGGGCAAGCCGAGATGCGTAGCCTGTACGTGCGTCGCGATGCCTGCCCATGGGCTTCGGCGCATTGCCGGGTGCTTGAGGTGACGCCGCTGGCACGCGAGCTGATCAAGGCGTTCTGCCTGTTCCCGGTGGATTACCCGGAAGGCGACAGCAACGAAGCCCGTCTGGTCGGCGTGCTGCTCGATCAGTTGCGAACCTTGCCTGAGGTAGGTTTTTCTCTGCCGCTGCCACGCCACCCAGGTTTGCTGGCATTGTGCAACGGCCTGATTGCCGAGCCGGATCAGCAGCAGACGCTGCAGCAGTGGGCATTGGAGCTGGGTTGCTCGGAGAAGACCCTGATGCGCTTGTTCCAGCGTGAAACCGGGCTGAGCTTCCGCAACTGGCGCCAGCGCATGCGACTGTTGTCGTCGCTGGCATTGCTTGAGGCGGGGGAAAGTGTGACAGAGGCGGCGTTGGGCTGTGGTTATGATTCGACCTCAGCTTACATCGCCGCCTTCAAGCAGTTGTTTGGCTCAACTCCAGGTGAGCTGAGGCTGTAGTCAGTGCCGGCCTCTTCGCGGGGCAAGCCCGCTCCCACAGGTATATGCAAAACCCTTGTGGGAGCGGGCTTGCCGAGACGTCGGACCGCCCGCGAAGAGGCCGGCGCGTAAAACATCAGGTCCGGAAGCGCCGCACCAGCGCATCCAGCTCGTTGGACAACCCGGCCAGGCTCTGCGAATCCTGTCGCGCCGCCTGAGCAAGATCGGCCACCAGCTGTGCATCGCCGTGAATCTGGCTGATATGGCGGTTGATGTCCTCGGCCACCTGATGCTGCTCTTCCGCCGCAGTGGCGATCTGCGTGTTCATGTCGCGGATGATGTCCACCGACTCGCGGATCTGGCCAAAGCTGTCGCGTGCCAGGCCAATGCGGCTGACCGACTGCTGCGACACTTCAAGGCTGGCATGCATCTGCTCGGCCACTTCCGCCGTGCGGCTGGCCAGGTTGCCGAGCAGGCCATCGATCTCGGCGGTGGAGTCGGCGGTGCGTTTGGCCAGGGCCCGCACCTCGTCGGCAACCACGGCAAAGCCCCGGCCCTGTTCGCCTGCGCGGGCGGCTTCGATCGCCGCGTTCAGGGCCAGCAGGTTGGTCTGTTCGGCAATCGAGCGAATGGTGCCGAGGATCGACTGGATGGCGTTGCTGTCGCGCTCCAGTTGCTGGATCGACTGCGCCGACTGTTCGATTTCCTGGCTCAGCCGGTCGACGCTGTTCACCGCCGCATCGATCTGCTGCTGGCCTTCACGGGCCTGCTGCTGGCCGCTGTCGGCCGACTGCGCGGCCTGGCTGCAGGAGCGGGCGACCTCGTTGGCGGTGGCGACCATTTCGTGAAACGCAGTAGAGACCATGTCCACGGCCTCCCGCTGGCGCCCGGCGGCCTCGGCCATATCGCCGGAAACCTGGGTCGAGCGGGTGGAGGTGGCGAGGATGTTGCCGGCAGCCGCGCCGATGTGCTGGATCAGGCTGCGGATGGCACCGAGGAACTGGTTGAACCAGCTGGCCAGTTGCGCGGTTTCGTCGCGGCCACGCACGTCGAGGTTGCGGGTCAGGTCGCCTTCGCCCTGGGCGATGTCTTCCAGGCCGCTGGAGACGCTGTTGATCGGGCGCACGATGTGCTTGGCGAAAGCGGCGCCAACCACGGCGAACAAGGCGGCGAGAATCAGCGCGATGCTGCCCACCAGCCAGGTCAGGCGGATGGTGGTCTGCATCACTTCGCTTTGCTGGATCAGGCCGATGAAGGTCCAACCGAGCTTCTCGTCGGGATAGATGTTGGCCATGTAGCGCACGCCGCCGAGCTCGACTTCGACCAACCCTTTGCCGGCCTTGGCCAGCTCTGCGTAGCCGTCACCGAAGCTGGCCAGCTGCTTGAAGTTGTGGCTGGCATCGCGTGGGTCGACCATCACGTTGCCGTTGTTTTCCATGAGCATCAGGTAGCCGCTTTCGCCCAGTTTGATCTGCTTGACGATTTCGGTCAGGCCCTTGAGGGAAACGTCGATGTTCACCACACCACCTGGGTTACCCAATTGGTTGGCCACGGCGCGCACGGTGCTGACCAGCACGGCGTCGTCGGCGGCCCAGTAGTAGGCGCCGGTGCGCAGCGTCTTGCCGGGGTTGGCCATGGCCAGCTGATACCAGGGGCGCGGGCGCGGGTCGTAATTGGTGAACTTCTGGCCGGCGGGCCAGCCGACGTAGCCACCGTCACTGACTCCGTAGGAAACGTAGGCATAGCCAGGGTGGGATTCTGCCAGGCGGGTGAAGAATTCCAGCAGTTGCTTGTCCTGCTCGCCCAGCTCGTAGGAAGGGTTGGCGCTCATGAACTTGTTCAGGTTGCTGCCCGTGGCGGCGACCATCGGTTGGGAGGCCAGGTAGGCGACATTCTGGTCGATGCCCTGGAAGAAAATGTCCATCGCGTTGCTGACCTGGCGAATTTCCCGGCTGCTGCTGTCGAGAAAGCCTTCGCGGGCTTCACCCCGCAAGTTGATGACCACCAGCGTGGCCACAAGGACGATGGGCAACGCGGCGATCACCGCGAAGGCCCAGGTCAGTTTCTGTTTGATATTCATCGACGCTCCCGGAATTATTTTTTTCGATACGCGAGGCAGGTACATCTGCATCGGCATCGGCCGGGATTTTTTGAGCGAAAATGCCCATATTCATTGAGCGAAGTCGCATTTGGTGACTATTCGGTCGGGTTTAGGCTAATACGGCATACCAAAGGGTTGTCGGCGTGTTCGACTGCGTCAGTGACAGCACTCGCCGCCGTTCGCCAGGTCTTTGAGAATCGGGCAGTCGGGCCGGTCGTTGCCCTTGCAGTGGGCAACCAGTTCGCCCAGCGTGTCCCGCAGGCTGACCAGTTCCTCGATGCGCCGGTTCAGCTCATCGATGTGCTGCAAGGCCAGCGCCTTGACGTCGGCACTGGCGCGTTTCCGGTCCTGCCAGAGGGTCAGCAGCTTGCCCACTTCCTCCAGAGAAAACCCCAAATCGCGCGAGCGCTTGATGAAGGCCAGGCTGTGCAGGTCTTCCGGCTGGTACAGGCGGTAGCCGCTGTCGCTGCGGGTGGCCGGCTTGAGCAGGCCGATGGACTCGTAATAGCGGATCATCTTGGTGCTGAGCCCGCTGCGGCGGGCGGCTTGGCCGATGTTCATCGGGCCTCCTGCGAGGTGCTGGTGGGTTGCCAGGTTTTCAGCCACAGGGCATTGCTCACCACGCTGACGCTGGACAGCGCCATGGCGGCGCCGGCGAGCACTGGGTTGAGATAGCCCAGCGCGGCCAGAGGGATGCCGACGAGGTTGAAGATAAAGGCCCAGAACAGGTTCTGGCGAATTTTCGCATAGGTCTTGCGGCTGATTTCCAGGGCGGCCGGTACCAGACGCGGGTCGCCGCGCATCAAGGTGATGCCAGCGGCCTGCATGGCCACATCGGTGCCGCCGCCCATGGCGATGCCGATGTCGGCGGCGGCCAGGGCCGGGGCATCGTTGATGCCGTCGCCGACCATCGCCACCACGCCGTGCTTTTTCAGCTCGGCCACGGTGGCGGCCTTGTCGGCGGGCAGCACTTCGGCGTGTACGTCGTCGATGCCGAGGGCCTCGGCCACCACCTTGGCGCTGCCACGGTTGTCACCGGTCAGCAGGTGGCTGCTGATGCGTTGCTGGTGCAGGGCGGTGATCGCCTGTCCGGCACCGGGCTTGAGGCTGTCACCGAAGGCGAACAGGCCAATGACTCGGGGCTGCGCGCCACGCTCGATGAGCCATGACAGGGTACGGCCTTCGGCCTCCCATTCCTGGGCTCTGCCTGCCAGCTCGCCGGGATGCAGGCCGCTTTCGTCGAGCAGGCGGCGGTTGCCCAGCGCCAGGTCGCGGCCTTCCACAAGGCCTGCGATACCCCGCCCAGTCAGCGACTGGCTGTTGGCCACTTCGGGAACAATCAGGCCTTGCTCGCTGCAGGCATCCAGTACGGCCTTGGCCAATGGATGTTCGCTGCCGCGTTGCAAGGCACCGGCGAGGCGATGCAGTTCGCCGGTATCACCCGTCACCGCTTGGCTATGCAACACACGTGGGCTGCCAGAGGTGAGCGTGCCGGTCTTGTCGAACACCACACGGTTCACCGCATGGGCGCGCTCCAGTGCTTCTGCGTCTTTGATCAGAATACCGTGACGTGCCGCGACACCGGTTCCGGCCATGATCGCTGCTGGCGTGGCCAGGCCCAGGGCACAAGGGCAGGCAATCACCAATACGGCAACGGCGTTGATCAGCGCGGTCTCCAGCGGCGCGCCGGCCAGCCACCAACCGACGAGGGTGATCAAGGCGATGACCAGCACGGCGGGGACGAATACGTGGCTGACCCGGTCCACCAGTTTCTGGATCGGCGCCTTGGCCGCCTGGGCGTCTTCGACCAGGCGGATGATCCGGGCCAGCACGGTTTCGGTGCCCAGCGCCCGTGTGCGAACCAGCAACCGACCTTCGCCGTTGATGGCGCCACCGGTCACGCTGTCGCCGGGCTGCTTGGGCACCGGCAGGCTCTCGCCGCTGATCAGGGCTTCGTCGGCGTGGCTGCTGCCTTCTTCCACTTCGCCATCGACCGGGAAGCGCTCACCAGGCTTGACCAGCACCAGGTCACCAAGCCGCAGTTGGGCAATTGCGACATCTTCCTCACGGCCATCGACCAGTCTGACCGCGCGCTCGGGGCGCAACGCTTCGAGCGCGCGGATGGCACTGGCGGTCTGGCGTTTGGCGCGGCTTTCCAGGTATTTGCCCAGCAACACCAGGGCGATGACCACCGCCGACGCTTCGAAGTACAGGTGCGGGGCTGTGCCGGCCGGGGCCTGGGCCCATTGGTACAGGCTCAGGCCATAACCGGCACTGGTGCCCAGCGCCACCAGCAGGTCCATGTTGCCGGCACCGGCGCGCACGGCCTTGTAGGCCGCCACATAGAAGCGTGCGCCAAGAATGAACTGCACCGGTGTGGCCAGCAGGAATTGCGCCCAGGCCGGCAACATCCAGTGAAGGCCGAACGGTTGTACGACCATCGGCAGCACCAGTGGCAGGGCCAGCAACAGGGCAGCAGCGACCGCCAGGCGCTCTTTACGCAGGCGGCGCTGAGCTTCTTGTTGGTCGTCGTTGGCTGACTGCGGCAGGCTGGCGCTGTAGCCGGCTTTCTCGACAGCTTCGATCAGCGTGCTGTCATCCAGCGCTTGCAATACCTCCAGATGGGCGCGTTCGCTAGCCAGGTTGACGCTGACTTGCTCGACGCCTGGCAGTTTGCCGAGGGCGCGTTCGACACGGCCGACGCAGCTGGCGCAGGTCATGCCGCCGACCTGCAACTCCACGGTGCGGGTCGGCACGCCGTAACCCGCGTCACGCACGGCGTCGACCAGGGCGGGCAGGCTGTCGGCCGGGGCCTGGACCCGGGCCTGTTCGGTGGCGAGATTGACGCTGACGTTGTCAGCGCCGCTGACCTTGCGCAGGGCGCGCTCGACACGGCCAGCACAGCTGGCGCAGGTCATGCCGGAGATCGGCAGGTCGAAAGTGGTGGATGCAGGCATGGGCTCTCCTCCTTGGACAGGCCTTCAGCATCAACCTTGCCATGTGGGGAAGGTCAATACTCCAGATTGGCGCGTCTGAGCTCCAGCCCATTGTGGCCCATGGCAATGCGGTATTTGTTGATCTGCCCCGCCTGCAGGTTCAGCCGGGTGCTGCGCTGGTCCTCGATGCCGGGAGCGCAGCCGGGCATCTGCCCCGGCAGCAGGCGCAAGCGCACGTCGACCGGGCCGGGCGGCAGGTTGAACGAAGTCGACTGTTCCTGAAACACGCGCCCGGAAAGCTGATCGTTGAGGTACACGCCGATTTCACAACTGGTGGCTACTTCCAGGCGCTCCCGCGAAATGATCAGCACGCTGTAGTCCGAGTTGCCCTCGGCGCTGGCCGGCGGCACAACGGCCAGTGCGGCCAATAGCCCGACAACGCTCACTGCTGCCCTGAACATGAAGTATCTCCTGCTTGCCAAATCGTCAAAGGCGCAGCTTGGCCGAGGTTTGCCTGGATTTCCAGCCCGGCCGTTGCAGGCAGAACTTGACCTTGCCCCGATGGCAAGCTTGAAACTGCGCAAAACCCTGAATGAGGTGCTACCGATGCAAGTGTTCAATGTACAAGGCATGACCTGTGGCCATTGCGTGAAAGCGGTGACGCGCGCGGTGCAGGAGCAGGACGCAACGGCTCTAATTGAAGTCGACCTGGCGGGCAAACAGGTGCGCGTGCAAAGCGCGCTGGCTGCCGAGCAACTGTTGGCGGCGATACGTGAAGAGGGTTATCAGGCCGAAGTGGCGTGAGGCCAGGGGTCGCTTGGCGGCCCTGTTTTGTTGCAAATGTTTTCATACTGATGGCGTCCACTGCAGGTAAACTTATGCGCTTGCTTAGCCTGCTATGGATTCCTGATGAACCTGAGAATGGTGCTGATCCTGGGTGCACTCAGTGCGTTCGGGCCCTTGGCGATCGACTTCTACCTGCCCGCCTTCCCGGCAATGGCGCAGGCGTTCGCCACTGATGAAAAACATGTCCAGACCACTCTGGCCGCTTACTTCCTTGGCCTTTCGCTAGGGCAACTGGCCTATGGTCCGGTGGCAGACCGCTTTGGCCGGCGTAAACCGCTGCTGTTTGGCGTTGGGCTGTTTACCTTGGCCTCGCTGGCCTGTGCCTACGCGCCCAACCTCGACACACTGATCCTGGCGCGCTTCGTTCAGGCCCTGGGTGGCTGTGCCGGCATGGTGCTGTCGCGGGCGATCGTCAGCGACAAGTGCGACCCGGTAGCCTCGGCCAAGGTGTTCTCGCAGTTGATGCTGGTGATGGGGCTGGCGCCGATCCTCGCGCCGATGCTCGGTGGCGTGCTGGTGAACCTGGCCGGGTGGCAGTCGATCTTCCTGGCCTTGAGCCTGTTCAGCGCTGCCTGCCTGGTCGCAGTCGGGCTTGGGCTACCGGAGAGCTTGCCCACCCATATGCCACGCCAACCGCTCTCGGGTGCAGTGCGCCAGTATCTGCGGCTTTTCGCCGATCGCGTGTTCGTAGGGCATGCGCTGACGGGGGGGATTGCCATTGCCGGGATGTTTGCCTACATCGCCGGGTCGCCTTTCGTTTTCATCAAGCTCTATGGCGTCCCAGCCGAGCATTACGGCTGGTTGTTTGGCACCAACGCAGCGGGCTTCATTCTCGTGGCGCAAATCAATGCACGCCTACTGGCCAAACGCGGTCCTGCCTTCCTGCTGGTGCGCGCAGTCTGGTTGTATCTGGCAGCAGGGCTGGTGCTGCTCGGGGTGGCTGCCCTGCGGCCGGCGCAACTGTGGCCATTGCTGGTGCCGCTGTTCGTCTGCATAGCCAGCCTGGGCTGCATCATTCCCAATGCATCGGCCTGTGCCATGAGCGGCCAGGGCGCACGGGCCGGCAGCGCCTCGGCGCTGATGGGCTGCCTGCAGTTCAGCGTTGCCGCGGGTGCGGCGGCGTTGGTGGGCCTGCTGCACGATGGCAGTGCCGTGCCAATGACCTTGGTGATCAGTTTGTGTGGGGCACTGGTGGTCAGTGTCGCGCTGCTGACCCGGCGCTTGCAGGCCAGGCGTTCGGCATGAGCGAGTGAGGGGCCTGCAGGCGGGTTTCCAGGGTAGCGACGAAGGCGCGTGCTTCGGCCTCGCTGCGGAAACTCACCACGTGCTGGTCGAGCTGCACTTGCCAAGGGCATTTGGGATTACGGTTCGACGCACTGACGACAATCTTCATCGCGGCATACCTCCGAAGGGTGGGGTGAGCGGATCAAGTGTAGCGCTGTGCGATCCCTGCGCCACGGCCTGAAGCGGAGTTCTGACTGACGGTTGCGACACCGCTTGACGGCCTGTTCGAAACATTCAGATGCAATGTCTGAGGGGTAAGGAAGAGTCTGCTTCTTTTGCGCGAATTTTGGTGCAGTGCTGCCGGTAGAGTCTCTGGCAGCCCTGGGTAACGCTTCCTAGTACGTTGCCGCTTCCCGCTTGCTTACAGCCGTTTTGCCTTTCATCGCCCCTGCAGCCTACATCTGCAAATGGTGCGAGGGTGGCCCTACCCAAGTGCTTTTTGCAGGCGTGCGGCTGCCTGCGCGGCTGCCGGAGAAGGCGATAGTGCGGCTTATACTGGCCCGTGACAGGCCGGCAGCTGCTTGGCTGGCAAGCGCTATTGCCAAGGTTGGCCAGTGAAAATCACATGGGGTTTTGCAGGGAGTGGAAGGGACATGAATACAGTCAGCAGTATCAGTCAAATCGCCGGCCTGATGGCCGACCCCAAGCGCAGTGCAATGTTATGGGCGTTGATCGATGGCATCCCACGACCGACCGATGAGCTGGCAGTGATGGCCGGGTTGACCTCATCCTCGGCCTGCGCACATCTGTCATTGCTGTCCTCGGCAGGTCTGCTCAGGCTGGAAGCGCGTGGGCGAAAACGCTACTTCAGGCTGGCGACGCCCCAGGTAGGTGCGGCGGTTGAAGCCTTGGCCAGCGTACAGCTCGGGCGTGACAAGGGTGGGCGGACGGCACCTTTGCAACTGCCGATGTCGATGCGTCGGGCACGTCGTTGTGGGGATCATCTGGGGGGAGAGCTGGCAGGTGAGCTGTATCACCGGTTAGTGGTTGCAGGTTGGCTGGAAGGTAACGAACAGCAACTGATGGTCAGCGAAGAGGGGCGCATGCAGTTGGCGAATATTGGCGTCTACATCGATGCGCTGGCACCGCGTCAGAAGCGCAGCTGCGTCATTTGCCATTGCAATGAGTGGAGCGATCAAGGGCCGCATCTGGGTGGCAGCCTGGGGCGGGCCTTGCTCAGCCTGTTTCTGCAGTCAGGCTGGATTCGCGAAGCCGAAGACACGCGGGCGTTGCAGATCACTGCGCTGGGAGTACAGCAGATCAATCGCATTGCCCGCGTGCAGACGTTGCAGGTGGGTTAACCGCTACGCCGTTACGGCTTGACTAGGCGTGCGTCCAGGCTGTTCTGCGCCAGTCTGCGAGCCTGGTCTTCGGTCATGCCCAGGTGGGTGTGCAGGGCATGGAAGTTCTCGGTCACATAGCCGCCGAAGTAGGCCGGGTCGTCAGAGTTCACCGTTACCTTCACGCCACGCTCGAGCATGTCGAGGATGTTGTGCTGGCTCATGTGGTCGAACACGCAGAGCTTGGTATTGGACAACGGGCATACGGTCAGCGGGATCTGCTCATCGATGATGCGCTGCATCAGGCGCTCGTCTTCAATGGCACGTACGCCGTGGTCGATGCGCTTGATCTTGAGCAGGTCGAGGGCTTCCCAGATGTATTCGGGTGGGCCTTCCTCGCCGGCATGGGCTACCGCTACGAAGCCTTCGTTGCGGGCACGGTCGAAGACGCGTTGGAATTTGCTAGGCGGGTGGCCTTTTTCCGAACTGTCCAGGCCGACTGCGATGAACGCGTCGCGGAAAGGCAATGCCTGATCGAGGGTTTTCTGAGCCTCGTCTTCGCTCAGGTGGCGCAGAAAGCTAAGGATCAGCCCGCTGCTGATACCCAGTTGTTCGCGGCCATCCTTGAGTGCCTTGTCGATGCCGTTGAGCACGACTTCAAATGGGATGCCGCGGTCGGTGTGAGTTTGCGGGTCGAAGAATGGCTCGGTGTGGATGACGTTCTGCGCCTTGCAGCGCTGCAGGTAGGCCCAGGTCAGGTCGTAGAAATCCTGCTCCGTGCGCAACACGTCCGCGCCCTGATAATAGAGGTCGAGAAACTCCTGCAGATTGTTGAAGGCGTAGGCGCTGCGCAGGGCTTCGACGTCGTTCCAGGGGAGGGCGATCTTGTTGCGCTCGGCCAGGGCGAACAGCAACTCGGGTTCCAGCGAACCCTCGAGGTGCAGGTGCAGTTCGGCCTTGGGCAGGGCATTGAGCCAGTCATACATAGGGGGATGTCTCGAATCAGGTACGGTTGCCGGCATTCTACAGCGCCTGGCCGGGCATTGCGCCCGGCTGGTCGCCAATCGGCTCACCAAGTGAGCGATTCGCCCTTGTAGTTGATAAAGTGCAGGCCGCCGTTGCCGCTCTGCGCCTTGATCTGATCGAGCATGCCGCGGGTGCTGGTGAGCACGTCGATTTCGGCGTTTTCACCACCCATGTCGGTCTTCACCCAACCTGGGTGCATGGCCAGCACGCAGAGATCGGGGCGCTGCAGGCCGACGATGAAGCTGTTGACCATCGAATTCAGTGCCGCCTTGCTGGCTTTGTACAAGGGGATTTCGCCGCCGTCGGGGATGGTGACGCTGCCCAGGATCGAGCTCATGAACGCCAGCACGCCACTGCCTTCACGTATCTGACCGGCCAGGCGCTGGGCTACGCGGATCGGTGCCACGGCGTTGGTCATGAACAGGCTGCCGATGTCTTCGGGCTTTACGGTTTCAATGTCTTGCGGCAGTGGGCCCATGATTCCGGCATTGACGAACACCAGGTCGAAAACCTGGCCGTTCAAGCGCTGCTTCAGTCCGTCGAGTTGCGCGGTGTCATTCATTTCCAGCTGTTCGATGTGGACACCCGGCACATCCTTCAGGCCGCCGGGGTTCTTCGGGTCACGAACCGTGGCAGTGATGTTCCAGCCGTCTTCCTGCAGGCGTTGCACCAAACCCAAGCCAAGCCCGCGAGAGGCGCCGATGATGAGGGCAGTTCTTGAAGTTGCCATTGGAACATTCCTTTATCGGTGTTGAGAAAAGGAAGCCAGCATACTGCAGGTCATGGAAGTACGCCCAGATCGCACCTGCCTAAAAAATGATCACTGGCGTTTGGCCTTGCGAAGACGGGCGCTTGGCTGGGTGGCTAACGGGTTATCCACAGGGTGGTCCACAGTTAATGTGTGCAAGGTACTTCTTGGCTGCGGTGACTTCTGCTTGACACATTGGGGATAACTCCCCATGACTCAGTGCTTTACGCTTGTCATCAAACAGTGATCAAAATATGCTCAATGCTCTGGAGGCCTTGATGAGCTTGGGCTACACAAGATTGCCCCAAGCTTATCCACAGGCAGGCCCACAGTACCTGTGAGCAACCGTCAGCAGGCTTCGAGGAGAATGCGGCCGCGGCTGAGGTCCGCCAGTTGCTGCTGCAACACGCCAATATGCGCGAGACCAACAGCGATCTGCAGGTCAACGCCATTGGCGGTGAACTGTTCATCCAGCACCAGGCCATCGACCTCTGCCAAACGCAATTTCACCAGCGCCAATTCGCTGAAGCTGCAACTGCAGCAATACTCGCTGCGTTGCACCAACAGCCTTTTCGGCGCCTGCTGCAGGCACTTGTTGGCACCGCCGCCATACGCCCGAGCCAAACCACCAGTGCCCAGCTGGATGCCGCCGTACCAGCGAATCACCAGCACCACCACCTGGTCGCAGTCCTGGGCTTCGATGGCTGCCAGGATCGGCCTGCCGGCCGTGCCGCCAGGCTCGCCGTCATCGTTGCTGCGATATTGTCCGCCCAGCTTCCATGCCCAGCAGTTGTGCGTGGCCGCCAGGTCGCTATGGCGTTCGATGAAGCTCATCGCTTCGGCGGCGCTGGTGATCGGGCCCGCAAACGTGATGAAGCGGCTCTTGCGGATGTCCTCGCGAAACTCGCAGAGGTCGAGCAGGGTAGAGGGCATAAATAGATGTCAGGCGATCGGCTTGATGCCGCACCCCTTGAGAATGATGTGGATAAGGTTGTTGCTCGCGTCCTCCATGTCCTGCTTGGTCAGACGACTGCGGCCGGTCACCTGGCAGATCTGGGTAGCGAAGTCGGCGTAGTGCTGGGTGCTGCCCCACAACAGGAAGATCAGGTGCACCGGGTCGACCGGGTCCATCTTGCCCGCTTCGATCCAGGCCTGGAATACCGCGGCCCGGCCACGGAACCACTCGCGGTAGTCGGCGCTGAAGTACTCGGTCAGGCAGGTACCGCCGCTGATCACCTCCATGGCGAAGATGCGTGAGGCCTGCGGATTGCGCCGGGAAAATTCCATTTTAGTGCGGATGTACTGGCTCAGCGCCGCAGCGGGGTCGTCCTCGACGCTCAAGGCGTTGAAGGTGCTGTCCCACAGTTCGATGATGTTGCTGAGCACGGCGATGTAGAGGCCGAGCTTGTTGGTGAAGTAGTAGTGCAGGTTGGCCTTGGGTAAACCTGCTTTAAGCGCAATGGTATTCATGCTGGTGCCCTTGAAGCCATGGCGGGCGAATTCGTCTTCGGCGGCCTGGATGATGGCCTGCTCGTTCTTCTGGCGAATGCGGCCGGCGGGCTTGCCCGAGGCGGGAGGGCGATGCGCAGGGACTTCTAGGGTCATGGACGGTTCCGTACGGGTCTGTGGCAACGGATGTCGGACAAGATTACCTGCCTGTGCACAAGTGACAAGCATTAGCGTCACAAGCAGGCATCAGCGTGTCGCAGCCAGGCTATCTAGAAAGCTTTCCAGCACCAGATTCGGCCGTCGGCCTTTGCGTGTTACCCAGCTCAGGCTCAGGTCGTAGAAGCGCTGGTCGGGTTTGAGTGCGCGCAGGCGGCCTTGCTGAACCCAAAAGCTCGCATAGTGGTCCGGCAGATAGCCGATATAGCGGCCGGTCAGGATCAGAAACGCCATGCCTTCACGGTCAGAGGCACTGGCGGTGCAGTTCAGTACCTGATAGTGGGCCTGGATATCGGCCGGCAAACGGAAGGTCGGCGCAATCGCTTCCTGGCCGTTGAGGCGTTCATCGATGATCTGCTGGTCATCGGCGTAGAACAGCGGGTGGCCGACCGCGCAGTAGAGCAGCGAGCGTTCGCTGTACAGCGGCTGGTATTCCAGGCCAGAGAGTGGGCTGGTCTGTGGCACCACGCCGACATGCAGGCTACCGTCGAGCACGCCTTGCTCGACCTGGCTGGGCGCGATCATGCGGATCTGGATGCGCACCTCAGGGCCGCGGTCCTTGAGCTCGGCCAGGGCATGGGTGATGCGCATGTGGGGGAGGGTCACCAGGTTGTCGGTCAGGCCGATATTCAGCTCGCCGCGCAAATGCTGATGCAGGCCGTTGACTTCGGTGCGAAAGGTTTCCAGCGCACTGAGCAGTTGCAGCGCCGAGTGATAGACCTCGCGGCCTTCTTCTGTCAGCGAAAAGCCGGCGCGCCCGCGCTGGCACAGACGCAGGCCGAGGCGCTGTTCAAGGTCGTTCATTTGCTGACTGATGGCCGAGCGACCGATGCCCAGCACGTTTTCAGCGGCCGAGAAACCGCCGCATTCAACTACGCTTCGGTAGATTTTCAGCAGGCGGATGTCGAAATCGCTGACTTGTGCCAGAGGGTCGGGGCGTCGGCTCATAAGTTTAGTCTTGTACTACCTGAAGATTAGAAATGCAGGCTTTTCCAGACTTTATCCGCATGCCAACTTAGCTGCAACAACAGCCATCGTTGCCTAATCGTCTTTCGAGGAACCGCCGATGAACATGCCCGAAACCGCCACCGCCGGTATCGCCAGCCAGCTCAAGCTGGATGCGCACTGGATGCCCTACACCGCCAACCGCAACTTCCATCGCGACCCACGCCTGATCGTGGCAGCCGAAGGCAATTACCTGGTCGACGACAAAGGGCGCAAGATCTTCGATGCCCTGTCCGGTCTGTGGACCTGCGGCGCCGGGCATACTCGCAAGGAGATTGCCGACGCAGTCACGCGTCAGCTCAATACCCTCGACTACTCCCCAGCTTTTCAGTTCGGCCACCCGCTGTCGTTCCAGCTGGCCGAAAAGATCACCGAGCTGACACCGGGCGATCTGAACCATGTCTTCTATACCAACTCCGGTTCCGAGTGCGCCGACACCGCGCTGAAAATGGTCCGTGCCTACTGGCGCCTTAAAGGTCAGGCCACCAAGACGAAGATTATCGGCCGCGCGCGTGGTTATCACGGTGTGAACATCGCCGGCACCAGCCTGGGCGGCGTCAACGGCAACCGCAAGATGTTCGGTCAGTTGCTCGACGTCGACCATCTTCCGCACACCGTGTTGCCGGTGAACGCCTTCTCCAAGGGCCTGCCGGAAGAGGGCGGTATTGCTTTGGCAGACGAGATGCTGAAGCTGATCGAACTGCACGATGCCTCGAACATCGCCGCAGTGATCGTCGAGCCGCTGGCGGGTTCTGCCGGTGTACTGCCTCCGCCGAAGGGTTATCTGAAACGCCTGCGTGAAATCTGCACCCAGCACAACATCCTGCTGATCTTCGACGAAGTGATCACCGGTTTCGGCCGGATGGGCGCCATGACCGGCGCCGAAGCCTTCGGCGTCACCCCGGACCTGATGTGTATCGCCAAGCAGGTCACCAACGGCGCCATCCCGATGGGCGCGGTGATCGCCAGCAGTGAGATCTACCAGACCTTCATGAACCAGCCGACCCCGGAATATGCCGTGGAATTCCCACACGGCTATACCTACTCGGCGCACCCGGTCGCCTGCGCCGCCGGTATCGCCGCGCTCGACCTGCTGCAGAAGGAAAACCTGGTGCAATCGGCTGCCGAACTGGCACCTCACTTCGAGAAGCTGCTACACGGCGTCAAGGGCACCAAGAACGTCGTCGACATCCGCAACTACGGCCTGGCCGGGGCGATCCAGATCGCTGCCCGCGACGGTGATGCCATCGTCCGTCCATACGAGGCTGCGATGAAACTGTGGCAAGCCGGCTTCTATGTTCGCTTCGGTGGCGACACCCTGCAATTCGGCCCAACCTTCAATACCCAGCCGCAGGAACTGGACCGCCTGTTCGACGCGGTCGGTGAAGCGCTGAACAAGGTCGACTGATCTTTCCGAATTTGACGTAAGGCGCGTGAGCCGATTGCGCGCCGGTATCAACCTTCTTTATCTGGAGTTTTCATGAGCATTGTTCAGCACCTGATTCACGGCGAGCTGGTTACCAAGGGCGAGCGCACCGCCGATGTCTTCAACCCATCGACGGGCCAGGCGATACGCAAGGTCGAGCTGGCCAGCCGTGCGACCGTGCAGGAAGCGATCGACTCGGCCAAGGCTGCCTTCCCGGCCTGGCGCAATACCCCACCGGCCAAGCGCGCCCAGGTGATGTTCCGCTTCAAGCAACTGCTGGAGCAGAACGAAGCGCGCATCTCGCAGATGATCAGCGAAGAGCATGGCAAGACCCTGGAAGACGCCGCCGGAGAACTGAAACGTGGCATCGAGAACGTCGAATTCGCCTGCGCGGCGCCGGAAGTGCTGAAGGGCGAGTACAGCCGCAACGTCGGCCCGAACATCGACGCCTGGTCCGACTTCCAGCCGCTGGGCGTGGTGGCCGGTATCACCCCGTTCAACTTCCCGGCCATGGTCCCGCTGTGGATGTACCCGCTGGCCATTGCCTGCGGTAACGCCTTTATCCTGAAACCGTCCGAGCGTGACCCTAGCTCGACCTTGTTCATCGCCCAATTGCTGCTGGAAGCCGGCCTGCCGAAAGGCATCCTCAACGTCGTGCATGGCGACAAGGAAGCCGTGGACGCGCTGATCGAGGCGCCAGAAGTGAAGGCGCTGAGCTTCGTCGGCTCGACCCCGATCGCCGAGTACATCTATGCCGAAGGTACCAAGCGCGGCAAGCGCGTGCAGGCCCTGGGCGGCGCGAAGAACCATGCGGTGCTGATGCCGGATGCCGATCTGGACAACGCCGTCAGCGCGCTGATGGGGGCGGCATACGGCTCGTGTGGCGAGCGTTGCATGGCGATTTCCGTGGCGGTGTGCGTGGGTGACCAGGTTGCCGATGCACTGATTGCCAAGCTGGAGCCGCAGATCAAGGGGCTGAAGATCGGCGCTGGCACTTCTTGTGGCCTGGACATGGGGCCGCTGGTAACCGCCGCAGCCCGGGACAAGGTGGTCGGTTACATCGAAGACGGTGTTGCGGCTGGTGCCAGGCTGGTGGTGGATGGCCGTGGCTTGCGCGTAGCGGGTAATGAAGATGGTTACTTCGTCGGTGGCACCTTGTTCGATAAGGTGACCCCTGAAATGCGTATATATAAAGAAGAGATCTTCGGCCCCGTGTTGTGCGTGGTGCGTGTGAACAGCCTGGAGCAGGCCATGCAACTGATCAACGATCACGAGTATGGCAACGGCACCTGTATCTTCACCCGTGACGGTGAGGCCGCGCGGTTGTTCTGTGACGAGATCGAAGTGGGCATGGTTGGCGTCAACGTGCCGTTGCCGGTGCCGGTGGCGTACCACAGCTTTGGTGGGTGGAAGCGCTCGCTGTTTGGTGACCTGCATGCATATGGTCCGGATGGGGTACGTTTCTATACTCGTCGCAAGGCGATTACCCAGCGCTGGCCGCAGCGTGCGAGCCATGAGGCGTCGCAGTTTGCATTCCCTAGCCTTTAAGGGATGAAGTGAAGAGGGGAGGCCGAAAGGCCTCCCCGCTTTGTTTTTTTTGGGCGTTGCTGGCGGGTGCTTGTCTTGAGGTTTTTTTCGTTCTTGAGATCGAGCGCCGCCCGCGCGGCGCATCGCGGATAAAATCCGCTCCTACGTTTGTTTCCGGCCAATTATGTCTGTGAGATTTGCGCGCGGCCGCCTTGGTGCCCCACGCGATACCGAGTCGTACAAACAAGGCGGTCGCGCGCGTCTGTCACTGACGTTACTGGCCGGAAACAAACGTAGGAGCGAGCGTTGCTCGCGATGCGCCGCGCGGGCGGCGCTCGATCTCATGGACGCAGATGGCGCCACGGCGAGCGAGAAATATTTCAATCAAATGAAATTAACCCTTGACCCCCTCTCGATTCCCCTTATAATGCGCCCCACTTCCAGCGACATCGGAACAACAAACTCCTTGAGATTCAATGAGTTAGATGATCCAAACGATGCTGAAAGGGCTACGATCGAATGATCGCAAGCGGTTGAAAAGGTGGTTGACAGCGCTTCTAAACGCTGTAGAATTCGCCTCCCGCTACGAGAGATCGCAGCGAGCCAAGTGTTTGAAGCTAAACGAGTTTCTCGCAAAAAACTTCAAAATAAACGCTTGACAGGCTCTGAGGAAAGCGTAGAATGCGCGCCTCGGTTGAGACGAAAAGCTCTTAACCAAACGCTCTTTAACAAATTGAATCAAGCAATTCGTGTGGGTGCTTGTGAGTACGGACTGATAGTCAAAAAGATTATCAGCATCACAAGTGGCCATGCGAGAAATCACATAGTCATTTGAGATTGCTGAGCCAAGTTTAGGGTTTCTTAAAAACCCAAGCAGTATTGAACTGAAGAGTTTGATCATG